>JAAYRH010000028.1 GCA_012518835.1 Aeromonadales bacterium | reverse complement strand
CGAAGAGGCGCAAACCTTAGAGCATAAATCGCGCCGCCGTGATCTAGTAATTGATGATGACACCCTGTTTGCTTTTTATGATGCGCGTTTGCCCGAGAACATTGTGTCGTTGCGCCATTTTGATCAGTGGTGGAAAACCGCTCGCCAAGCCGATGCCGAACAACTGCATTTTGATACCCAAATGCTCTTAAAAGAAGGCGCCGAGCAAGTCACCGGCCAAGATTATCCCGATGTGTGGCGACAAGACGGGCTGACACTTGCGTTAGATTATCAATTTGAACCGGGTCAAGAGCAAGACGGTGTAACCGTAAAAATTCCGCTGCCATTATTAAACCAAGTGGTCGCTGAAAATTTTCAGTGGCAAGTGCCGGGCTTACGTCGCGAATTGATTATTGGTTTGATCCGCTCTTTGCCTAAACCCATGCGTAAGCACTTTGTCCCAGCGCCTAACTTTGCTGATGCGCTGTTAGGTGCCATGACGCCGTTTTCTGGCAGCCTGATCGGTGCCATGGAGCAGCACTTGTTACGCATGACGGGAGTCAGGGTACCTGAAGAAGATTGGGACTGGTCGGCACTGGATCCGCATTTACGGATGCGCTTTGAGATCTTAGATGCTGAGCATAACGTACTAGCGGCGGGGCGCGACTTAGAGGCGCTAAAGCTTTCGTTACAAGATCAGGTACAAACGGCGCTTACTGAGGCGGTAGATGATAAAAAGTTTGAGCAAACTGGTTTAGTGGCGTTTCCGGCTCAGGAAATTCCTGCTACCTACAGTGCGAAGCGAGCGGGCTTTGAGGTAAAAGCCTACCCCGCGATGAGCGACGAAGGTAATAGTGTAGCGCTGATCTTATGTGAAGACGAAGTGAGCCAAGCTCAAACGATGTGGCAAGGACAAGCGCGCTTACTGTTATTACAATTGCCCTCACCAGTAAAATACCTACAAGAAAAATTGCCGAATAAAGCCAAACTAGGCTTATATTTTAACCCCTATGGCAAGGTATTAGACTTAGTGGATGACTGTATTCAGGCAGGGGTCGAGCAGTTAATGACTAAGTTTGGCGCGCCGGTATGGACGCCAGAGGCCTTTGAGCAGCTAAAAAATCAAGTAGCAGGAGAGCTTAATCCCACGGTAGCGGCGATTGCCTTGCAGGTAGAAACCTTGTTGAGCCAAAGCCATGAGCTGAATAAACGCTTGAAAGGACGCATCGACTTATCGATGGCTATGGCCTTAAGCGACATTAAAGCCCAATTGGCGGGGTTGATATATCGTGGGTTTGTGACCGCCACCGGAGCCGAGCGCCTTGGCGATGTGAGTCGCTATTTAACCGCCGTGGCGCGTCGATTAGACCGTTTAGCCATTGATCCGCACCGCGACCGTGCGCATTTGGTTAAAGTGCAACAAGTACAAAATGCCTATCAAACCTTGCTGAACAAACAGCCTAAAGGGCAGCCACTGAGCCCTGACGTAGCCGAAATACGCTGGATGATAGAAGAGCTAAGGGTGTCATATTTTGCCCAAACCCTAGGCACGGCTTATCCCATTTCTGACAAGCGTATTACGCAGGCTATTGCCAGCTGCAGCTAAATAAGAATTAAGTTAATCGCTCGAGGTTGTGGTGCTAGGTGGGGCGTGTTAATATCCCCGCGCTTTTTACCGGTAAGTGCCGGTCGCAGTACTTACCACTAACTTATAGAGAGAATATTATGTCATTCGTATTTGAAGCTGAAGTTCGTTCAGACCTGGGGAAAGGTGCGAGCCGCCGCCTGCGTCATGAAGACAAAGTTCCAGCCATTATTTATGGTGCAGGCCAAGAGCCCGTTGCCATTACCTTGGATCATAACAAAGCCATTATCGCTCAAGCTGAAGACAGCTTCTACACTGAGCCGCTAACGATTGTTATCGACGGTAAAGAAGTGAAGGTTAAAGTACAAGACGTACAACGTCATCCCTTTAAGCCTAAGCTGACTCACTTGGACTTAGTTCGTATTTAATCGCGAATTTTGATAAAAAAACCGCCTTCGGGCGGTTTTTTTATATCTGCTATAACAGCAAGGGTGCTTCAATGGCGATAAACTTATCCGCCGCGTCCATTAGGGCTTTAGCGGTTAAGGGCGCCGTGCCATACACCCAAACGGTTTTATGGTGAGTGTGGCGAAGGGTATCGACTAACAGCGCAAAATCGCCATCTCCCGACACCAATACTAAAATATCCGCTTGAGAGACACTGGCTAACATATCGATGGTGATCCCGACATCCCAATCGCCTTTTGCTGAGCCGTCGGTGCGTTGAATAAAGGGCTTTAATTTTACTTCAAAGCCAATGGCACGCAGGATATGTTGAAACTGGCGCTGTTTTTCATCGCCTCTATCGATGGCATAGGCATAAGCGGCGATTACCTCACCGTGCTGGCTCAAATCAGCCCATAAGGCATTGTAGTCAAAGTTTGCGCTAAAGGCGCTGCGACAGGTGTAATAGACATTTTGCACATCGACAAACACGGCGATGGTATTGTTAGGAGCAGATAAGGGCATAGCACGCCTATTAATCACAAATAGTGCCAGCTTAACAGAGAACTCGCGACCACGGGTAAGCGGCGATAGTGAAGGGCGGGGCTATCGGTTACAATTGCTTTTATTTTTCAACAATAAGTGTGTATGAAACTCATAAATATTGATAAAGCGCGTTATCGACGACATTTAACACGCGTTATGTGGGGCTGTGCGCTCAGTTTAGCGGTATTAAGCTTATTAAGCTCTCAGCTACTCATTGCGTTATTTCCCGATCCCAGTGGCAGCCATTTTCATTGGAATGCCATCGGTGTGCTAGGCAGTGCGCTGGTCATTGGCTTAACGCTAAGCAAATACCGCGCGCACCCGTATTTAACGGAAGTGGTGTATGTATGGGAGCTGAAAAAAAGCCTCAATAAAATTGCGCGTAAGCTACGCAAAATAGAAGCCGCCGCTAAGCAAGGCGATATAGATGCGATGCTGGCACTGCAATACAGCTATGCAGGCTCGCGTCTGTTGTGGCAGTTAGATGACAACATGATTGTCAGCGATGAATTAGCCATTAAACAGACCGAGTTGAATAACTTAGCAGAACAATTTAATGTCACTTTAGATGCGAATGACTATCACGAATCGTTACTCGATAAGTTTTAGGCGAGTATGCCTTATCTCTAGTGAGCTTTTATCATGAATACATTACGCTGGGTAATTGGCTTGTGGGTAAGTTTTTTTTGGCTGCCATTGTTCGCCCAGCCGCTAGCGGATATCGACACCGAGCATGAACTGACAGTCATGCGCGCGCAACAATTATTAGCCGAACCCAGTTTAGAATTACATGTCTTAGTTAGCTTACGCCAACAATTGGCTACAGTACGAGATCAAGCCGCGAGTCGAGTACAAAAGGGCAGCTTAGAAGCTAAGACTTTAGAGGCGAAACTGGCGAGCTTAGGTGTGCCCGACAGCACCGCCTCCGAGTCGCAGGAGCGCTCCCAGCGGCGTAATGAATTATTAGCTTCTTTAGCGCAAGCCCAAGAGCCCATCGTGAATGCGAAGGCCACGGTACAAAGCACTGAGCTGTTAATTCGCGAGGTAGACGCTCGGGTGCGCAGCTATCAAGCCCAGCACTTATTAACTCGTTTTCCTTCTCCGCTTTCACCTAACAGCTGGCCTATCGCGTGGCAACAACTTAAAGAGTATATCCAGCAGCTCACCCAAGAGGCCCACCAAGATTTGGCCCAGCAACGTGCTTATCGTCAACAAGGCGCCTTTAGCCGAGGCGATTGGCTGTTGCTGGCGGGTTTATTCGTCGTAGGCGGTTGGCTAATGACAAGAGGGCAACGCCGGCTGGTGCATCGCTTAGAAAGTGTGGTTATTAATAGTGAACGCCAGCAAGAGCGCTGGTTGGCTGCCGTATTATCGAACTTTGCGCATTTATTATTACCGCTGCTTGGCTTGGGGGTGTGGCTACTCAGTTTGCCATTGTTGGGCTTGCCGGTACCTAAGTTAGGTGCTATTGGCGCGATTGGTCAAGCGTTGCCGTTAGTGGCGTTTATTATGGTGATGGCCCATTGGTTGGGGCATACCTTGTTTGCGCCCACGTTAAGCCGCAAGCGCATGCTGCCCTTTAATGATGCGGTAGCTAAGCAAGGGGTGCGGTTATGCCAAGGGCTCGGCGGCATATTAGCGATATTTATGCTGTTGAAAAGCATGATGCAAGAACATGAATTTAGCGCTGCCACTATTTCGGTCGTCTCGCTGCCGCTGTTTATCGTGATCAGCCTCTTGCTCTGGCGTTTAGCCACCTTATTTTTATATAAGCGTACTCCCTTAGCACATAAGCCCAATGAGCAGGAGCAAGAGTCGGCTCACCTATTAACCGGCATGGCGTATTTAATGCGGGTGTCGGCCTTAGTGGCGCCTTTATTAGTGGTGTTAGGCTTAGTTAATTTAGCCCGCTATGCCGTGGTGCCTTTGCTACTGACCTTGGCGCAATTAGGCTTCGCCTTATTTTTATATCATCTGATACTGGCAGCCATTCATGCGATAGGTAAGCCAAAACGAGTAGAGAGCAATACCCCAAGCCTCTTACCGGTATTAGTAGTGCTAGTGCTAGGCTGCTTGCTATTGCCCTTGCTGGCTATTACGTGGGGTGCCCAAGTCACCGATATTACCGAAGTATGGTATGTGCTAACCAATGGCATAGAAATTGGTGAAATTCGCCTGTCACTGGATATGGTTATAGTGCTGGTGGTGGTGTTTGGCCTTGGTATGTTAGTAACCCACTGGTTACAGCGTTTACTCCGTTTTACCGTATTACCGCGCACGCGATTGGATGCGGGCGCTAAAACCGCCGTCGTGACCGGAGTAGGCTATGGCGGCTTGATGTTGGCGGCGTTAATTGCCGTGTCCTCGGCGGGCTTAAATTTAGCCAGCTTAGCAGTGGTGGCAGGTGCGCTGTCGGTGGGCATTGGTTTTGGCTTACAAACCATCGTCTCTAACTTTGTATCCGGTATCATTTTACTGATTGAGCGACCCATTAAAGAAGGGGATTGGATAGAAGTGTCGGGTTACAGCGGGATAGTCCAAAAGATCTCGGTGCGCTCCACCCGCATTCAAACCTTTGATCGGCATGACGTTATTGTACCCAACTCGGAGCTGATTGCCGGCACCGTTAAAAACATGACCTTAAGTTCAAAGCGAGGTCGGCTGGCGCTGCCGGTGGGTGTGGCTTATGGTAGCGATCTAGAGCAGGTACGTAGTTTGCTACTCGCTATCGGTCATGAACAACAAGGGGTACAAAAAAAACCTGGCCCTCAGGTGCTGATGATCGATTTTGGCGATAATAGTTTGAATTTAGAGTTACGCTGTATTTTAAATAACGTGGGGGATATTGCAGCGATTAAGTCAGAGTTGCTGTTCACCATTTATCAACGATTTAGCGAAGTGGGCATAGAAATTCCTTTTCCACAGCAAGATATTCATATTCAAGACCTAGACCGCCTTATTGAGCGCTTACCCACGCCAACGGCGCCGCCTAATAACGGGGCTCAACCAGATGGTAATAATATGGCCTAGCAGATTAGGCGGGATAGGCCATTACATCACCATCAATTTTTAACCCCACATATTCACCGGGCGTAAAGGTGCGAGCGCCACTTACTCGCACTTGTATTTCTTTGCTACCAAACTTGGCATCGGTTTTTAAATGTAAGAGGGCGTTATGGCCATAATAAATGGTTTTTAGCACTCGGCCCCCTAACTGCTGTTCATTGGGTGGGCTAAGCACAAACTGCTCGGGGCGGATCATAATGGTGGCCGCCTTACAGTTGGGCGCCTGACAAGCTGGGGCCATTGATAATTTACCAAAGAAGCTTTGTATATGACCGTCACTCACATCAGCGGCAATGGTGGTGGCCTCTCCAACAAACTGCGCCACTTTAAGATCCATTGGGTATTTATATAGCGACACCGGATCACTAATTTGTACGCAGCTGCCTTGGCGCATCACCGCCACTAAGTCGGCCATCGATAAGGCTTCTTCTTGGTCGTGGGTCACAATAATGGCGGTGGCGCCAATCGCACTTAAGGTGGCTTTCACTTCTTCACGCAGTGCCATACGTAAGCTGGCATCCAACGCCGAAAAGGGCTCATCTAACAGCACTAGCGAAGGCGAAGGAGCTAAAGCGCGAGCCAATGCTACTCGCTGTTGCTGACCGCCAGACAACTCATGGGGCATGCGTTTACCTAAGCCTGCCATGCCCACTAAATTAAGCATGTCATCTACTTGCTGGGCTTTTTCTTGTTTGCTTAATCCCGTTAAACCAAAGGCAATGTTTTTCTCCACCGATAAATGAGGAAATAACACCCCATGCTGAGGAACGTAGCCAATTTTTCGATGCTCGGGTTTCACGTTAATTTGGCTATTGAGCATGGGCTGGCCGTCGATGGTAATAGTGCCGCTGTCGGGGGTTTCAAAGCCGGCAATCGAGCGGAGCAGAGTAGTTTTACCACAGCCTGAGGGGCCTAATACCGCTAAGATCTTGCCTTCTTCTAGTTCAAGGTAAATTTGCTGTAAGGCCTTAACTTCACCAAATTGCTTTGACACATTATCAATCGTTAACTTTTTCATCATTCACCTCAATAACCTGGCTTTCTACTGCCTTGCGTAAACGAGCGCATGGTCAATAGATACACCGGCAAACCAGAGATTAAAATTAATAGCGCCGCATAAGGCGCCGAAGCGCCATATTCTGCGTTAGAAGTGTGCTCCCACACCTTAGTTGCGAGGGTATCCACGCCGGTGGGGCGCAATAATAAAGTGGCGGTAAGCTCTTTCATGATCTGTAAGAACACCAGTGCCAGCCCCGCGCCTACGCCGGGAGCAATTAAGGGCAGGGTAATGCGCATAAAGACCGACAACGCATTGCTGCCCAGCGAGCTGGCAATTTCTTCTAGCTGCTTAGAGACTTGTACTAAGGCGGCGCGAATCGAGGACTGCGCCATCGGTAAATACAGCATGGCGTAGCCAATCAGCAATAACGGCGTGGTTTGATAAAAGGGATAGGCATAGCGAATGGCAAAAAACACCAAGGTTAAGCCTACTACCAAGCCCGGCAAGCTATGGATAAAATAAGGTAACCGCTCCGCTAGCGTGGCCAGCACCCCTTGATAGCGTACCGCTAAAAACACCAGCGGCAGCGCAAAAATAATGGTGAGCACCGCGCCACTAAAACCAAAACTCAGCGTAGTAGTAAGAGCGCCCATAATGTCAGCCCCATTAAATGCGCTGGAAGTACCGGTATATAACCAATAGCCAATGGTGCCCAAGGGCACGCCGGCTGCCAGTATTACCAGTAACACTAAGCCCGCCACCGCTAACGGCTGCATCCAACCAAGGGAGATCAGCTCTAGCGCACCCGAGGTTCCTTTGCGCTCAATGGCATAGCGAGCTTTGCCTCTGATCAATAACTCTAAGCTCAGCATGATCAAGCACAACACCAATAACACTAAGGTCAACATGGCGGCGGCAGCGCCATTAAAGGCCACGTTATATTGATCAAAGATGGCGGTGGTAAAGGTTTCATAGTTTAAAAACGACAAAGCCCCAAACTCTGCCAGCATATGCAGCGCAATTAAGATGGCTCCACCTAAAATAGCGATGCGCAGCTGAGGCAAAATGACATGAAAAAAAGTGGCGACTCGACCAAAGCCTAACGAGCGCGAGGTTTCTTCTAGAGCTGAGTCCATACCGCGTAACGCCGCAGCCACTGGCAAGTGCACTAGCGGATAGCTCGACAGGGTGAGCACCAGCACCGCGCCACTAAAGCCTTCCAAGCGCGGTAAAATAGAAATCCAACTGTAACTGCTAATAAACGCCGGCACCGCAAAGGGCAGGGTGACTAGCGCATTCCATAATTTTCGTTTAGGTAAATTAGTGCGCTCAATTAACCAAGCGGTCATAAGCCCAATCAGCGTACTCAACACCGTAACACACACCACCAGCAGGGCAGTATTAATTAAAAGTTCGGTGACCCGAGGGCGAAAAATAAGCGCAGCCGCTTGACTCCAACCTGCTTCCTGCGCGCGCAGCACAATATAGAGCAGCGGTAGACAGGTTAATAATACCAGCAAGCTCACCGGCAGCATTAAACTGAACGGCACGCGGCGGGTACGTTTGGTAGGAGAAAGTGAGCTCGACATCAATAAACCTGACTACAAAAGTTAACGGTGAATAAAAAAACGAACCGGAGACATCAGTGACATCTCCGGTCGGATCGGGGCCTTTCCTTAGACCACAGCAGCGAATACTCGCTTACTCATAGGCAAGGTGCGCTTATAATAAACCCACCTCTTGCAGCAGCTCAATAGCGGCTTTGCCATCACTGTATTCACCCAAATCTAGCGTGCCATTGGGCGGCGTTAACTCAGAGAACGGTTTAAGACCTTTAGTGTCTACTTTGCTGTTGAGTGGGTACTGGGCACTTTTGTCGGTTAAGATCTGCTGACCGGCTTCACTGGTAGCAAACGCCATAAACGCTTGGGCTTCATCTTGGTTTTTACTGGATTTTAAGATGGCCGCGCCCGATACCGTCACCAAGTCACCTAAGTCTTCGGTACCCATAAAGTACAAACGGGAGTTTAAGTTATCGGCGCCTTTTTCACGGGCCATGCTGTCCCAGTAGTAGTTATTGATCATGGCAAACGGAATTTCACCCCGTTCAACCGCATCTAATGCCGCTTTATTATGACGATATACTTTACCGTTTTCTTTCAAACCCTCTAACCAAGCTTTAGCGGTCTCACGGCCTTCGAGTTTGATCATTGCCGATAGCTGCTTTTGAAAGGCGCCACTGGTTTTAACAAAGGCAAACTTATCTTTCCATTCTGACTCGGTGAGATCTTGGACCGACGTAGGTAGCTCATCTTCTTTAATCAGCTCGGGGTTATAGGCCAATACCCGCGAACGCGCCAGTAGCCCCACCCACTGGCCATGCTCATCACGGTATTCAGCAGGAATATTCTCGAGCGTGCTTGCATCAATTTCGCTAAGTAGTCCTTTATTCGCCAGCATGATCAGCGGCGTAGACTCTTCGGTATAAATAATATCGGCAGGTGAGCGCTTACCTTCTTCTACAATCTGGTGCGCCAACTCATTGCTTGAGCCTTCACGGGTGGTTACTTTAATGTCACTTTGTTCTTTAAAGGCGTCAATCAGCGCTATGGTCGCGGTTTTATGCTGACCATTATAAATAATTAAGTCGGCATGGGCGCTCAGTGGGCTAAATAACATCATGGTCGAGAGCGCGATAGCACTCACTTTAGAAACGGTGCGAACAGAGTTTGACATAAAGTAATATCCTTTAGCTTACCGCAACAATGCGGTGGTGCAATGGGTAGTGATAATAGCAATAGTTCTCAATCATGCAGAAAGGTAACATACACTCACTTCATGTCAAGCGGGTGTCCAGCTTAACAAGGCCCAGCGCTGCGGCTCGCCGCCTTGTTGTGCATAATCTGGCCACTTTTGATACCAGGCAGCCACCTTCTGTTGTTCCTCGTTACTTAACGGGCCAAAGCTATTAGCGACTTTATCAATAAACTCGGCCTCATTAGTCGCACCTGCCAGTCGACTCGGCATTTCAATATAAGTAAGCGTCGGGTAGATATGACGCTGATACAGCAGATTAATAATGTACATATGATCGGGAAAGCTGGTGTCGGGTCGGTCTAACAACTCAGCCATTTCTCGGCTGCTAAAACGCCCGCCCACCAATTGAGTGAGATACACGCGCTTAGTGGCAATCGCATTGAGCTTATTAAGCGCATCTGCCATATCGGCAACAATGCTGGCGCGTGAGACCACCGCAATGTCACAGCGCGGCACCTTGGCCCAGTCATCTTCCCAAGACGCTAACATAGGCTGGGCATTGGTAATATGTAAAGCGGCAGCATTGCGCTCCATGGCCGCTAACATACCGGCGCTATAATCAAGGCAATAAACTTGCTTTACTTTAGGCGCCAGCGCTAACCCAATGGTGCCTGGGCCTGAGCCCACATCCAGCACCGTATCTTGCTCGCTACACACTACCTGTGCCACAAACGCCTTAGCATACGCACTGTCACTCATTTCAGTGCTCATCTGCTCGGCTTTAGCATCCCAACTGCTGGCGGGTTTGGCCTGCCGACCGCTACGGGCCATATGCGCGCGATACAAGGCGGCAAAATCAATGTCTTTAAGCATCTTCACTCCTTTATTTAACATAATGAGTAGGTGGGCGTAGTTATTATTAAACGCTATGGCGCTTGATAGTAGGCGATAATGTTTTTTGCTTCAGCGAGTTGGCTAATATGCTGATGAAAGCCTGAATGCAATCTAATTGGAGAGGCGATAAGAGTGGCATCAGTAACAGCGTGATGATTAAAGCTCACTTTTAGCTTCTCACCGAGATGCTCGCTAATAAATTGCTCAAAACGCATTGCGCAGGCCTGGCTAGGAGTTACCTCTAACCAGATCCCGTCACCATAATGACTGAGGGATATATTACTAACACAAGATTTTTCTAGCGTATAAGCTTCATTACCGACTTGATAAACCAAGGGGGCGATGGTGTTTGGCGCATCAGGGGAGAACATACAGCTGCTTAGCAATAAAAGTAATGATAATCCGCCGAACAGGTTTTTAAACATAAGCTTTCTCGATAAAAAAACCGCTGTCGCACAGGCTGACAGCGGTGATAATAACAACGTCTCTTTACTCAATACGTATTGGCTTACTGATGGCGCTCTTGCAGCTTGGCTATTACATCACTCAGTGCTAAGCCTTCTTGCTGTAGCAATACCGTTAAGTGATATAACAAGTCAGCAGACTCATTCACCAGCTCATCCTGATCGTGCACCGTGGCCGCCAGTGCCGTCTCGACGCCTTCTTCACCCACCTTTTGCGCAATGCGCTTAGTGCCGCTGGCGTACAGGCTGGCCGTGTAACTGGACTTAGGATCGGCACCTTTACGGCTGGCGATCACTTGCTCAAGCTCGGCTAAAAAGCTCAAATTAGGCGCCACTTGGTCATTAAAACAAGAGGTATGACCTAAATGACAGGTCGGGCCAATGGGCGTGACCGTGACCAACAAGGTGTCTTGATCGCAGTCGGTACTAATATCGTCTAACTGCAAGGTGTGACCCGAGCTTTCGCCTTTGGTCCATAAGCGATTTTTAGTACGGCTAAAAAACGTCACCTGTTTGGTCTCTAGGGTATGGGCAAGGGCGGCTTGGTTCATATAGCCCAGCATTAATACTTGGCCACTGTGGCTGTTTTGCACTACCGCTGGCATTAAGCCATCGACTTTATCCCAATCCAGCGCCATTACATCAAAAGAAGAATTAGTCACGAACGGCCACTCCTTGTTGGGCTAAATATTGCTTAAGCTCACCGATATTTAAAATACCTTTATGAAATACCGACGCGGCGAGCGCGCCGTCTACGTCGGCGTTATTAAAGGCGGCTAAAAAGTGCTCTTTGGCACCGGCACCTCCCGAGGCCACCAGCGGCACCTTACAAATCGCGCGTACTTTAAGCAGTTGCTCAATGTCATAGCCTTGGCGCACACCATCTTGATTCATCACGTTTAACACGATTTCACCCGCGCCGCGCTCTTGTACTTCGGCCACCCAATCGAGAGTAGTCCAGTTAGTGACCTGAGTGCGGCTTTCATCACCGGTAAACTGATGCACTTGATACACGCCGGTGGCTTCATCAAAGTAAGAGTCGATGCCCACCACCACACACTGACTACCAAAGGTGTCGGCCAGCTCAGTAATTAACGCCGGATTGCTTAAAGCAGGGGAGTTAATGGAGATTTTATCGGCGCCATATTCTAAAATTTGTGCCGCTTCAGCGACCGACTTAATGCCGCCCGCCACACAAAAGGGAATAT
>JAAYRH010000231.1 GCA_012518835.1 Aeromonadales bacterium | reverse complement strand
CAAGTAATGCGTTGGTTAGCAAAAATATAAAAATAATCTTATAAGTATTATAGTTTTTATGTTGTAATTTAGGCTTTTATTGAGTATCTGCTGTATTTAATCTGCCAGCTTTACGCTGGCAGAGATATGAATAAAAGTTTTATTTCTTCACAAATAATTGGCGTGGATAGTTACATAAGGTTTCGCCGCCGCTGGGGGTGATTACTAAACTTTCGGTGGTTTCCATGCCCCAATCGTCTAGCCAGAGGCCGGGCATAAAGTGAAAGGTCATGCCGGCTTTTAAAATAGTGTGATCACTATTGCGCAAGCTCATGCTGCGCTCGCCCCAGTCGGGTGGATAGCTAAGGCCAATAGGATAACCACAGCGGGCACCGGCTCGGCAAAAGCCATATTTAGCTAAGGTGGCGTTGAGCGCATTGGCAATATCGGAGCAACGGTTGCCGGGTTTGGCAACCGCGAGTCCCGCTGCTAAACCTTCGTTGAGGGCTTCTTCGGCGCGTAAATAATTACTGGTAGGCTGTCCTAAATAGACGGTTCGACACAAAATGGCATGATAGCGCTTATGACAACCGGCTAATTCTAAAAAAGTGCCTTCATTATAATTAAGCGGGCGCTCATCCCAGGTGAGATGAGGGGCCGAGGTATCGCGACCCGAAGGCGCCATCGGCACCATAGAGGGATAATCACCGGCATGGCCGTCGTAACCTAGCGTGGCTACTCGGCTAATTTCGGCAATTAAATGGTGCTTAGGTAAGCCGGGCTCCATGATGTCTAGCGCTGCCTCATGCATTTTTTCGACAATGCGTGCGGCAATACGCATATAGCGCAGCTCGGTTGTTGATTTAATAGCGCGACAGGCATTCACCAACCCATCGGCGTCCACTAAGGTGGCGTTGGGTAGGTGGGTTTGTAGCGCAAAATAAGCGGCCGGCGTGAAATAGGTACTGTCCATTTCCACCCCAATGCGGCCATAGGCCCAATCACGGGGCTTTAGCTCTTGGTTCGCTAAATATTCCATGGCATTGAGCGGTGGGTTCATCACATAGTAGTCGGGATACCAGGTGATATTTTCTTCAGCCAAATACACAGTGCGTTTAGCACCGTTAGAGTCCATATGTCGGCCAAACCAGATGGGCTGACCGCTGGGACCTACCACCACCACTTGCGGGGTATAAAAAGACCAGCCGTCATACCCCGTGAGCCACGCCATATTGGCCGGATCGTGGATAATTAAGGTATCAAGCTGTCGCTTTACCATCGCCGCTCTCACTTTTTGTAAACGAGAGCGGTATTCCTGAACAGAAAAGCTGGGTGTCTGTTGTCGCATAGTAGCCTCGCTTCGCCAAGGCGTTAGGTCAGAGATTACTGACGTAGCCGAGTGAATAAATGGCGTTAGATCTGCGCTCAAACGAAGCCGATCTAGTGATCAGCATAGACTAAACGAGTTAGAATTTAATAGCCTTTAATTTAACGAAGTACGAAGCCGTGACAAAGCTATCATAAAAAATACTGTACCAATGGCTAATAAAGCCAATAGCTGCGGCCACACGATACCTAAGCCAGCACCTTTAAATAAGATACTTTGGGCCAATTCAATAAAGTGAGTGGTAGGTGCGGCCAGCATAAGGTGCTGAATTATTTCAGGCATACTTTCGCGGGGCGACATGCCGCCAGATAAAATTTGTAATGGAATTAATACCAGAATTATCAACAGCCCTAGCTGGGGCATCGAACGTGCCAGCGTGCCAAAGAAAATACCCATAGAGGTGGTCACAAACAAATGCAGCGCCGCCCCTGCCATAAATAATCCTAGCGAGCCGGCCAATGGTATCGCCAACCAGGTTTGCACCACAAAATATAAAGATAGCGCCGATGCTAAGAGCACGACTAACCCCATCGACCATATTTTAGCGAGCATAATTTCAACGGGCGTAATCGGCATCACTAGTAAGTGTTCTATGGTGCCGTGTTCGCGTTCACGAATTAAGGCGGCGCCGGTTAAAATAATAGACAGCATGGTAATTTGATCAATCACCGAGTTCACAGCACCAAACCAAGCGCGCTCTAAGTTGGGGTTATAGTTCATGCGTACTACGGCGGCGACCGGCAAGGGTGATTGGCTATGATAGCGTTGCAAAAAAGTACTGACTTCACTGTTAATAATCTGCTGAATGTGGCCCGCGCCAGTAAAGGCCTGACTAACCTGAGTGGCATCTACGTTCAGCTGAATGGCGGGCTGGCGCCCGGCTAATAAATCCTTTTGAAAGTCGGGTGGGATATTCAAGGTAAAAGTATAAGCACCTGAATCCATACCTTTATCCATTTGCTGGTGAGTGATGGGCACAGGGGGCACAAAATAGGGCAGCTGAAAGCCATCTAAAATACGGTAACTTAAAGGGGAAGGATCTTCATTTACCACGCCTACGGTAGCACGAAATGGCGCTTCTGGTACCGCAGTGGCACTGGAATACACACTTAAGCTAAAGGCATAAATAATCAATAACACCAAGGCCGGGTCTCGCGCTAAGCTGCGCAACTCTTTAATGCCCAGTTGAATAATATTGGTAAGCGCCCGCATCTTATTGCTCCTGCTGTTTAAGACCAAGAATGCTGAGGAACAGCAAGAGTGGAATGGCGACAAGCAGCGGCAGCAAATAAGGGTAGAGATCCACCATACCCAGTGCTTTAGCAAATACGCCACGGCTAATTATAAGAAAGTGCGCGGTAGGGTATACCTGGCCAATAAGAGCACCGGTGCCTTCCATGGCTGATACTGGATGCAACATGCCAGAAAACTGCACTGCTGGAATTAAAGTGGCGATCATGGTGCCAAAAATGGCAGCAATTTGGCTATTAAGCACTGAGGAAATCAGTAAGCCTAAGCCGGTAGAGCAAATAACATATAATAAGCCCGCCACACTTAAGGTAAGTAAGCTGCCTTTAACGGGCACTTTAAATATATACACGGCAAGAACGATCATAATAAAAAAGTTCACCATGCCGAGCATAATATAGGGCAGTTGTTTGCCTAGTAAAAACTCGCTGCGGGTCACGGGGGTCACGTAAAAGTTAGTAATAGAGCCCATTTCTTTTTCTCGCACTACCCCCAGTGCGGTAAGCATAGCGGGAATCATCATCAACAGCATGGGGATGACCGCAGGCACCATGGCGGGCAAGCTTTGTACATCGGGGTTATAGCGATAGCGTACTTCTACATTGGCAGCGGTTGGCAGCTCGGCGGTAGGCGCTTGGCTAACTAAGCCCATTAAGTAGTCCATGTGAATACCTTGCACATAGCCTTTTACGGTATCGGCGCGGCTGGGTAGCGAGCCATCTACCCAAAAGGCCACCTCAGGCAGATTACCGCGTTTTAAATCACGGCCAAAACCGGGCGGGATCACCACGCCTAAGCTAATGTCGCCGCGACGCATACGATCATCTAGCTCATCAATATTATCTAAGGGTGGTTGCTCTATAAAGTAGCGTGAGCCGGCTAGATTAAGCGAGTAGGCTTGGCTGGTGGTGGTTTGGTCGTAATCGAGCACCGCATACGATAGGTCTTCTACGTCCATGCTAATGCCATAGCCGATAATGAACATTAAAATCACACTGCCTAATAAGGCTAACATACCGCGTACTGGATCGCGGCGTAGCTCTTTAGCTTCACGACGGGCATAACTAAATAACCGCTGAAAGCTAAAGCGCGCTGGCGCGTCATGGCCATTGGCAGTGGTACTAGGTTCGCTCAGGGGGCTATGATTATCGGGTAAATCGTCACTGGCTTCGGCCAAGTATTCAACAAAAGCGGCCTCTAGGGTAGGGGCGTTACGCTGAGCTTGAATGGCCGCAGGGGTATCGCTGGCTAACACTTTACCGGCATGCATTAACGACATGCGATCGCAGCGCTCAGCTTCGTTCATAAAGTGAGTAGAGATAAAAATGGTGACGTGTTCCACGCGGGATAAATGAATTAAGAGCTCTCAAAAGCCATCGCGTGCAATGGGATCGACGCCTGAGGTCGGCTCATCTAGGATTAATATTTCTGGCTTATGTAATACCGCCACCGCCAATGAAAGTCGCTGTCGTACCCCTAACGGTAAGCTGTTAGGCAAGCTGTGGGCCACGCTAGTGAGAGAAAAGCGGGTGAGCATTTCTTGAATGCGCGGCTCGCGCTCCGCTTTGGGCATTTGATATAAGCGAGCGTGCAGCTTTAGGTTTTGTAATACCGTTAACTCGCCATACAGCGAGAAAGCCTGCGACATATAGCCGACACGCTGGCGAATGGATAAATCATGGGGGTCAACAGGTTGGCCAAACAAGCTGGCCTCGCCTTCACTAAAAGGTAGCAGGCCGGTGAGCATTTTCATGGTAGTGGATTTACCGCAACCATTAGAGCCAAGAAAGCCAAAAATTTCGCCTTTCTCAATGCGAAAATTAACATTATCGACGGCCGTAAAATCACCAAAGCGTTTAGTTAAACCGGTGGCTTCAATAGCAATTTCTTCACTGGGGACGCGCGCCGGTATGGTCACCGCTTTATGTTGTGCGCGCTTTTCGGCGGGCAGCAGTTTAATAAAGGCTTGTTCTAACGCTTGGCTGTAGGTGCGCGCCAGTAACTCTCGGGGCGTACCCGTGGCTAACACTTTGCCCTCATCCATGGCCACCAGCCAGTCAAACTCTTGAGCTTCATCCATGTAAGCTGTGGCTACTAGCACACTCATGGTGGGGCGCTGTTGGCGAATGCGATTAATTAAATCCCAAAACTGCTGGCGCGATAACGGATCCACTCCCGTGGTGGGCTCATCTAAAATTAATAGCTCGGGGTCGTGAATTAAGGCACAGCACAGTCCCAGCTTCTGCTTCATGCCGCCCGAGAGTTTGCCCGCAGGGCGCTCGGTAAAAGGGCCAAGGCCGGTACTTTGGGTCAGCTCTGTTATGCGCCGTTCGCGCTCGGCTTTGCTTTGACCAAACAAGTTGGCAAAAAACTCGATATTTTCTCGCACACTTAAGGTGGGATAGAGGTTTTTACCTAATCCTTG
>JAAYRH010000230.1 GCA_012518835.1 Aeromonadales bacterium | reverse complement strand
AGCCAGGCATATCAAAATCCATACGCCCACAATGAGTACACGAAAAATAAACACTGGGGTTGCCTGAATGGGAAATCCCGCTAATCTCGAATTTGTATAGCATATTTCAGCCCTCACGACTAAACTAAACACAGTATAAGCTTATTAGAGCATATTTAAAGTGAGTGTACAGAGTGAAGCGATCTTATTTGGCTACCTTCGTAAACGCCATAGCGTTAGTAAACTCGTTGTTCATTTGGTGTTTACGACAAAATATAGGCGCAAGCTGTTCGATGCGATAATGATCGGACAACTTCGCGAAGCGTTTGAATCAGCTTGCGTGAAGCTGGAGTGTGAATTGGTAGAAATGAACGGTGAAGCTGACCATGTGCATTTGCTGATCTCTTATCCGCCTAGGTTGGCCGTTAGCGTGATGGTCAACAACCTTAAGTCGGTTTCGTCTCGCATGCTGAGATTGCAAAACAGTCACCTAGAAAGACAAAGTAAAAATGCCGCACTATGGTCACGATCTTACTTTGCTTGTACAGCTGGGGGCGCAACGCTTGATACGTTAAAAACATATATCGAAAGCCAAACAGCTATCGAATAAAGCGCTTCGCGCCCGCCTTATATCCCCGCCCTACGGGCGAGGGTTTACGGCGGATTTTGCTAAGCACTCAACACTATCTTGCTCTTCCTTGGCGCCGGGCGCTATCTCTTCACTTAAAGCCCTAAAGTCTCTTTGGCGAACGCGATGCTAATTTTTCGCTTGGCTTGAAACGAAGCGTTATCTAGCAAGTCTAGCGCTGCGAGCAAGGTACTCATGTCTCGAGATAAACGACTTAATAAAAAGCGCCCCACATCGGTAGGCAACTTAAAGCCACGCAATTCAGAGCGCAGCTGTAAGGCGCTAAGCTTACCTTCATCGTCCAGAGGCTTTAGCTGATAGGCCACGCCCCAGTCGAGGCGCGAGGCTAAGTCGGGTAAAGTAAGGCCTAGATGGCGCGGTGCATGGTTTGCACTAATCACTAATGAGCAATTGGCTCGCTCACGGCAGCGATTAAAAAAGTTAAAAATGCCGTGCTCCCACTCCCTTTGGCCGGCAATGGCATCTAAATTATCCAGACACACTAGCGCTTGATGCTCCATGCCTTCCAAAATACGCGGTGACATACTGGCGTAAGCATCAAGGGAAATATAAGCGGCCATTTCTCCCATATCATCATCCAGCTCAGCACAGGCGGCATGCAACAAGTGCGAGCGCCCACTGCCTGCTTGCCCCCAAAAATACAACAGTTCATCCCCTTGCCCCAAAGCGGCATTTTTAAGGGCAGTGATCAGCTGTGCATTATCACCGGGGTAAAAACTGGCAAAGGTTTCATCGTCGGGCAACTGTACAGCTAACGCCAGCTGGGCGGGCTCATGGGCTTCTGGCTCATCATCAATCACGTTGACTTCCTAACCAATTAAATTCCCGAGTACCTTGGGCTGCTAGATCTTCTACATTAGACAAAGCGTTTAATACCGTCGACTTCGCACCCGTATATGCTAAGCGATAACGGCTCTGATAGCCGGCACTTTCTATCACCTGTACTTGGTTAACCTCGGCAAGCTCGCTTAAGCGCCGTTCAAGCAATATTGTATCGCTAAAGCGCGTTAGGCCAGAGACTAAGATAGTCAGCTCACCCGGCGCATCTTTACTAAGGGTAAGCGGCTGATCGGGTGCGCTATTTTCAAGACGCGGATGGCTTTTTTTAGTCTTGACTTGCGGTTGCTTTAGCCACGCATCATTGAGTTTTGCCATCAGCTGGCTTATGTCATTGGGTGTCATGGGAGCTGTAAACTTCCCACTTACCAAAGGTTGGGTTTGCTTAGCGCTAAAGAACTGCCACCGTCCTTGGCCTTTATGTTGGGTCAGAGCTAACCAATAATCGGCACCATACGCTTGACTGGCGGTTTGTAAATTATCAGCCGTAAATGCCTCCGCATCACTTAGCAGCATATACTCATCTAAATCCCACACTGGCCACAGTAGCGGCCACTGATAATACTTTGCCGCACTTTGCCAGCTCGGCTCGGCCATCAGGCCTTTACCTTCTAATTGTTGCCACATTAATAGCGATGGCTTAGGCGCGACAGAAAAAGTCAGCTGAGCGGTATTTAATAATTCACTTAGCTGTGTTTCGTCAAAGGTAGCTTGATAGCCACCAGCAAAAGACTCAGAGACCAAGTAGCGATCTATTTCTGCTAAGGCTTCATCTTGCACCCACGAATTAGCCGCTTGACTGCCAGTGAGCCGAGCGAGCACCTGCACCATGGCTTGCTCTCTTGCCGCACTGCGCTCATAAGGAGGATCGGTTAAGTCCACCGTCAGCACCGAATTTTCAGCAGAGCCCGCAGCAGAAAATAGCAATAAACTCACCAACAACAGTTTTTTAAACATTAAATCGCCATCACCAACAAAGATTGCCTCATGATAACCACAGTACCTTAGACAAACCAGTCTAGTCCGCTCGAGTTTTAGGCAAAATAAGATTTAATAGAATGCCCACTATGCCGCATAAACTAATCCCTTGTAGGCTAAAGCCACCAATACCAAAGGCCATGCCGCCAATACCAAAAATTAAAATGACCGCTACTATGCACAGGTTGCGTGCTTCAGACAGATCCACCTGGTGTTTAATTAAACTATTTAAGCCCACCGTCGCAATGGAGCCAAACAGCAAAATCATAATACCGCCCATCACCGGCGTAGGAATGCTCAACATAAGGGCGCCAAACTTACCAACAAACGCTAACACGATGGCAAAGCCCGCGGCCCAGGTCATGATGACAGGGTTAAAATTTTTGGTCAGCATCACCGCGCCGGTGACTTCCGAGTAAGTGGTGTTGGGCGGCCCGCCAAAACAAGCGGCTCCCATGGTGGCAACGCCATCGCCGAGCAAAGTGCGATGTAAGCCGGGCTTTT
>JAAYRH010000229.1 GCA_012518835.1 Aeromonadales bacterium | reverse complement strand
TTGCGGGTATCTTGACCATAGGTTTTATTTTTGGTGCCTATATGACAGAAACCTTTAGAGGCGCCATTTTAGCGGTAGATAAAGGCGAGCTAGAAGCGGCGCGCGCTTATGGGATGAATAGCGCCTTGGTGCTGCGTCGGGTGCTATTGCCGCAACTGATGCGCCATGCGCTACCGGGCTTGGGTAATAACTGGTTAGTGTTGCTTAAAACTACCGCATTGGTATCCATTATTGGGCTAGACGATATGGTGCGCAAAGCTTCTTTAGCCGCTGGCGCAACACAGCTGCCTTTTACCTTTTACTTTGCGGTAGCTTTGGTATTTTTATTGTTTACGGCAATTTCTAGCTCATTGTTAAGTTGGGCAGAACGCCATTATGCGCTAGCGCCAAGAGCCTAACAGCCGGAGGCTAAAATGGATTTTTCTATTATTGCCAATGAGTGGCCGGTGTACTGGCAAGGTTTATACACCACCGTTTGGTTAGTAACAGTGTCGTTACTAATTGGATTAGCCATTGCCTTGCCGCTGGCTTTATTACGTAATAGTCGCGTGTGGCTAATAAAAAGTCTGGCATGGGCCTATATTTATTTCTTTCGTGGCACACCTTTACTAGTACAGTTATTTTTAATTTATTACGGCGCAGGACAGTGGCAATGGCTGCGTGAGTCCATGGCATGGGAATGGTTTAGTCAGGCGTGGTTTTGTGCTGTTTTAGCATTTACCTTAAATACCAGTGCCTATACTGCAGAAATTATTCGGGGGGCGATTAAAGGCATGCCACAAGGGCAGGTAGAGGCAGCCTATGCTTATGGTATGACGCGATTTCAGGCGTTACGGCGGGTTATTTTGCCTAACAGTATGCGCCGTGCCTTGCCGGCCTATAGTAATGAAGTGATATTTATGTTGCATGGCTCGGCTATTGCCGGTGTGATCACCATCGTAGACTTAACGGGAGCGGCGCGCATTGTTAACTCTCGATATTATTCGCCGTTTGAAGCGTTTTTAGCGGCAGGGGTACTATATATGGGCGTGACGTTTGTATTGGTCGCCGGCTTTCGCCGTTTAGAGCGCCGCTGGTCGCAGGTGTAATAAAACAGGCTTAATAAAGCCGCTAATAAAAAGGGCCGTGTTAATCACGGCACTTTTTTAGCTACAGTGCTCGGTTACTTACGGCTTTGGGCGTTACTCTTTAGGCTCTTTTTTCTTGCGAATACTCAAGCCCAGCTCACGACCTCTTAGCTTGGCGTAATACATGCAGCCCACAAACATGGTACTTGCTAATACCAGCTCTACTACCGCCAGCCAGCGCTCTCCTTCATCGGCCCATAATAAGACACCGGAATGCAAGAAGTAGGGCATTAGCATATAAACTGCCCACGCATGAGTGTAGGGCTTGCCCTGCAAGATGCCTTTAATAGGAATAAACAGCCAAGGCAGCCAAATCACCAACATAAAGGTCACACTCAGATCCGGGTGTGGTGAAATAGTGGTGTGCCATAACACTACCCAGATAATAAGCCCAAAATAGCCAATGAGGGCCAAAATACGTGCTAGTTGCGTGGTCATTATAAAATTTCCAATACCTGCTCGGGTGGGCGGCCTAAGGCGGCACGATCGCCATTCACCAC
>JAAYRH010000228.1 GCA_012518835.1 Aeromonadales bacterium | reverse complement strand
GTAAGGCGGCAGCCCGCTCTGCCTGATCTTTTTCTCCGTGCAGCGCGAGCGCAACAATCCCCGCTTTATTTAATCGTTTCGCTAAGGCATCAGCATTATCACGAGCATTAATAAATACTAATACCTGCTGTTGTGTTAATTGTTCGTTTAATAGCGTAATTAACGCCTGGGCTTTGCTGCCTTTGTTTACTAAGTAACACTGCTGAGTAATACCTTTTACTAAGGTGTTTTCTTCACCGACGCTAACGCGCGTAGCCTGCGGCGCTAATAACGTTACTTGAGTGGCTAACTCATTGGACAAGGTCGCTGAAAACAACAACTGTTGTCGAGGGCTAGGCATGTTTTGCAAAATACGCTGCACATCAGGCCAAAGTCCCATATCTAATAAGCGATCTACTTCGTCTAATACTAAATGCTGCACTGTGGCTAACGAGATCAAGCGCTGTTTTACTAAGTCCAACAACCGGCCTGGGGTCGCAACGACTAATGCCGGCGTTTGTTCATTGAACTCTTTAGCTTGCTCACTGACCGCAGCGCCGCCGCATAGGGTGGTTAATTTTAGCGATAACGCCTTGGTTAAAGGTATTAAGACGTCACTAATTTGCGCTGCTAACTCGCGGGTAGGCACAATAATCACTGCGCGTACCTCGGTAGGCTCACTATCAAGTTGGCTTAATTGGTGCAACAGGCCAAGACCAAAGGCCAGTGTTTTGCCACTCCCCGTTGGTGCTAACGCTACTACATCTTGGCCTTCTATAATCAGCGGTAAGGCCTGCTGCTGGATGGCAGTGGGCGTTTGATATTGTTCTGGTAACGCCGCCAACAGCGCAGGGTGCAGCCTAAAAGAAGTAAAAGACATATTACACTCATGGAATAGGAAAAAATTAAGAAGATAGAGGAACAACCTTAGAGAAATATATTGCAATTCACTTGTATGTTAGAGCAAGGTACTTTTTTGTTTGTTATAGCCCTCGGTAAATTTATGACAGGCTAGCATAAAACACTAAGCGCTTACTTTTTAGCTGCTTAATTGCACAGCGACAGTGCATTGTACAAGAATGCACCGAAGGGGCTTAGGCACTGCCCATTTAAGGTTTAAATCACTTGGTGACCGTCACTCGTTTAAACTCACTTAAAATAATGGCGGTGGCGGTAGCGACGTTTAGGCTTTCAGTGGCTTGCAGCGCGCCAAAGCGAGGAATGCTAATGCGCTGACTTATTAAGGACTCAATATTAGGGCGAATACCATTAGCTTCATTGCCCATCACTAAAATGGCTTGCTCGGGCAGGGCATTACTGTATACCGAGTCTCCGTCCATAAAAGTCCCGTAGATAGGCAGTTCGCTGTTGGCTAATGCTTCCTCAAGGTCGAGATATTCGACATTCACCCGCGCCAGCGAGCCCATCGTCGCTTGCACCACTTTCGGGTTATAGCAGTCTACGGTATCTTTAGAGCATAGAAGGCTGCTAATACCAAACCAATCACATAGCCGAATAATAGTCCCTAAATTACCCGGATCCCGAATTCCATCTAAGGCCACTTTAAGCCTGCTGTCAGGCAAATGCTTTTGGGTAGGAATAGCAAAAATAGCTAAGCAAATATTTGGCGTAGTTAAGTAGCTAATAGACGATAGTTCATGCTCGGCAATTAGCGAAGCAGTAGGGTGAGAAAGCAGCTCGGTGTCGGTAGTAAATAGCTGGCGCAAGGTAAACCCAGCCGTAATAAACTCCCGCACCACTTTTGGGCCTTCGGCGACAAAGCAGGCATGTTTATCGCGCTGCTTTTTTTGCAGCAACGCCCTAACGAGTTTTTTCTGATTATTGGTTAGCAAAATATAATATTCTTTGAACAGAGAAGAAGTAGGGCCGATGACTTAATAAAATCTTACTAACGGCCAGCAAGACTGGCGCACAATTTAGCCAAGCCAGTCTAAAAACACAAGATACAATCATTATCGGTGCTAAGCTAACAAGGTTAAATGCAGTATTATGCCAACATGCATGGTTAGTGTTTAAAGTTAAGGTCCCCAACACGTCCAGCGTCTTAAACAAGCTAGGTGACCCTTAATAAAACTAGCTGCCAATAAAAGCTAACGTCACCTTTGATCTGTGGTATTTATGCCGAAAGAGGAGGGCAGTCAGCACTTACATTTGTGGCGCTAATCAAACAGTGGTTCATCGTCTTCTGGTTCGTTATCAAGCGCGGCCAAAATAGTAGGATCCCACTGGCTGGTATTTTTAAATAACAGCACAGTCTCCTCGTATTTGGCCATGCGCCTTAGCTCGTAAGTATCTTGCTCGGCTTTGGCCATTTCTTTTGCGCCATTAAGCGAAACTGTAAGCAGATCTAGCACTAGCGGCTTTTCTTGCTTATTAGTACCCACTAAACCCAGCTGTAAAATACCGTCTTCTAGAGTGAGGTTACTTTTTAGATCTGCCATTACCTCTTGTCTGTTTTGAGGCATTTCGTCGATTTGTAACTCAACCTCTTCAAACACTTGGCTAAAGACTTCCTTAAAGAAACCCTTCATTTCAATAACCGTTAAGTAATGCATTATTATCACCTTAGTGAGAGTAGGTGCTAGATGGTAAGTCCTAGCTAATGAAAAGAGTGTGAGCTGAGCCCGCCATTAGCACAAGTCTATTTAGGCATTTATCGCTTGCCACTTCAGATGCCACTTCAGACACCCACATTTAGTAGAGACACTTTTTCTGTGCTCACTATACTTAAAGAATTCAAATCAAGATGATGAAGGAGGCAAGGATGCCAAGACCACGTTCTACCCAAATCAGCTTAGAAGATACGCCCTTTTATCACTGCGTGAGCCGC
>JAAYRH010000227.1 GCA_012518835.1 Aeromonadales bacterium | reverse complement strand
TGTTCCTGTTGTCCCTAGCCATCGTATATCTCATCCATAACTCTAGCTCATCTCGTCCATAGCTCTTGCCTATCTCGTCCCATCTATCCTTCGCGCGAATAAATATGCGCCTACAAAAACGTCTCTATCACGGGACATAAGGGGTGGTCTTGGTAGGCGAACGCTTGCTCTCGCATTGCGCCGCAGGCGCAACCACAAAAGCGAGAAGAAGAACGAGAGAATAAATCGGAAAAAAATAACAAAAACCGGTAAAGAATGAGCAAGTACTAAAAACAACGTGACATAAAAAAGGCAGCCCGTGGGCTGCCCTTATATATAGCTAAATGCTGTGACTTAGCGTTGATTACCGCGATAAGCCAATGATGGGTTTAACACCATGTGACGGTTAACGTCTTTATACAGCAAGTAACGGAAGCGAGTGGGGCCTGATGCATAGCAAGCCTGTGGGCAGAACGCGCGCAACCACATGTAGTCACCGGCTTCAACTTCAACCCAGTCTTGGTTCAAGTGATATACCGCTTTACCTTCTAGCACATACAGACCGTGCTCCATAACGTGAGTTTCGTCGAATGGAATCACGCCGCCTGGCTGGAAAGTAACAATGTTCACGTGCATGTCGTGACGCAGATCCGCCGGATCGGTGAAGCGCGTAGTTGCCCAAGCACCATCGGTATCTGGCATTGGCGTTGGCTCAATGTCATTTTCGTTGGTTACGAACGCTTCTGGTACATCGATACCGTCTACAAACTCGTACGCCTTACGCAGCCAGTGGAAACGCACCGGTGCGTCGCTGTTATTACGCAGGCTCCAGTTAGCGCCAGCTGGGATATAAGCGTAACCGCCCAAGTCCATCTGGTGCTCTTTGCCTTCTAAGGTCAGGGTCATTTCGCCCTCAACCACAAACAATACGCCTTCCGCGCCTTTGTCTAGCTCAGGCTTATCACTACCACCGGTAGGAGAAACTTCCATAATGTAGTGGGAGAAAGTTTCAGCGAAGCCGCTTAGCGGACGTGCGATAACCCACAGACGGGTCTCATCCCAAAAAGGTAGAAAACTAGTTACGATATCGCTCATTACCCCTTTAGGAATAATGGCATAAGCTTCGGTGAACACAGCGCGATCGTGGATCAGCTGAGTTTGCGGCGGCAGTCCGCCCTGTGGAGCATAATAAGTATTACGGGCCATGATTGGTGTCCTTAAATACGAGGGGTCGGTGCTATACCGACAAACGTCACGCCGAGCGGCCTGACTGTGTATTTGGTGAATTGTTGCTATTGTAAAACAAATCTTCTTGATTTATAAATTAAATAATCAAATGGCAGTCAGTGGGTAAGCCACTAGCAGAGGATACACATGAAATTTAATATGACGCTGGATCCGGTCTTGCTGCGCAGCTTTATTGCGGTGGCCGATACCGGAAGCTTTACCCGCGCTGCCGATAGCACCCATCTTACGCAATCTACTGTCAGTCAACAAATCCGCAAGCTAGAAACCCAGCTAGGCTGCGAATTATTATATCGCAAAGGCCGCTATACCACTCCTACCCTCGAAGGTGAGCGGGTGTTACGTTATGCCCGCCGCATTTTACAACTGATGAGCGAGGCAGTAGCCGAAACCAGCGGCCGGGGTGAGCAGCAAAAAATTAGCCTAGGCGTGCCTGAAGACTTTGCTACCCATGCGCTGATGCCCAGCCTGTCAGCCTTTTCAAATGAGTATCCGGGGATCCGTTTAGAAGTGAAAAGTGGCATGTGCAGCGATATTTGGCGCGAATTTCAACGGGGCGATCTCGACTTGGTATTAGTAAAACAACGTCAAGGCAGTGCCTCGGGCTTAGCCCGCTGGTCTGAACCTTTATGTTGGATAGACAGCTTACACAGCAATAATCTAGAAAAGCAGCCGGTGCCATTAGTCACTTTTCCGGTAGGCGGTTTATATCGCAGTGAAATGGCCCACACCTTTGACAGCTTAGGCCGCAGCTGGCGGTTATCTTATGTGAGTACTAGTTTGTCTGGCGTGTGTTGCGCCGTTGAAGCCGGCTTTGGTATCTCTTTACTACCGCGCCGCCTGGTCACCGCCGAGCATCGTATTTTAACCGAGCAAGACGGCCTGCCCCCCATCGCCGACTTAGAAGTGATACTGCATGCACAAGAGTCGATTTCGGCCCACGGCAAAATATTAGCCGAGCGTGTGATCAGCGCCTGCGATGAAATTTGCCGGCATTAACCTCGGCGTTTAACTGGCCTGAGACTGGCGAAAATACACACAAATACGCTGCTCACCCAACTCGTGCACTTGCATCGGAATATCATAAAGATCACTGAGCACTTCATTAGTGATGATATGTTGCGGAGCACCTTGATAAGCCAGCTGCCCATGTCGCATGGCAATAATATGGTCTGCATAACAAGAGGCAAAGTTAATATCATGCAGTACCACCACCACGGTTTTTCCTTTTTCATCGGCGGCGCGACGCAATAATTGCATCATGCCCACCGCATGGCGCATATCAATATTATTTAGCGGCTCATCCAACAATATATAATCGGTATCTTGGCACATCACCATGGCCACATAGG
>JAAYRH010000005.1 GCA_012518835.1 Aeromonadales bacterium | reverse complement strand
GTACGCTTTTTAGTGGGTAAGTCGGCACTGACCATGGCCGAGTATTTTCGTGATGAACAACAGCAAGACGTCCTGCTACTAATCGATAATATCTTCCGCTTCGTACAAGCAGGTTCTGAGGTATCGGGCTTATTAGGCCGCATGCCTTCACGGGTCGGGTATCAGCCTACTTTAGCCACCGAGCTCGCTTCACTACAAGAGCGCATTACTTCTACCAATAAAGCAGCGATCACCTCGATTCAAGCGGTGTATGTGCCCGCTGATGACTTTACCGATCCCGCGGCGGCGCATATCTTTTCTCACTTATCAGCTTCTGTAGTGCTGTCACGAAAACGTGCCAGTGAAGGCTTATATCCCGCCGTCGACCCCCTTGCCTCTGCCTCAGTGATGTTAACGCCAGGGGTAGTGGGCCAGCGCCATTATGATATTGCCAGAGCCGTGCGGCGAACCTTAGCAGAGTATGAAGAGTTACGAGATATTATTGCTATGTTGGGAATGGAAGAGCTGTCTGCCGGCGATAGAGCCGTAGTGGCCAGAGCGCGTCGTTTAGAACGCTTTTTAACACAGCCGTTTTTTACGACCGGCTCTTTTACTGGCACCGGAGGAAAACGCGTATCTATCGCCGATACCCTAGACGGCTGTGAAACCATCTTGCATCAGGTGGAGTTTGACGATAACGAAACCGACTATTACATGATTGGCTCGTTAGCCGACCTGAAAAAAGCCAGTAAGGAGTAGCCTTGATGAGTCTCGCCACTGTCATGCAAGTCGAGTTACGCCTGCCTACCCGCTCGTTGTTTTCTGGTAGCGCCAGCAAGGTGTATGCCGTTGCCGAAAATGGCTCTTTTACGTTGCTACCTAATCACACCGACTTTATCACGGCTATCGTACCGTCAGTATTAATCGTCACCGATGAACAACACCAAGAACTGTTCTTTGCTGTAGATGAAGGCATTTTAATTAAAAAAGGCCATCAGGTAGAGCTGGCAACGCGGCGTGGCCTACAAGGGAAATCACTAACGGCACTTAATGAGCTGGTGGCCACCACCTTTATGGCAGTAGATGAAGAAGAGCGAGTAGCACGCTCTGCTTTATCGCGCTTAGAAGCCAATATTGTGCGCCGATTTGGTGATTTACGAAAACCTCAACTGTAACACTCACTAATATGCAAACGAAAAGGGCGAACAGATAACCAGATTATGAAACCTACACCAAAACAAGATAAGTCCGCTGATGCCATGCGTCGCAGTGCAGAGCGGATGCATAAATCCCGCATCACTAAAGGCGTCAGTCCGCTACGGGGGTTTAGTACCTTTGGCATTATTGGCTGGTCGGTCGCGGTGCCTATTGTGGGCGGCGCTTTTTTAGGGGTATGGCTCGATAAAGTAGCGCCTCAGTCTTTTTCTTGGCCTATCGCCTTAATTCTAGGCGGTGCCATGATGGGTATTATTATCGCTTGGAGTTGGATTAATAAAGAAAGTGCCGCCGCAGAGCATAAGGAGTCTGCTAATGACGATTGACTGGCTAGCACTAGTGGCGGGCATGGGGGCGGGCCTAATAGTCAGTGGTTTATTTTTTATTGGCTTAGCATGGAGTGTAAAGCAAGTAGTGACCGCCACTCGACCCGGTCGTATTTTGCTACTGAGTTTTATTAGCCGAATGACTCTGCTGTTAGGCGCAGGTAGCTTAATTGCCGCTAATAGTGCCAGCTTATGGCCACTCATTGGCTATGTACTAGCATTTTTTATGGTGCGCTTGCTGGCCTTACGCCGGGCTCGGAACACCCACTCAGCCACGCCATGCGATAAAGGAGCTCCCTTATGCAAATGACCCCCGATGACACCTTGGTTTTTACGCTAGCTGGTTGGCCGGTTAATGCCACCTTGGTAAATACCTGGATAGTGATGGCCTTACTAGTGGCTATCTCTTGGTTTGTCACTCGTAATTTAAAGCCTGATGTGCCCCCTAATCGGTTGCGCAGCTTGCTAGAGCTAATAGTAAAGACGATCCAAGGGCAGATTGAAGAGATCAGCATGAAATCGGCACGCCATGTTTTGTACTTTGCCGGTACGCTATTTTTGTTTATCGCCCTATCAAATCTATTAACGGTTATTCCTGGCTTTAGGGCGCCAACGTCTTCGTTATCCACCACCGTAGCGCTGGCGTTGTCGGTGTTAGTTGCGGTCCCCTTATTTGGTATCGCTACTAATGGCGTGGGCAGTTACCTAAAAACCTTTATTCAACCCTCAGTAGTGATGTTGCCTTTTAATATTATTGGAGAGTTTTCTCGGGGGATCTCACTTGCCGTACGTCTCTATGGCAACGTGATGAGCGGAGGTGTCATTGTAGCTATTCTGCTCAGTATAGCGCCCTTTTTCTTTCCGGTGCTCATGGACATGCTGGGCTTATTAACCGGTCTAATTCAAGCTTATATCTTTGCCATATTGGCAACGGTTTATATTTCTTCTGCCACTAATCAAGAGGATCCCTCATGACTGATATCGCCATTATTGCCATTGCTTGTGTGTCTATTTTTACCGCCGGTATTACGGTAGCCATTGGCTCCATTGGCCCCGCTTTAGGGGAAGGTCGTGCCGCTGCCTCGGCCATTGCGGCGATTGCGCAGCAACCCGATGCAGCACCGACCTTGTCTCGAACCTTGTTTGTGAGTTTAGCTATGATTGAGTCCACTGCGATCTACTGTTTTGTGGTGGCGATGATCCTTATTTTTGCTAACCCGTTTTGGGATGCAGTACGAGTAACCACCGGCGGTTAAACCACTTTTGATAAACGAGGTTCAAGTGTATGTCCATTGACTGGATTACGGTGCTGGCGCAAATTGCTAACTTTTTATTACTAGTGTGGCTGCTTAAGCGATTTCTTTATCGTCCTATCCTAGATGGTATTGATGCTCGTGAAGCCGAAATTACCAAACGTATGGCACAAGCGGGCATTGCTAAACAGCAAGCCAACGCCGCCGAAGCTGACTTTCGCCAGCAACAAGCACGATTACAAGAAAGCCAAGAACAACGCATCGCAGAAGCGATGGATGCTAGTAAAGCACAGCGAGACGCCTTGCTTGCAGAGGCTCGAAAAAGGCTGGAGCAAGAACAACAAGATTGGCAGCGTTACTTAACTACTGAGCGAGAAAAATTTACCGCTAAGTTGCAACGTTCTGGCGAGCAAGCCTTAGTGGAGCTAACGCGTAAAGCACTCATCGATCTGGCGGATGAAACGCTAGAAGCCGCTATCGTGCGCCATGTCGGTAAACGGTTAGCACCATTAACTGATAACTTACTTGAAGCGGCTGGTAGTGCAGATATAGCCACCGCCTGTACGCAAGCACCGCTACCCGAGGCAGCAAAAGCGCAGCTGACGGCCGATATTAAACAATTGCTACCACAACTTAGCTTGCGCTTTATTACCGATGCCGAGCAAGCATTTGGACTAATACTGCATGTTGGTGGCGCTCAGGTGGCGTGGACTATCGACAGCTATACCGATGAACTTGGTGTCCAATTAAGCAAACATTATGAATAATCTACCTAATACTGAACCGCAATTTGATGACTGGTTAGCTACCCTTACTGATATACCTACGCCGGC
>JAAYRH010000027.1 GCA_012518835.1 Aeromonadales bacterium | reverse complement strand
TTCCGTGGGTTCCGTGGGTTCCGTGGCGAAAATGTTTTATCTGAGCTCTGAGAGCATTTAAATTTAGAAGGATGTTCTCGCCTAAAGCAAAAGTGTAGACGCCCCTTACGCCCTACTTTCTATTTGGAATGTGCACTTCATTCCACTCAATGGCTCGGCTGCGCCAATGTTCTTCAATAGACTGAGCAAAATCGGCGCGCACCAGTTTAGCTCGCGCTTCGCACCAGTCGGTTGAGTCGTGACGCATCACAATGCCTTCTGGGGTGCCTTGGCGGTAATGACTGCTTGCACTATTCAGTAATTCTTTTAACGCATCTAAGGTCATCTTTCCTTGATGTAACGTTGGTACCACCGCTAAACCTATTTTTTCTGCGAGGGCGTTGCGCCGCTCACAGCTCCAAAATTTTTGCTCACGGCGATCGTAGACATCAAATACCACAAACCAATCGGGCAGATTGTCGTAGTCTAAAGAGTGGCGCGCGGCACACCATTCACCAAATAAAATCCAATCGGATTGCAGATGATCAGTCAGCGCATAGTGATGTTGCGCCAGCCAAGAGTTAAGGCGCGAGAACTGCCCAGCAAAGGGCTCTAATAAGTATTGCCCACGGTTTTGACCACGCAACTCACCGTTGTCTCGCATCGAAATACCTAAATTAGCGCCATCAAGCTTTTCTTCAATACGCAGCGGCTGGGCTAAAATATCGGCAATTTCGCTATCACTTAAAACCTTATCATCCCGTGGCATACCCTCTCCCAGCCAGGCGATATGAGGGGTATGGGGAAAACGAAAAAAATCAGACATTGGTTACTCTCCGGGCATGGCAGGGGCAGGCACATGACGCTGCCGTGGAAATTTATTATCATAAAAACGCAACGCATCCGCCGCACATAAAAACTTCACTTTAATATCGTACTCGGCTAATACCGGCCACCAGTCAATCCATTTACAGTCTGCCGCCTGCCAAATAATGGGTTTATCGCCATGGGCATTGGCCACCGCAGGAAACACCCGATCCGGTGGATCAAACTCAGCCTGCAATGCTTGATCAGGAAACTCAGCATACACATCAATATCGGTTAAGCTCACGCTCACCATTTCTACCCGCTGAGGGTTGCCCATATTACGCAATAACCACTTTAAAAACACATCACCTACGCCACGGGGCGGATTAATGCGGGTTTTATTTTGATATTCGTTTAACATAATAAAGCTGTCATCAATCACTACCACGCCTTCTTTTTGTATGGCTTGTAAGTGCTCGATACACTGGGTGATACATTCTGCCGACATCTCATCATGTTGCTGATTGGCCACCAGCAACACATTGGTATCTATTACCGCTTTAAGCATGGTTGTGCCCTTGTCTTACTGCTTAGTCTTACTGCTTAGTCTGGTTGCTGACGTTTACGTTGTACTGCGGCCATCGCCCGTGCGGCAATGTCGGCCATCTCATCGCCAAATAAATTCGCTGGCCAGTTAGCAATTTCACCATAAGTGTCGACCGCTAGCGTTTCAATGTGTGCTTCGGCGCCCGTGCGACTACAAAAGTACAAGGCAACATCGGTGTGCTGGATCACCCCTTCGGCGATGCGTCGTTGTAGCCGATTTAAAAAGTGCTCAGAGTGACTTTCTACTATAATTTGTACATGGCGATCTTGACCTGCTTGTTTGGCTTGGGTGGCCGCAATTAACATGTCCGCTAGGCCCGCTTGCACGTGGGAATGTAAATGGATCTCGGGCTGCTCTAACCACAAAGTAGAATGAGGTTGGGCATAAAAAGCTTGCACGATAACCGGTAATAATTGCGAAATACCAAACCCTAAATCCGCTAAGTTAACCTCATCGGCTTCGGCATGAGTTTTTAGGAATACTTGATACTCATCAGTACTGTCGGGTGCCAGACGCACCGAAAAATCACTCGCCACCCCCATTTGCTCTAGCCAATAGGCAATACCCTCACTAAACGGCAATTCGCCTTGCCCAAGCGCAAATTGTAAATAGCGCTGCTCGGCAGTGGCCGCCAACATAGCCGCCGCCACCAACTGGCCAGCACGCCCCACGCTATTTGGTGTTTCACCTCGCCAGGAATAGCGACGCTGTGGTGCCGCTCGCAAAGCCGCTAACGACTGCACATTAGCAAGCAGCTGCTCCGTTTGTTGCGCTAAGACGTGAACAAAAGAAGCTTCGGCCCCTTGGGGCTGCGGCAGCTGATAAAACCGCCCAGGTGCTACGGCGTCTACCAGTTTAATCGAGTACTGATGTGAAAGCTGAAAGAGCTCTACCTGTAGCTCGGCTGGTTGAGCTCGATCATAGGCTATCTTGATCTGAGCCTCGCCTTGTTGGTAACCAGTATAACTAATGGTGTGTAACTGAGGCTGCAAAGATGCATCTGCCAGTACCGTGACGGCTAAGCCCAGCTCATCGATGCCTGTGCTGGAAGTCTGCCCTACTACATCAGGTAACGTGAGTGGCTCGGCTAAGCGCCATTGCAACTCAAACGCCAGCGGAGTGCTAAGTTGACCTTGGTGTAGATTTTGGGCAAAGGAGCCTAAATCAAGCTCAGTCTCAAGCGTGTGACTGGTATGGTGATTGGCGTGGTGCTCACCAAAGTTAAGGGGTGATTGAGCCGCATCCGCGCCAGCACTTTGTTTTAGCGCTAATAACAACTGACCTAAGCTACTTTTGCCTGCGCTATTTTCTCCAAAAAACACCGTCAGCGGTGCTAATTTAATGGCACCAGAATCCTGCCATGCTTTAAAGTTTTTGACTCGCCACGATGACAACACGTATCTCGTACTCCTTTAGTCCTTAAAGATAAAAAATTTATTAAGATAAGATTACCGTACCGCAAATAACACGAGCCTGCTGCTCCCTCCTATATTATTTATGTATGGATGATTAAAAGTTGCTGCCTATCTCACGATTAAGAAACTAAGGAAATTAATTAATGTAATTTATGACTTTTTAATAGACAGCGCTCACCTGCATGTTGGCATAATTAAATGCTAGCCAAGATAGCTATTAAGCAAATTTGTTATCATAAAGGCAGATCAGCTCAATAAAGGTTAATAACGAATGTTTTATACCACCTCTAAGCTTCGTGCCCAAACCAAACATGAGGAGCTAGCTAATGGCTTAAGTCACGGTCTTGCGATGCTGGTCGCCCTCATTGGCGCGCCTTTTCTTATTCACCATGCCACTACAGTGGGCAGTACTGCGTTTGTGATCGGCGCCAGCGTTTTTGCGGCTACCATCATTTTATTGTACTTCGCTTCGGCTTGTTATCACTTGTTGCCGCCCGGTGAGACTAAACACCTGTTTCGTGTACTAGAGCATAGCGCCATTTTTTTACTGATTGCCGGTACTTATACCCCTATTTTGTTGGGGGTACTCCATGGCAGTTGGGGTGTTAGTTTATTAGTCGCTATTTGGAGTTTTGCGCTGATCGGCGTGCTGCTTAAAGTCTATGCCTCGCACTTTCCGGCTTTTCTCTCTACCTTGCTTTATCTACTCATGGGCTGGGTGATTATTGTCGCGATTAAACCGCTCATCGCCGTGATGGCTCCCGTAGGAGTCTATTGGCTGGTAGCCGGCGGGCTCTGTTATACCATTGGCGTGATATTTTTTATTATCGACTCACGCATGCCCTATGGTCACTTTATTTGGCATTTGTGGGTAATGGCCGGTACCAGCTGCCATTACTATGCTGTTTATAGCTACGGCGCCTAATACCCTGCCCTATCAAATAGGGGAAGAGTCTTATAACATTCAAACACCACGACCAATAATAAAGAGAATAATATGAAAAAACGCCTCTTACTGCCTGTGCTGGCCACCAGCGTGTTACTCACTGCCTGCTCTGAAACTTTACCGCAATGCAATGATAAACAAGCGCTCGCCTCCATTGAATTGATGGCCTATAACAACGTGAAAGCCAACTTTGGTAAACAAGAAGCAAACTCACTGGAATTTAAGATTAACTCTGTTGAAACGCTGGATTACAACCCCGAGCGCGACTTTGCGCATTGCCGCGCCTATGTTGACTTAAAAATGAACGGTGCACACCAAACCCAAAGTGAATCCGGTGCCTTTACCTATACCATTAATAAAACTCGAGAAGATCAACCTTATAGTGTAAATGTGGTTGGCTTTTAAGAGCTATATGATAGAGCAAAATAGTTAGTGCTTTAAGTTAGCCGCCCCAGCCCATTAAGGTATATTTTACGGACTTCAGACTACATTGTGTAGAGTTCTCGGTTATAAGGATAGTCAATGTCTTTGGTTACTCAGGAGTTACTTAATCAAATCACGAGTATTGCTCAACAGGCCGGTAGCGCCATTATGGCCATTTATCAGCAAGGCTTTGATGTCGAGCAAAAAGCCGATCACTCACCGCTAACCGAGGCCGATACCGCCGCTCATCAGTTAATCATGCAGCAGCTAGTGGCGTTAACTGATGACATTCCGATCTTGTCAGAAGAAGCTCCTGAGTTGTTTATAGGAGCTAATGAGCAGGGCCGGTATTGGTTAGTGGACCCTCTTGACGGCACCAAAGAGTTTATTAAGCGCAATGGCGAATTTACCGTTAATATTGCATTGATAGAAAATGGTAAGCCCGTGTTAGGCGTGGTATATGCGCCCGCTTTAGAGGTGTGCTATAGCGCGGCTATCGGCTTAGGTGCATTTAAAGCCCAAGGTCAGCACCCAGCCACGCCTATAAAAGTTGCAGCACATCAAAAATCGCAACCGTGGCGTGTGGTGGGCAGTCGCTCTCATGCCGGCGAGTCAATGCAAACCTTTTTAGAAAAGCTTGGCCAATACGAACTCATCGCCATGGGCAGCTCGCTTAAGTTATGTTTAGTCGCCGAAGGCGCTGCTGATATTTATCCCCGCTTAGGGCTGACTTCCTTATGGGATACCGGCGCCGCCCAATGTGTGGTTGAGCAAGCCGGTGGCCAAGTGGTGCAGTTAAATGGCGATGCACTTAGTTATGCTAATACCCAAGAGGTGCTTAACCCTTACTTTTTAGCCATCGGCCACAGTGCTATGGATTGGCCGGCCCATCTTGCTAATACGCCGATTTAATTTTTATTAGTAGGCGCTGTCGGTAGATGTAGTAGGCGAAAATTTATTCTCGCGGGTTGTGTTACACCTGCGGTGTAATGCGAGAGCAAGCGTTTGCCTACCTAAGCAGTGAATGGGACGGGATAAGCGAGGTAAATGAAAGAGATAAACTAGAACTAGGAAAGAGATGGGCATGAACTAGGGACGGGATTAGCTAAAATTAGGAAAGAGATGAGCAAGAGCTCGGGAAGGGATGAGCAAGGGCTAGGGAAGAAATAGGCAAGAGCTAAGAAAAATATAATAAGCTCGTTCAGGTCTTGTTATATTGTTCAGGTTTTTATTATCCCTTTCAGACCTTTATTATCTCTTTCAAGTTTTTGTTATATCGTCCCGCTCTTGGTTATCCCTTCCAGACCTTTATTATCTCTTTCAGGTTTTTTGTTATGTCGTCCCGCACTTGGTTATCCCATCCAGATCCTTTGCATCTTAGTGGCTGCACTGCTATATATTAACGACCATCCAATGCATGTTGGCATAATATATGTTTACTCCTGCTACCCGTTTAAAAGCCACTTTTGCCGAGCTTGAACTGGCGATGTCGGCGCTGGCCGACTTACTTAGCGCCACCGAGCCTCTCAGCGCTAGCTGTTATCCGCTGCCCATGGTGGCGAGTGGTGAAGAGCATTTGCCTATTACTCATATTGAGGTGGCTAATATTCAAGGCGCTGCCGCTGTTAATGCTGCCATTGAAGGTTATCGTCAGTGGTATATTCAGCCAAACTGCTCTACTAAAGCCAGCTTTCGGCTGCCCGGCTTTTTAGTGTTGCCTAGCAGCTGCAAAATTGAGCTTACAACGTTAGTGACGCGTATTAACGACCTCAAAAGCCAATTTAAAGCCCAAGTACAAGAAGTCGAGGGTCGCGATCAGCGCTTTACCTTAGTACACGATGCCCTGCCCGGCTTGATCACTCTGCAAGTGTATCGCCACTTAGTACTATTGCCTCATGAGGCATCACGGCTTGGTTTTACGTGGGCGAATAAGCAAATTATCCAAAAGGTAGATAAAGAACAGCTAGTGCAACAGCTGATGGCCGCCCGCCACACGCCGCCGCCGTTAGTAGAGGAGCACATTTGGCTACAAGCCGTAGAGCGAGAAATTTATGATGTAAAACGCTTACCCGCCGCAGTGGAGCTGCGATTGCGACGACCGGTTAAAACCCACCCCATGGTCAATGTGCGTTGGCAAGAAGAAATAACACCGCGCCAGCGACAAGTGAAAGCCCATTTGCCATTATTGCTATGCCAAGATGAGCTACCGGCCATTACCCCCTTAAGTGATTATCCGCCCGCTAGCACTCGTAAACGACGGGCAGCACAGATCACCGATGAGCCCGTGATCCCGCGCTTGCATATTTACCCCTACCAACCTAAGTAGGCTTGTGCTCTAAGGCGCATTCGTGCTTATTAAGTCCCAATTTACAGAGCTTAGCCTGCCCTCTCCATTAAAAGCCATTTTTTAATGGCGGCGCAAATGGTATAACTAGGGTCTGGTTTTAATGAAACCTAAGACACTCAATATCAAAAGGATTGAAGATTACTATGTTTGAGAAGGTCACTGCTGCACCGGCCGACCCCATTCTGGGCCTGACCGACACGTTCCGTAACGATCCCCGTACCGATAAAATTAACTTGGGCGTGGGCATTTACAAAGATGAAGCTGGTCACACTCCGGTACTGCGTAGTGTGAAAAAAGCCGAAGCCCGTTTGGTAGAAGAGCAAACCACCAAAAACTATCTCAGCATAGAAGGCCTAGCAGCTTACGCTAACGTAGTACAAACCCTGTTGTTTGGCGAAAACGCCGCCATTATTAATGAGCAACGCGCCCGTACGGCACAGGCGCCAGGCGGCACCGGTGCTTTACGGATTGCCGGCGAATTTATTCAGCGCCAGCTGGGCTTGTCTACCGTCTGGATCTCTAACCCTACTTGGGCTAACCACAAAGCAGTATTTGCTGCCTCTGGATTAGAAACTAAAGAGTACAGCTACTATAACCCCGAAACCAAAGACTTAGACTTTGATGCTATGGTCTTAGACTTACAACAAGCCAAAGCGGGTGACGTGGTATTACTGCACGGTTGCTGCCATAACCCCACCGGTATCGACCCCACTAAAGAGCAGTGGCAACAGTTAGCGAAGATGTCAGCAGAGCAAGGCTGGTTGCCACTGTTTGATTTTGCTTACCAAGGCTTTGGTGAAGGCATTGAACAAGATGCCTATGGCTTGCGTGTGTTTGCTGAGCATAATAGAGAACTATTAATTGCCAGTTCGTTTTCTAAAAACTTTGGCATGTATAACGAACGCGCTGGCGCCTTTACCTTAGTGGCCGACAATGCCGAGATTGCTAATACCTCCTTTAGTCAGGTAAAAAGCATTATTCGGGCTATCTACTCTAACCCACCGGCTCATGGCGCAGATGTTATTGCCACCATTGCTAGTGATGAAGCGCTTTATGCCGATTGGGTTGCCGAGCTCACCGAAATGCGTGAGCGCATCCAAGAAATGCGCACCTTATTTGTAGAAAAGCTCGCTAGCCGCGGCGTTAGCCAAGACTTTAGCTTTATTGCCCGCCAAAACGGTATGTTCTCGTTTTCGGGATTAAATAAAGACCAAGTGGCGCGTCTTAAAGATGAATTTGGTATTTATATTGTGGGCACCGGTCGCATTAGCGTTGCTGGTATCACTAAAAACAACATCGATGCCTTATGTGATGCAATTAAAGCCGTGGTGTAATTACCTAGGCTATTTACGCGCGCAAAAAAGCCCCGTCATGCGGGGCTTTTTTTGAGACTATCTTAAAGCTCAGGCACCAAGGAGACTTGGTTTTTACCACTGGCCTTAGCATGATACATCGCATGATCGGCTTGTATTAATAAGCTGCCGGCACTGTCGCCGTCTCTGGGATATAAAGCCACGCCAATAGAGGCACTCACTTGCAGCTCTTCACCGCTCCATGGTAGTGGCTTAGCAATCAACGCCAGTAGTGTCTGCGCAAGCTCTACTGCCAACGCTTGGCTTGCCACCTCATCAAATAAAATGACAAACTCATCACCGCCAATCCGCGCACAGCAATCTACCCCTCGTACCCGCTCTTCTAAACGGTGAGCGATGGTAATTAAAAGCGCATCCCCTGCATCGTGTCCGTAATTATCATTAATGGCTTTAAAGCCATCTAGGTCGATAAATAACAATGCAAAAGATTGTTGTAAGCGATCGGCCCTATGGATGCTGCTGTTCACATGTTCATTTAGTAATGAACGGTTAGCCAAGCCTGTTAACGGATCATGCAACGCCAGATATTGGATTTGTTCTTGTTGCTGCTGGCGATCTAAGATCAGCGTCATTAATTGCCCAATGCGCTGTACTATTCTTTTTTGATGCTCTTGAGGAGACGGCTGATAGCGCGGAAATACCGCTAGCATGTTCTGTAATACTTGATGATTCATTTGCACCGGCATTAACCAACACGCTGCCATCTTATAACGACGAGCAAGCGCTAACCATTGCTCTTCAACTCCGCCCTGCGCCACAGTATTGTGCTGTGCCGAAAACACCATCAGCTCCCCCACATGAGAGCGAAGGTGTAACTGGCGCATCAGCATGCCGGTGGGCATTTGCATGAGTTGCTCACTAAAAGACTCGGGCAAGCCTGGGCCGTTGCGCACTTGCAATCGCGCCATGGCATCGAGCTGTACTACTGCTACTCGACAAGAGTCTAGCTGTTGCTCTAAAGTAAGGCAGGCATAATTAAGAATGCTGTCTGAGGTTTCACCCGCAGTGCCCATTTCTAGCATTTCTCGCTCTAAGCGTAATAAGGCGTCGGCGCGCTCTTGCTCAGTAATGTCTTGTCCGGTGTAAATTAGATAACGCGGCAGTTCACTGTCGGCTTGTTCTTGCTGTACCGCTCGTGCCGCCCACCGAATATGCACCTGTTCACCATAAGGCGTGATCATACGACAAGTAAAAGGATGTATTTCTTTGCTATCATTTCTTAGCTCGGGCAAGTGTTTTAAACTTTCTAAGCCCAAGACCATTTTAAGAGACTGTCCTTGCAATTCATTGGCTGCTAACCCCGTATAAAGCTGAGTACTGCGGTTAGTATTTACAATGCGGTGGTAACTGTCGGTCACGATAACTAACGCACTAATGGTTTCTAATACAGTATCAATAAACTGTTTTTCTTCTGACAAAGCCTGATGGGCTTTACGTAAAGCGTGTTCTTTTTCTCGTAAATGGCGCTCACGCTTCACCGCACTCGTGGTGTCATGCAGCTGTACTAAGGTGAACTGTTGTTCATCTTGCAATGGTCGCAACACTACCGAGTGAAAAATAGGACTCGCTTCGCCAGATGCCAACTGGTTGTATACCGGAAACAGCTTAGGATGTAATTGTTGAGACAACAGACGAGAGAGTCTTTTTTCGCAGGCATCTTGCACCGCATCTAACAACACACTAGGCAGGTTTTCACTAAATAAGACCTCTAAGCGCTTACCCTGCGCCGCCACCGCACTCACCCCAGTATAACGAACCAACCACTGGTTCCAAAACTGCACTCGCCGCTCACTATCCAGCAGCATAACGCCACTTTCTATATTATTTAACGCATGCGGCGTTACAGTGGAGCACAGTGTTAAATGGGGGTAGGCTGTCATCATTATTAGGTTAGCTCGGTTAAATACTCTCGAATAGCTTGCAAAAAAATATCTGCTGAGTGTACATCAATTAAAAAGGCTAAATAGCCCTGTAGTTCCCGCTCGCGCAAACTAAATTCAATTTGCACTAACATCACCATAGAGTCGGTGGCATCTTCAGTGTCGCTATCTTGTGATAAGCGCTGCAATAAATGCGGGGTATTTACATTAAAGGCTTGAGGTAAATCGGTATAGATATCTTTATTAAGCATATTAGCTAAGGTGGCTAAACAATTATTTAATAAGATATTACCTAATTCGGCTAAGGTTTCTTGTTCTAACTCAGATATATCGTCTGCCGACATATCTTCACCCAAAATAGCGCGTACTAACTCTAAACTGCGTTCTTCAGGGAATAACAAGGCTGCCCGGCCATTCATAAAGCCCCGAAAGTCTTGCATCACTCCCGCAAGTAATCCGGGCATAATATGGCAAAAACTTTCACTGGCCGCATTGGGGTTTAAAAACTCCAATTTAGGTACCGACAGTAATACTTCATCCTGGACCATTTGTGATAAAGCATTGGCGGCGCGGCCAATCCCTATATTCATTAGTTCAACCACCACATCATGCTGCTCAGCAGTTAGCGGTAAACTCATAAAGTCACCCCCAAAAAGCGCGCCAGCTCTGCTGTGTTCGCGGGTTTACCTAAAAACGCCATACCCAGTTCATGAGCGCGTTTCATTAAGGCTTCTTGAATATTAGCCGTTACTAAAGCCATTTTCATTTTAGGGTGGCTTTGACGAAACGCGTGCGCTAACTCAATGCCATCGCGGCCAGGCATATTAAAGTCAATGAGTGCCGCATCCGCTTGCTTATCTACCATCAAGGCTTGGGCTTCATCTGCCGATGCCGCCTCTAAAATAGTAAACTCTAAAGGAAAGCTTTTTAATTGGCGCAGTAAACTGAGACGTGCTACTCGACTGTCGTCTACCAATAGTAACGTGATAGGGCTAGTATGGCTCATGGATAAATTCCAAAAATAAACAACAATTTCAGCAGTATAAAGTAAATCATGGCTAGAAGGCAGGCCAAGTCCCACGTAATATAGCCCTTTTACTGTACCTTATTCTGGAAGATGCGCGTTTGATCTCAAACAAATTAACAGAAAACACCCCTAAGCTCGAAAAAGCGACCACGGTATCGCGGCGAAGGATCAGAATATGTCACGAATGTGATCTGGTATTAGCACTCCCTGCGCTTAAAAACGGAGAAAAAGCAGACTGCCCACGCTGTACTCATACCTTAGTACGGCGCCAACGCAATGCTGCCGAACGTAGTTTTGCCCTCGCTCTTGCTAGCGTGATTATGTTGGGCTTATCTTTGTCCTTTCCTTTTCTTGGCTTTAGCGTCAAGGGCATTGGTAATGGCATTGAGCTGAGTCAAACCGCGTCTACCCTAGTTGGTTTTCATCAACCCTTAGTGGCGATTTGTGTGTTGTTAACGGTATTGGTGTTACCTTTTTTATACCTGTCGGCGTTAAGCTGGCTGTGTATTGGCATTCTACAAGGTAAATTATTGCCGCATAGCCGTCTCATCGCCCGCACCTTAGCTTATGTCACGCCGTGGATGATGGTCGATGTCTTTGTCATCGGTACTCTCGTGAGCTTAATAAAAATTGTTGGCATGGCTGAGGTAGAGCTGGGATTATCCTTTTGGACGCTATGTGGCTATGCGCTGCTGTTATTATTGACCACTCAATCTGTCGACCGTGACTGGCTGTGGCAGGCGATTGACTCTGAGCCAAAAGCGCCTGAAGGGATTATATTAGGGCAATCTGGCGCGCCCCAAGGGCTGGTGGGTTGTCATACGTGTGGGCTGGTGAATAAAATAGTTGCAAAAGGTCGTTGTCGACGCTGCGAAGAGCCACTACACCCTTATAAAGGGCCCAATACCCAAGCCACATTGGCATTGTTAGTGGCCGCTCTTATTATGTATTTACCGGCTAACTTATATCCTATTATGATCACCACTTCCCTTGGTAGTACTGAGCCTTCGACAATTTTAAAAGGGGTGCTACTGTTCTTTCAAAGCGGCGACTGGCCCATTGCAGTGATCATCTTTACTGCCAGTATTTTAGTGCCAGTGGGTAAAATGCTGGCACTATTATGGTTATGTTGGGTGGTACACCAGCAACAACAGCAACCGCTTAATCGGCTAAAAAAAGTCCGTCTCTACCGCGTTACCGAGTTTATTGGTCGCTGGTCCATGGTGGATGTGTTTGTAGTGGCGATTATGGTGGCACTGATCCGCACCGGCTCCTTAATGTCGATTGCGCCCGGCCCCGCCGCCCTCGCTTTTACTGCTGTGGTGATATTAACCATGTGGGCCGCTATCTTGTTCGATCCACGCAGTATCTGGCAACCTACCCCTGCGGTGCCCAATAACGAATTACCCTCTTCTTTACCCAAGGAAAATCATCATGTCTGAACCGACTCACGCCCTAAAGGGGGCGCAGCGTTCGTTCTCTCCTATTTGGATTGTCCCTATTGTCGCATTACTGATTGGTGCTTGGATGCTGTATGACAACATCAGTAAACTAGGTCCGTCTATTACTTTAATTGTCGATAATGCCGACGGCATTGAGGCGGGTAAAACGCTAATTAAAACCCGTAACGTTGAAGTGGGAAAAGTTGAGAAAGTCAGCTTATCGAATGATTTAAAAAACGCGGTACTTGTCGCCCGAATGAGTCCGCAAGCTAAAGAGATGCTCAATAAAGACACCCAATTCTGGGTAGTCAAACCACGTATTGGTCGCGAAGGGGTGAGTGGCTTGGGCACGGTGCTGTCTGGTGCCTACATTCAGTTATTACCCGGTAATAGCGAAGAAGATCAAGATGAATTTAAAGTTTTAGACCAACCGCCAGTAGCACCACCCGATGCACCAGGTTTGCGTATTAACCTTACCAGCCAAGTGGGTAATGCTATTACCACCGGTGATCCGGTGACCTATCAAGGTTATACCGTGGGTCGTGTGGAAGACAGCCGCTTTGATCCCGAGCAGCGCAAAATGCATCACCGCCTGTATATTCGCTCTCCTTATGAAGTATTAGTCACTAATACCACCCGTTTTTGGACCGCCTCAGGTTTGGATATTTCACTAGACTCTCAAGGCTTTAACGTCAAAGTGGGCTCTTTAGAAAGCTTAGTGGGTGGCGGCATTACCTTTGGGGTACCCAATAACGCTCCTATGGGCCGCCAAGCCCAAGAAGATGCCAACTTTGTATTATTTAACGACGAAAATAGCGCTCAAGAAGGTCATTACGATGAGTATCTTGAATATGTATTGTTAGTCGACGATACGGTGCGCGGACTCAGTGATAATGCGCCTGTGGAATATAGAGGGGTACGAGTAGGAACGGTGATCAGTGTGCCCTGGAATTTTAGTGCGCCTCAGCCCGACTCCTTAAGTCGTTTTGCCATACCGGTGTTAATTCGCATTGAGCCGCAGCGCTTTTATGAGGAAGAGCAGGAAGAAGTGGATCTGACGCTGTGGAGCGAGCGCTTAGATAAGATGTTTAGCCATGGCATGCGGGCTTCATTAAAAGCCGGTAATTTACTTACCGGAGCCTTATTTGTGGACTTAGACTTTTATAAAGATGCCGTGCCCTTTCAGCGTATGAAGTTTGCCAAAGTGCCGGTGTTTCCTACCACCTCGGGTGGCTTTGCCCAAATTCAGCAAAAGGTGTCTAACTTATTAGATAAACTCAATAAGCTAGAAGTGGAGCCAATTTTAAGCTCACTGGATAAAACACTAGCTAGCACTCAGCAGACCATGGAAAAAGTGAATAGCATTGCCGCCTCTGTGGACAAGCTACTAGCAGATCCCGCTGTGGGCCAGCTGCCGGATAATATTAATAACACCATGAGCCAACTCAGAGATACCTTGCAAGGTTTTTCACCCGACTCAGAAGGGTATAGTGAGCTCACCCAAACTCTATCTCGTCTCGAAAAACTGATGCGCGATATGCAGCCGGTGATCCGTACCTTAAGTGATCAGCCTAATGCACTGATATTTAATAAAAAGTTACCTGAAGACCCACAACCGAGGGCCAAAAAATGAATAATGCTCGACCCCTAATACCCAGCCCGCTACGGTCTGGCGCCCTATTTGGCCTCTTGATGCTGGGTTTAACAGCGTGTGCCAGCAAAGTCGACAGCCCCACTACTTATATGTTGCCAACCACGGTGCCCGAGCAGCAATACTCAACCACCCTAGGTCTAGCAATAGCACCGGTGAGCATATCAAGCTACCTAGATAATGAAGGCATTGTGATGGAGCTGAATGACATTGAAGTCTATCAAGCGCGCCAGCATTTATGGGCAGAGGATATCGGTAAACAATTGCAACAGCAGCTCCAGCAGCAATTAGCCGCCAGCCTGCCACGTGCTCAAGTGGTATTGAAAGGCCAAACTCTCCAGTCAAATATGCCACAACGAGAAGTGAGGGTGAGTGTCAGTCGCTTTCAGGGTAGTTACGATGGTAGCGCTATTGCCCAAGGCCAATGGCAGTTATTAGACGCCAAAGGCCAGCTCCTTAAGCAACAATCCTTTAAGTTAGAGCAACCTTTAACTCGCGATGGCTACCCTACCTTAGTTCGCGCTTTGGGTGCTGCTTGGGATAAGGTCGCCAGTGAACTAGCAACCGCTGTGGCCCTTGCTAGCGAGCAGGAAAGATAAGACATTTTATTAAACGCACCGGCCAGATTAACGACAATAATTGTCTGAACGCGTGTTTGGCTGGTGCGTTAAATATTAGGGTTAATTTACTTTCTTTAGGATCACCGACACCAGTTGATTGCCTTTTTTCAAGGTATTGTCGTCAACGATTTGCCATGCCTCTTGTTCGCTGCCCTCACTCTTAAATATTAGGTAGCGCTTACCATTGTTGGACGTGCGTACAAAAATCTCGTCGTATTCGGTACGAGTGCCGTCAGACTCAATATAATTGCGGCCAATAATGACCTTTTTCTCGCCTAACAAACCCGAGAAGCCGTCGATCAACTCATTATCCGAGCCTATTCTGGTGGTATATTCGCCTTCAAAGCCGTGGTTACACCCCGCCAAAAAGCTCAGTAAAGTAACAAAAAATACCGTTTTTATTATCTTCATCATTAGATTTCTCATTAGTAAAAGCACATGTATAAAGGTCAAAGATAATAAGGTTTTTTAAGATAAGAATAAAAAGGGACATAATTCATCACTTAACAAAACGTTAAAATTACCTTAGGCTACTAGATGAACACGAAAAGTTAAGCTATCGCTTATTT
>JAAYRH010000226.1 GCA_012518835.1 Aeromonadales bacterium | reverse complement strand
CTTTCTCTTCGTGCCAGTGCTTGTAGCTTGCGCACGTCTAACCCTTTAGGTGCCTGTAGCCAAAAACAAGTGCCACCAATATTAGAGTGAGTAGTAAACTCGGGCAGATGCACTTTTAACGCGTCGTGCATGCATTGCCAACGCTGTTTAAGGGCGTGATGAATTTGGCGTAATAACACATCGTGATAACCCCGTTCAATAAACAAAGCGAGCGTGCGTTGGTTGTTGGTGGGGGGGTGGCGTAGCATCAGCCGACGTATGGCCCGTACCTCTCGGATCAAAGTAGGGTGTGCCACCATATAACCTAGGCGTAAACCTGGCGCCAAGGTCTTAGACAAACTGCCGACATAGATAACCCGGTGGTGACGGTCGAGACTTTTTAGCGCCGGTGTGGGGTTACTTTGATAGTTAGTTTCACTGTTGTAGTCATCTTCAATGACCAAGAAGTTATTTATTTCAGCTAAGTCTAATAGCTGTCGCCGCCGCGCTAAGGGCATGGTCACCGTGGTTGGGCTTTGATGACTCGGTGTGGCATAAACTAGCTGACAATCCGCTATCTTTTCATCAATGCACATGCCGTGGGCATCTACTGTTAATAGTTGAATATCTTCCGTTAGCATCCGAGCAATATTATACATATCCACATAGCCTGGGTTTTCCATACCAAAGCGCCGCCCAGGTTTTAGTAATAGCTGAGCTACCATCCACAGCGCTTGCTGAGTCCCTACGGTAATCAAAATTTCTTCCGCTTTTGCCCAAACTCCTCGTCTTGGTAACAGGCGAGTACGTATTTGTTCAATCAGCAGCGGATCATCCTCATCAAAGTGATCCACCGACCAGCTGCGGATCGCCGAAATATTCATCGAGTCACGACTGCACTCGCGCCAATGTTGAGTAGGAAACAGACTAGGATCTAATTGGCCATACAGAAACGGATAGTCGTAATGGTACCAATCTTTGGGTTTGCGAATATTTTGTTGGGATGAGGGGCGATGAGTGAACAAGCTTTCCCACGCCATAGGATCGGCATCTATATCGTTTAATCGGGTCTGTTGTTGGGCATGGCCTTGCAAAATGTCGGCATTCACAAAATAACCACTGCGGCTTTTTGCAATCAGGTAGCCATCGTCTAGTAATTGTTCATAGGCCAGCACTACGGTGTTACGCGCGATGTTGAGCTGATTAGCAAGCCGACGGCTAGAGGGGAGCGCTTTATCCAGCGGGATCTGGCCGTCCAGTATGGCATTAGCAATTTTTTCGCGAAGTTGGCGTTGTAGCGTCTCGGGCAAATTAGGGTCTAGATGAAAAAGCAGCATGGCACTTTATCTACTGTTTGTTAGTTATAAGTTAAGGGTGAATTTAAGTATGACACAGTGTGTAAGCGGAATGAATCACCCGTACTAAGCTGTTTTTAACAACGTTAACCTAGTCTGGCCCAACAAGCAGCAAGCGGTTGGCTCTATGGCTTAAGCAAGATAGTAGGTAAAAAAGGAGTTGTTAACGACAGTTAACACTAATTAAACATTAGTCGAACAATAAAAGAACAAGAGAGCTAGGGAAAGAGCAGATGAGAGAGTCATTAGGCTATCTCCTCATAACACTCGTAAGTAATAGGATAGATAACTATGCGTACCTATAAATTAGCACTTCCTGCCGTGGTTTCCGCGGTGTGTTTGGCCTTAAGTGCCAACGTAACCGCCGCCAACTGGAAAATGGCCATTGGCGACTCTGCCGGCGGGACCCAGTATGAGCTAGGCAAACGTTTTGCCGAAGAGATGGACAAACGCACCGACGGAGACATCAAAGTCAACTTGTTCGCTAATGGTCAGCTTGGTAGCGAGCAGGATACGCTTAATAATGCCAGCATGGGTATGCTGGATTTGTCTATTCTTGCCATTAATAATATTACTCCTTTCTCTCCTACAGTAGGGGTACTGACGCTGCCATACGTGATTCATAACGCAGAAGAGGCCAAGCTGCTGACTCAAGGTGAAATTGGCAAAGAGCTGGCTGAAAATACCATTCGTGATGCGGGTGTACGTATTTTAGGTTGGGCTTATTCAGGCTGCCGTCGTTTAACTAACTCTTCTAAACCCGTCGCGTCACCAGCAGATCTTAAAGGTTTAGTTATTCGTGTGCCTAAAAACGAGATCATGCTGGCTTCTTATAAGGCCTGGGGGGTTAACCCTAACCCACTGGCATGGTCAGAAACTTTTACCGCATTACAGCAAGGCGTAGTACATGGCCAAGATAACCCCTATATCACCATTGATGCGATGAAGTTTTATGAGGTGCAAAAGTACATTACTAATAGCTGCTATGTGTTCTCGTTAGAGCCGTTAGTGATGGGCGAGGGTAAGTTTCAAAGTTTGAGTCCTGAAATGCAAGCCACTGTACTGGAAGCTGGTGAAGCCGCTACCGAGCACAGCTATGAATACTTATTGGCTGAAGAAGAGGGCATAAAGAAAAGCTTAGTAGAAAAGCACGGTATGACTATTGTAGAGCCCGCCAATGATGAAAAAGAGTGGATTGAACAAGCCACGAAGATCTGGCCACGTTTTTATAAAGAGATTGGTGGTAAAGAAAAGCTAGATGAAGCATTAGCTATTCTGGGCCGTGAGCCTGCTCCAGATAAATAACCTAGGACCCAACATAAATAGCAGCCAGGTTCCAAGCTAGTGTTGACAGCTAGCTTGGAAATAGCGCAGCAGTCTCTCTTTAGGTGTCGCTGGTATGAAAAAATTCTTATTTAACTTAATAAACAACATTGAAAACTATCTTTGCCAAGGCTTACTAGTGACCTTTGTTGTTTTATTATTTCTTCAAATAATATTACGAAACTTCTTTGATTATTCAATTCCTTGGGGAGATGAGTTAGCAACTTACGCATTTGTTTGGTTCGCTTACTTTGGCGCCGCTTATGCAACAAAAATGTCGGCTCATAATCGAGTTACTTTTCAGTTTAAAATGTTCCCGGCATGGGTGGAAACATTTTGTGCTGTGTTGACCGATCTTATTTGGATTGGTTTTAACTTATTCTTCGTTTATATGAGTTATGATTTTGTCTTTAATAAAATGAATTTATTTTGGAAGTCCCAAACGATGGGCGTTCCCATGAAGTATTTTTATTTTATTTTGCCTATTGCTTTCACCCTAATGACGATACGTATTATTCAAAATAACTACCTTCGGTTTGTAAGGAAGGTGGATCTTATCGATCCTGAAGCTCAAGCCCTTGATGAAATAACTAAAGGGGAAGCAGCAGGCGAAACTACTCAGGTCATAGGGAAGAAGTAATCATGGAATCTACATTATTATACGTCCTGTTTGGCGCATTTTTTGTATTGCTGATCTTAGGTGCACCGATTGCCGTGTCCTTGGCTGTTGCTGCTTTAGCGACCTACTTAACCTTAGGTGAAAACCCGCTCGCCTTTGTACAAATGG
>JAAYRH010000225.1 GCA_012518835.1 Aeromonadales bacterium | reverse complement strand
CGTTTGATGGCAGGGCCATCGTAGATTACTTGCTCTGGTGCCCCGGCGATCGGGAGGTCCAGTCCTTTTTTTATTGTAATCATACTCACTTGCACTACTTGTTAAGGGAAGACAGGTACTTGCCATGGACACATGACAACATGCTGATGAGTCGCTACCGGTCTGCCTCTCGTACGTAGACAACAGTCTGACCACAGTCCGGTAACATCCAGCCTAATTTTAAAGGCGCATAATGTTAGCACTTTTAACGCCATGGCTGCCATGGCAAATACCAATAATTACTTGCTCTTTCGGCCTAGCTCACTTATTGACAACTGCGCCTTGCAAGTTTAAGGCCATGAACGACACAGCTTTATTGGGCTTTGGTCGAATGGCTTATTATAAATCAACTAAGCGCCTACTCCCCGACAATTTGGGCTGTCTAAAGCCCCCTTGCGCGCTTGCCACTCGGATGGGGTAAAAGTGTGTAGCGCCAAGGCATGCACGCCAGCGGCTAATTCATCGGCAAGCAAACCATTCATAGTGCGGTGACGGGCTAACAAGCGCTTGCCTTCAAACTGCTCACTTACTACCACCACTTTAAAGTGAGTTTCTGAGTTTTTGGGCACACTGTGCATATGACTTTCATTAAGCACCTCTAAGTGCACCGGCGCTAATGCGGCTTGTATTTTTTGCTCAATACCGGCTTGAACTTGCATCATGTTCTCCTCTAACGTCTTTTAGCTTTTTGTGATTAACTGTTAACATGCTTTCTTTTTACTAGAGCTAGTATTGATGAACCATCATTTCCCATTGCCCGAGGGCGGCGAGCTTCTTCTTCATCGTTATCCAAAAACCGCACGTCACGGCCTGCAAGCATGGGAGGCGGCGGATGAATATATCATAAATGAGCTAACGACTCAGGAGTGGGACCACAGTGCGCCGTTATTAATCATCAATGACGCCTTTGGTGCACTCACGCTGGCACTGCATCAGTATCAACCCTACAGCCTCACCGACTCACGCGTAGCGGAGCTGGCATTAGCCACCAATGCCCACGACAATAAGATAGAGCAAAGTTGGCAGCTGCTTAGCAGTTTATCGCCTTGGCCAAATACGGAGCCAGCACCGGGCTTAGTCCTGCTTAAATTACCCAAAACCAAGGCACTGCTTGAATATCAATTAGCCTTTTTGAGCCAGATAATCGGCCCTCAAACCCAAGTGATTGCCGCGGCTAAGGCAAAAGAGATTCATACCTCAACGCTTGCCTTATTTGAGCGCTACCTTGGGCCCACTCACACCAGCTTAGCTTGGAAAAAAGCCCGCCTCATCTTTAGTAAGCGTGATCCCCAATTGCCGGCCAGCCCCCTCCCCGAGCCGCTGGCGTGGCCGCTGCCTAAAAGCGACTTTACTATTTATAATCATGCCAGCGTGTTTTCGCGCAGCAACTTAGATATCGGCGCGCGTTTTTTACTAGAGCACCTTCCTAGCAAGCAAAGCGGCACTATGGTCGACTTAGGCTGTGGCAATGGCGTGTTAGGGCTTATGGCACTCGCGCAAAACCCACAAGCTCATGTAACCTTTGTTGATGAGTCGTATATGGCCATCGCCAGCGCCGAGCTCAATGTGCACACTAATTTGCCACAGGCCTTGTTACCCGAACATCAGCCACGGGCGCAGTTTTTGGTCAATAACTGTCTTGATGGCATTGCAAGTGACAGCATAAACTGGGTGATCTGTAACCCACCCTTTCACCAGCAACACGCCATTACCGACCATGTGGCATGGCAAATGCTAGTTGATGCCAAGCGGGTACTGGCCACCGGAGGCCAGCTGCTGCTGGTGGCTAATCGCCATCTTGACTATCATCACAAACTAATGCGCTTATTTGGCAATCAACAGCTAGTAGCATCCAATCATAAATTCGTTATTCTTAACGCAACTCAGACATCGTAAGGACAGTGATTATGAAAACTCAGCTTATTAAGCCCACCCAATGGCTGGTTACCGCCCTACTGGCACTGAGCCTGGCGGCCTGTGCCAGCTATTATCCGGTGGCCGTGGACGTAAATCCCACCGTCAAGGCTAAGTCTGGCGTTTATAATGGCCAAACCTTATCTCTTAGCAGTAAAAGCAGTCGCGAGAATGATTACGTTATTCGTATTGAACAGAACAACAAAGCGCCAGTAGTAGTCGGCGCCAGCGGTAATATTGCCACTCAGCTAGAGCAAGCTTTGATACAAGGCTTTAGCACCCAAGGTGCCATAGTTGAAAGCGGTGCGCCCACTGATATTGTATTAGAAGTACAAGAAGTGCTAGCCACCGTAGAGCGCGGCCATGTGAGCTACGACGTTAAACAACAAGTACGCATGCAGTTGATCTTAAAGCGCGACGGCCGCACTACCACTAAACAGTTTCGCCGCAGTGCCCAAGAAGAATTCCCCGGCTTATTACATCCTGAGCTAGATAAAGTAAAAGCCGCTTTAAATGATCAGCTGAGCTTAATGCTGAACGACATGCTCACCGACCTAGATGTACAACACTTTATTAAGGGTAACTAATGTTCCGTTTTTTCTTACTGACCACCCTGCTGGCCACCAGCAGCGTGTGGGCGAGTCAAAAGGTCGAATTAGTAACTAACTTAGGCAGCCTAGAAATAGAGCTAAATGAAGCCGCGGCGCCAGCCAGTGTGGCGAACTTTTTACGCTATGTGGAAGATGGCAGTTACGATGGCAGTATTTTTCATCGTTTGATCCCCGGTTTTATGGTGCAAGGCGGTGGT
>JAAYRH010000224.1 GCA_012518835.1 Aeromonadales bacterium | reverse complement strand
GTGAAGACTTCACCTGTACCGGCACCTCATTAATAGCCACGGTACGCTCCACCCATAATTGGGCAGGACGAGCCTCGGTGTGGGCTATTAGCTCACCATTAGTGGCATCAACCACTAGGTGGGTATCAGCATCGCCCATGTCCAGATCGGCAGCCGTTAAAAAGCGGCCGGATTCGGGGTGAGGAGCTTGTATCACTAAGTGAGTTGCATTGGAATGACTGGGCTGATTAGCTGCCGCTTGTGCTGCTGGACCTGGCTGTGCCAAGTAATCTTCATTAATACCGTCGTTGTCCATTAACCAGCGAATTAATGCCATAGCTAACGCATCATCGGTGGCAGGTTTAATGGGGACCCAACGCCCGCGGCTTTCGTTTAAGCGGCTCACGCTGTTGGGAAGCGTCGGTGCCACAACCACATAGTCTAGCTTGCCTTCACTGCGTGCCTCAGCGAGCTGGCGACCTTGGCGTTTAAAAGGGTTACCAGCTTGAGCCGGCGAGGTACCAATACATAATACAAAGCGGGCATGATCCCAGTCGGGTTTGCCATGGCTAAACTTTGCTAAGTCTGGATTAAATACCGCACCGGCGCCAGCACGATAGCCAAAGCCACAATAACCGCCGTGGTGACCAAAATTACGAGTACCGTAACTGTTAAAGGTAAAGCGTTTTAAGAAGCTGTCACGACCTTCATCACCGGCGTTGGTGACCATGAGTTGGTTCACTTTAGGGCCAAACTCTGGGTTATTAGGGTCAAGCGGGGTGTCTAAGTCGCGAATAGCACGCAGTCCATCTACATGGCCTTCACCAAACAAATCACCGCCTTCTACTACTTCTTCAATTAACTGTTCAAAGCTAATGGTTTGCCATTTTCCTTCGCCGCGTTTGCCTACCCGCTTCATGATGTTGGTTAAGCGGTAGGGGCTTTGCAACTGCTCACTTAAGGCGGCACCGCGAGCACAAGCAGTAGAGCGATGCTCGAGCCCCGCCTCACCCGCCAGCTGGGTAAATACTTCACGCACGGGCGTTTCTTGCGCGGGGGCATGGGTATTAGACAGCGGATGATAAGGGTTACCGGCAATACGTAAGATTTTATTTTGGCTGATATCGACGCGAGCCCGCAACCCACACTGGGTCCAGCAACCAAAGCATTGCACTGGGCTAACCGCTTGGTTTTCGCTCATGACCAACTCGCCATCAGGCGTCACCATAAATTCGGGCTGCAAGGCGTTACCGGCAATACGATCATTGGTAGGAACGCCACTGGTGCCATGCAATACCCCTTTTACGGCTTTAGAGACCGGATCGGCATAACCTAAGGCAAAAGCACCGGTACCGCCGACCACCATGCCAGCTTGTAATAACGCGCGACGTTTCTTATCCATGACGGACTCCCATATTATCCAATAAAGCCCACACCACGCCGGCCATAGCCAGCCATAAACCGATGGTGCCCGCGACAATAATGCCCGCCGAGCCCACTAAGTCGGGACTGAGGTGATAAAGGCCGGCACCGTACTTAGGTACCGATTGTACGTTCATTAACACTACCCATCTAAACCCCCACGAACAAAATAGAGCCAGTAGGGCAGGCAATAAGTCGAAAGCGCTGCGTGCTTTGTTACGGCGCACTAAGCACAGTAGCCACAATAAGGCGCCGCCCGCCAGTGACAGTAATAACAAATCACGCCAAAAGTCGAAGTTGCTAAAAATACGATAGGCTTCGGTCCATGACGGGGTATTGAGTACCATGCCTGAGGCCGCCCACAGCACCATGGCGCCACTAAGGGCAGCTAAGGTAATTAACAAGCCACGACGTAGCGGTTGTATTTGAGCGGAGCCTGCACGAGGCATTAAAATATCCAGCAATAGCAGCAAGCCAAATAACGCTAAAAAGGCGGTGAGTAAGAAGTTAACGGGTAACCAATAGGTGTCCCATAGGGCGCGGGAGCGGACCACCATGACTTCCATACCGGTATACAACAAAATGCCAAGTGCCGAGAGCGCGGTGAGCCAGGCCAATATTTGTAATAGCTTCCCTTTAGGCCATAGCGACAGCCCACACCACCATTTTAGCCACTTGTGCTTTGGCTCAAGTAAGGTAACTAATAAACTAATCGACACCACTAAGCTCAAGGTGACAAACACCGGTAAAATTAAGGCGCCAATCCACATCCACGAGCTGGGGGTGAGTTGAGTATAAAAGTGCCAAAAGCGTAACGGCTGATGTAAGTCGGCTAATAACGCTACCGGCCCCGTTACAGCACTAATGCCCATAATAAAGGCTAAGCGCCAGCGCCACGGCGCCAAGGTAGAGCCGGTGTTGAGGGCAAAGGGTAACAATAAAGCGGCGGTGGCCGCCAGACCAATTAAAAAGAAGTATTGTACCGCCCAGGGTAGCCAGGGGGCTTCGGCATGGGTAGTAAGCAGTTCAATAACAGGCATAAGGCCTCCTAAGCGTGTTGCGGAAACCAAAGTCCAGGCTGACCGTCGATGCGATCGACAAATTCATCACCTAGCCCAATGTAATACACTTGCGGCGCGGTGCCTTGCTCGGGCTTAAGCACCTTAATATCCGACTTGTGTTCGCTTAATAATTGACTAATACGACTGGTCGGATCTTTCATATCGCCAATGACGCGCGCGCCACCAACACAAGATTCTACGCAGGCAGGCAGTAATCCCACTTCTAATCGGTGCACACAAAAAGTACACTTGTCGGCGGTTTGGGTTTCATGGTTAATAAAACGGGCATCATAAGGGCAGGCTTGTACGCAGTAAGCGCAACCTACGCATTGCTCGTTATCTACCACCACAATACCGTCAGCTCTTTGATAGGTAGCTTGGGTGGGGCAGACCGGCACGCAAGGCGGGTTAGCGCAGTGGTTGCATAATCTGGGCAGCATTACTTGTGTGACTTGCTCACTACCCTCTACGTCTACTTCGTACTGTTGTACTGTGGTACGAAATTGACCAATGGGCGGCAAGTTTTCCATGCTGCAACTCACAGTGCAGGCCTGACAACCAATACACTTTCGTAAGTCAATAATCATACCGTAACGGTGGTCTGCTGAGCCTTCAAGCGAGGTCGGCGCGGCTTGCAATTCGGTAATGGGGATCAAACTGGCACCGGCGGTGAGGCCAGTGAGATTTCTAAGAAATTGTCGTTTACTAATATCCATGATCTGCTCCTCTAGCAGTGATGGTGCTATTGTCGCGACTAACCGGTAGCGAGCTCTACTGTGGTTTACCACATAAGGGAACTTCACTTGATCTGGAACAGGTTTATCGGCTATTTAATCGTGATCTTGGTAGTGTTTTTGACTAGTTTTCCGGTGTTGGCTAGGCACTACCAAGTGGGTTTTTTAGCAGTACGTGGCGAAAGTCAGGCCCGCGCTACTTGGGAGCCGACACTTGCGGCGCTAAATGAAGCTATTCCTAACCAACAGTTTAGTGGGCGCTACCTTACACAAGCCGAGTTAAATAAAGCCCTTAATAACGGCGAGTTAGACTTTCTGGTGACGAATCCCGCGCACTTTATGCTAAGCCGTGGCCAACGGCTTAGTTGGCTAGCTTCTTACTTAGACCCCCGTTATAGACAGG
>JAAYRH010000223.1 GCA_012518835.1 Aeromonadales bacterium | reverse complement strand
CTTCAGTTTTAATATAACTGAACAAGTCATTATTTATACCTTTAGAGAAAAGCTTTGCTACTGACCAATAGAGAGCACATATTAATACCTGCCTCCCATTCAGCTAAATTTAAACTTAACATGATTCTATTGTTACTGTTTGACAAGTAATCGCCTCATTAAAGCGCGGCTACGCCAGCAAAAACGGCACAGAGTTAAACAAAACTTTGCCCAAAATGAGCCCGCTCAATCCCCAATAGCACACCAAAAAGCAGAGCGTATTTTAAAAGAGTGTCAGGCTTTAAGCTCGGCCCTGATGGGCACCGTTCGCGTTTGGCGAGCGGCGTGCTTGTCCGCTATCGTCAGCTGACTGATGGACTGCTTGATACCCTACCGCTTTGATATCAGATTTAGCGTTTAGTTGGCGCGGCCATTTTTCCCTTGGCGGATTCATCTTGATCGTCGTACAGCACGATATTGGGCGGTGACGCTTACTTTATGAGGGTCCTTTTTTTGCACAACCTCGATCCTCCGTGTTTAGGCAATATATTCATAAAAAGGTTACAACGATTCTGGGCGAGGTGCTCGACAGCTCTGATCCGTTCTTTATTAAAATATTAAGGGCACACAAACCATGCCGCTCTCGCATCCGTACTGTGGTTGATGCCGCGATCTACCCTTAATGTCTCAGCATGCGATCCCGGTATGGCTGTCGGGCTAAGCCGCAACGCCAGTCCTGTTCGTGTGAACAAGGGGCCGCTCGTTCAAGGGCTCGAATAGGAACAATATCCATATCCGGTCTCGCTTGAGTGGCTGCTTGGCGGTAATGCACAAGAAATATCGCTACCATTGCCACCCGCCTCTCGACTAACGGATCAGACCACTACCCGTGGGCAACACCTCTTTAATAAGACAGGCCCAACGGTGGCTTCACCACCTAGGTGGCATTTATACCCGCTCGGGAGATCGGCGTCGTACTGATGGCAAACCGGAATTACCCGATCCCAGAATCAGGATCCGACAAAGAGTTGTAAATGATAGTGTCGCGTAACTATCCGGTATAGCTATACTGCTGGCTGGGCTTGGTTCGTACCATCATTAAGTACTTATTTAACCATGGACATTGAGTGATTATGTATAAAATTAGACCATTTAAAGAGCAGGATCAGCCAGCGGTTATTGAGTTAGTCCTGTATACCCAAAATGTGGAAGCAAAAGTAGGGCTGAGCTTAGGTGATCAACCCGACTTAGGTGCAATTAACGCCAGTTATCATGATAAAGGAGGCGCCTTCTGGGTAGCAGAGAATGATGCCGGCGCTATCATTGGCTGTATCGGGCTGATGCAGTTATCTAAAGAGGTGGGCGTATTAAAGAAGTTTTTTATTGCCCGGGAATATCGTGGTTCATCCTCAAAAGTGTCTTCAGCACTTTTTTCAGCATTAACCGATTATGCCTTATCTCAATGTTTAACCACCCTAATCTTGGATACACCGTCGGTTGCGCAACGATCGCATACCTTCTATAAACGTGCTGGCTTTAAACAAATATCAAAATCAGATCTTCCCGTACCTTATCACTATCCTGATCGTGACTCCTTATTATTTATGCTGAGGATGCCACGACCGATAGTCTGAGCTAGCGTTCAGGAAAAGCTTCATATCGCTACAGTAAGAGGGTTAATACAGCCGCTGACATGACAGACCTGTTAACCCAGTACCTAGCCAGACTGCCAGATCATTTTCGTAGCAGCCTCAAGCCATTGAACACCACCAACAGGCTTGCGCCCATGTCGGCAAATACCGCCATCCACATGGTGCCTAACCCCATCAAGGTTAGCACCAGAAACACCGCCTTAATGCTAATGGCTAGTACGATGTTTTGTACCAATATGGCGTAAGTGGCGCGCGATAGACGCACGAAACGGGCAACCTTGCGCAAGTCATCATCCATCAATGCCACGTCGGCCGTCTCAATCGCCGTATCTGTGCCCGCCGCGCCCATCGCAAAACCGATATCGGCCCGGGCCAGCGCCGGCGCGTCATTGATACCATCGCCGACCATTCCCACCTTAATGCCTTGGCCAAGCTTCGCAATGATGGCCGCGGCTTTGTCTTCGGGCAACTGATTACCGCGCGCCTCATCAATGCCCACTTGGGCAGCAATCGCCGCGGCCGTATGCGGATTATCGCCGGTCAACATCAAGGTCTGAATGCCCAAGGCATGCAGCTCGGCAATGGCCACACGGCTGGTTTCCCGTACCGTATCGGCCACGGCAAAGAGCGCCAATACGGTGTGGCCATCAGTCAGCATCAAGGTGGTCTTGCCTTGGCGCTCCAGCGTATCGAGGCGAGCGGCCAATTGAGGCGAGTTGACTGCCAACTCTTCAATCAGGCGATGATTGCCCAGCTGGTAACGCACGCCGTCAATCACGCCTTGTACCCCCCGCCCGGCAATACCGACAAAGTCGGTGACCTCGGCCTTTTCTATACCCAGTTGCGCACCGGCGTGTGCTAAGGCACGTGACACCGGATGGTCGGAGCGCGCCGCCAAGCTCACCGCCAGCCGCTGCGCTTGGGCTGGGGATAACTCTGCTTGCGTCTCAAAATCGGTTTGCACCGGTGTGCCGTGAGTAAGAGTGCCGGTTTTATCTAATGCCAACCAAGTCAGTTGGCGACCTTGTTCAAGATAGACGCCGCCCTTAATCAAAATGCCATGGCGGGCGGCAGCGGCCAACCCGCTTACAATCGTCACGGGCGTCGAAATGACCAAGGCGCACGGGCAGGCGATCACCAGTAACACCAGTGCCTTGTAAAGCCAGTCATACCAGCCCGCACCCATCAATAAAGGCGGCGCGATAGCGACGACGATCGCGAGGGAAAATACCACAGGCGTATAAATCTTAGAAAATTGATCAACAAAGCGCTGGCTTGGCGCTCGCGACCCTTGTGCGGCTTCCACGGCGTGGATAATCCGAGCCAGCGTGGTATTACTGGCATTGGCGGTCACTCGAAAATCGAACGAGCCAGACTCGTTGATGGAAGCGGCAAACACCACATCACCTTCGGCTTTCTCCACCGGCAGGCTTTCACCGGTGATCGGTGCCTGATTGACCGCCGAGCGACCAGCGATCAATACCCCATCTAACGCGATCCGCTCGCCCGGCCTGACTCTCACCACATTACCGACCACCACTGAGCTGGCCTCCACCTCAACCCAGCTGCCATCGGCTTGCTGTACGGTCGCCTTGTCAGGCGTCAATTGCATGAGTTTTTGGATGGCATGGCGCGCGCGATCGAGTGACTTTGCTTCGATCAGTTCGGCAAGGGTAAATAGAAACATCACCGTGGCCGCTTCGGGCCATTGACCCAGCAGCAATGCGCCGGTCACGGCAATGCTCATCAATGCGTTAATATTGAGGTTGCCGTTGCGTAGCGCAATCCAGCCCTTTTTATAGGTGCTTAAGCCACAGGCACTCACTGAGCCCACAGCCAGTGCGGCCACCAGCCAGACGGGCAGACCCACCCAGTGCGCGACTTCAGCAGTCACGGCGCTAACTCCGGCCAAGGTTAGCAGCCAATACGGCCTAACACGTAAGCCTGTCGTTTCGGTGGCCGCGGTTAGCGGTGCGGGTGTCATCCCCAGCTCGAGGATCGCCTCGTTAATACGAGGCAAGGTATTAGCAGTATGCACCACCGTTAGCACCCGCTGCAGCAAATTAAAGTCTAAATTTTGCACTTCCGGCATGGCGCCAAGCTTCTTACGGATCAGCGCTTCTTCGGTCGGACAGTCCATTTGCACAATCCGCAGTTGGCTGCGAATATAGCCGCTAGGCACGTCGGCGGTTTGCTCCGTGGCCGAGTCTAGGTGCAGATCATGAGCAGGCTCATTAGATTGTTCATGATCATGAGCGCCAGCGCCGTTGGAACAGCTGGCAGAATGATCATGACGGGGCTTTGTGAAGCGAGACCGAAACCAAGAGCAAGGCATAGCGCATTTCCTGATTGATTAAATGACTATGGCATAGTTAACACTATGAAGTTACTGTAGGGTCAAGTCATTTGGGAGGATCTAAGATGAAGATCGGCGAATTAGCTCAAAGAGCACACTGCACGGTGGGAACCGTTAGATACTACGAAAAGGAAGGCTTGCTGTGCGCGCCAGAGCGCACGGCGGCCAACTATCGAGTCTATAATCAAGCGCATCTTGAGCGCCTGCGCTTTATTCGCAACTGCCGCTCATTAGACATGACACACGATGAAATACGTACACTACTGCGCATGAGGGATAGCCCCAGCGAGGATTGTGGTGCCATTAACGATTTGTTGGACGAGCACATAACCCACGTGGAGGTGCGCATTAACGAGCTAGTACAACTCAAGAGCCAGCTCGCCGACTTGCGTATCCTTTGCCAGATTGAACGTTCAGTGGATAAATGCGGCATCCTGCACGGGCTCACCACCATGGACACAGAAGCTAAGCCTCTTAGATCTACCCATTTGGGTTAGTCCATACCCATTGCCAGCACCACTAGAACCTGGTGTTGGTATCCGTGCCTCCTCAAGCATCCAAACTCGCATTTTCTCAGTCTAGATGCTTGAACAAAAAACAACCATTATGGGTACCTTACTTCTCTGCTCTTCCCTGTTAGCGAGGTGAGCTTCATATACAAGACGCAGATAAGGGACTTTATAAGACTAACGTGATTTAATATTACTACGCTTAAACCAGTGACACTCAGCATCATCTTGTGTTAGCTGGGGTAGGTGTCAAATCTAATCGCGATAGAGGAGCATGATAATGGAAGCGATGTTAAATTTTTGGCAGCCACGTGTACTGAGTATATTACGGATAGTGACGGCATTTTTGTTTATCCAACACGGCACCCAAAAAATGTTTGGGTTTCCAGCAGCACAACATAGTCCGTTTGAGTTATTTTCACTTATGGGGGCGGCCGGCACGCTAGAAGTGGTCGGCGGCTTACTGTTACTTATCGGGTTATTCACCCGCCCAGTGGCCTTTATACTTTCTGGCCAAATGGCTTTTGCTTATTTTATGGCGCACGCCCCACAAAACTTCTGGCCTTTGCTAAATGGTGGTGAGTTAGCTGTGCAATGGTCGTTTTTATTTTTATTTTTTGCCCTAGCTGGGGGTGGAACGTGGAGCTTAGATCGCTATCTAGCAAATAAAAAGTCCACTACTCCTAACTAGACATCTATGGCAGAGGCCGCATAACTTAAAACAGATAGAGACGAATCAAATCAGCTTCATCTGCTCGCCCATTTTGCGCCAGAAAAAATCCCAAAGTTAGGGCGCAAATGTGGAAAATGGCCAGCGCGTTTGTGTTACCTGACAAGCATGAACGATATTATCCTCGCGCAATAAAAAGGCGGCCGCCACGTTATCCGAGGTGGCCGCCTTCAAAACCTGCGCGCCGCGAGCTTAGCTGACCAGCATTACGCTATTAAGCACCTGCTTATTTTGCCTTACAAGCAGATTCGCTTACTCCCACTCTATTGTAAATTTCTATATTAAAGCCTTTAAAAACAAAAACTTGAAAACTGCAGCAACTCTAAAACCATGAATACGGGCAATTTCAAATGACAAGCAAAGGCAGCAGGAATTGTCGCAGCCAACCGTTAAATACCATGGACGGCATTTGCCGAGCGTCGCATGGATGCAGTTCAGCGCGTTGGCGGAGGCAATCCTACTGACTCTTTGCACCCAGCTATGCCCGCCTAGATATTAGTTATTAATTTTTTCGTGTTCTTCCGTGACTCACGTTACAAAGAGTCGTGGCAAAAGATCTTTTCTCGAAAAAAAGGAGCGCCTAAGCGCTCCTTTTATAATCTTACAAGCAATACGCCCTATTCAGGCCGCTTGCTTATTTAAGCTTATTCCCACTCGATAGTCGCTGGTGGCTTTCCTGAAATATCATAAACGACTCGTGAGATCCCTTCGACTTCATTAATGATCCGATTAGACACCTGGCCTAAGAAGTCATACGGCAAATGAGCCCAGT
>JAAYRH010000222.1 GCA_012518835.1 Aeromonadales bacterium | reverse complement strand
TGTAAACATGAGAGAACGTTACGCAAGCGGACTAGACGACAACACTGCCAAAAAAATGATCGAGCTATTAAATGCAAACTTGGCCAACGTCATCGACTTGACTCTAGCCGGAAAGCAGTGCCATTGGAATTTACAGGGCGCCGGCTTTATTGGCGTGCATCAGTTGTTAGATGAAACTACTGCTCGTATTCTTGAAATTTCTGACACTATTGCCGAGCGGGTGGTTATTTTAGGTGGTGAGCCGAATGGTCTGGCGAGCCGTGTTGCTAAAGACACCGTGCTTGAGCCGTATCCTACCGGTATTACTGCGGTTGAAGATCATGTCAAAGCGCTCACCGAACGCTATAAAAAAGTAGCGCAGACCTTGCGTGAAGCCATTGATGCAGCTGGTGAAGCAGGTGATGAAGATACCGCTGATATGTTTACCGAAGCCAGCCGTATTATTGATAAAGATGCCTGGTTTATTGGCGCCAACGCCCCCCTAAAATAAGGGGCTATTTGCCAGCAGTCTTAACATTAGTAATTTTATGATTGCCAATAACAAGGAGCAGCGAGCGCTGCTCCTTTTTTATATCTACCTTACTAAATCGTTACTCTAGGGTTTAACCATTTCTGTGTAGGCTTCCTTACTCGTCGTTCCCAAAGCCGACGCTATGCTGCCAGCATCAGCTTCATAGCTTAATGCATAAGATGACTATTATATTAGGCGTGGTTAATGCAGCGCTTTATAAGAGAGTGTAATGATACGGACTCAGCTAATGAGCTGAGATCACACTTTTGCTGGAGCATCATCTACTATAAGTGATAATTAAATTAGGTTATGCTAATGTTTTGCTTGTGGAGGTAAAACAATGACACAACATATTCAACCTAAGGTGCAGGCGTTTCTTGACCCAAGCAGTGAGACCTTTAGTTACGTAGTTTATGACCACGTCGGCGGTGAAGGCGTTGTGATAGACCCAGTATTAGATTTTGATTATTCCTCGGGCCGTACTAATACCACCATGGCTGAGAAAATTGTAGCATTTATAAAAGAGCAGCAACTTAGCGTGCGCTGGATTTTAGAAACTCATGCCCATGCCGATCACTTATCGGCGGCGCCTTTTTTACGCCAACAGTTAGATGCTAAAATTGTGATTGGAGAACAGATCACTACAGTACAAAAAGTGTTTAGTGAAGTGTTTTCCTTAGAGCGCAGCTTTTTACCTGACGGCAGCCAGTTTGATTATTTGTTGGCAGAAAATGAAGAGCTGCAAGTAGGACAGCTGGCTATTAAAGCGCTGCATACCCCAGGCCATACGCCAGCGGACATGTCTTATTTAGTGAATGAGCAAGCGCTATTTGTCGGTGATACGCTATTTATGCCCGACGTCGGCACGGCGCGCTGTGACTTTCCTAAGGGCAGTGCCAAGCAGTTATACCAGTCTATTCAGCGTTTATTAGCGCTGCCTGATGAGACGGTAATGTATGTTTGCCATGACTACCCGCCCAAAGAGCGCAGCAAGCATGCCTATCAAACTACGGTAGCCGAGCAAAAGCAGCATAATATTCACGTAGGCGGTGGCACAGATGAAGCCGCTTTTATTGAAATGCGTGAAGCGCGGGACGCGACACTGGGAATGCCTAAGCTGATTTTACCCTCGATTCAGGTGAATATTCGCGCCGGCGAAATGCCCCCTGCTGATG
>JAAYRH010000004.1 GCA_012518835.1 Aeromonadales bacterium | reverse complement strand
CAAAAAGGCGTGTTTAATAATATCAACGTAAGGAATGCCTACGTATTCCACCATTAAAAACGCCGCCGCGCCCATCACCGGGGGCATAATTTGGCCATTAACCGAGGATGCCACCTCAACGGCACCGGCTTTTTCTGCCGAAAAGCCCACGCGCTTCATCATTGGAATAGTAAAAGTACCGGTGGTGACGACGTTGGCAATAGATGAGCCTGAGATCATGCCGGTGAGGGCTGATGATACGACCGCGGCTTTAGCTGGGCCACCGCGCATATGACCTAACATACTAAAGGCTAACTGAATAAAGTAATTACCGGCGCCAGCACGCTCTAAAAGAGCGCCAAATAACACGAATAAAAACACAAAGCTGGTAGACACCCCAAGGGCGATACCAAATACCCCTTCGGTGGTAATCCACTGATGGTTGGCCATCGCCCTAAAGCTAACGCCGCGGTGCGAAAGCAAGTCGGGCATATACGGGCCCGCTAAGCTATAAATTAAAAACAGTAGCGCAATTATCGCCAGAGGCGGGCCGAGCACACGACGAGTGGCTTCTAGTAATAGTGGAATACCAATACAAGCGGTGACCATGTCTGCGCTGGTTAAGCTACCGGGGCGCATAGATAATTGCTGATAAAAAATAAATAAATAGGCAGCAGTGGAGGCAGCAACTAAGCCCAGAGCTATGTCCACCAAGGGGACATAAGAACGAGGCGAGCGCTTAAACGCCGGATACACTAAAAAGGCCAACAATAAGGCAAAGGTTAAATGAATAGAGCGCGCTTCGGTTGCATTAAATACGCCCATACTAAAAACATAAGGCAGGGGAGAGGCAATCCATAACTGAAAGAGCGACCAAAGTAGCGCTAGTCCGGCAATGACTTGAGCCATTTTGCCTTCGGGAAGTCGTGCTCCCGCATCTTGGGCAATCAACTCTTCAGCAGAAATGTGTTTTTCAGCCATATTATAACCCGTTAGTGAGTCTTAAAAAAAACGCCCTAACCGCTCGGCAGGTAGGGCGTCAGTGACAAGTTTAACTGATTATTATAACCAGCCTTGCTCTTTATAGTAACGCTCAGCACCTTCGTGCAGCGGCGCAGATAAGCCCACTTCGATCATATCTTCTGCAGTTAACTCTTTAAATGCAGGGTGTAACTTCTTAAAGCGATCGAGGTTTTCAAATACCGACTTCACTACAACATAAACGGTGTCAGCATCCATGTTGGCGCTCACGCTCAGTACGGCTTTACCGCCAATGGACTCAACAGGTTGGTCATTGTTTTTATATAAGCCGCCAGGAATGGTAGCTTTAGTAAAGTAAGGCTTTTCTGCTAACAATTTATCAATGGCATCACCGGCCACGGGAACCAATACAGCATCTACCGTAGTCGTTGCTTCTTGGATAGCGCCGTTAGGGTGGCCAACAAAGTAGGTCATGGCATCGATGTTGTTGTCGCTAAGCGCGCTGGCTTGCTCGGCAGGCTTTAGCTCGGCTGCGAGGGCAAAGTCTTTTTTGTTCCAGTCTTTAACCACCATAATTTCTTCAAGGGTGTCACGCTGACCTGAACCTGGGTTACCGATATTGACGCGCTTGCCTTTTAAGTCATCAAACTCGTTAATGTTGGCATCGGCACGGGCGAGCACGGTGAAAACTTCACTTTGCAAAGAGAAGACGGCGCGCAAGTCTTCCATTTCACCTTCTTTATCAAACGGCGCTAATCCTTTCATCGCTTTATATTGATGGTCGGACTGCATAATACCCATGTTAAATTCGCCACTGCGAATACCGTTGACGTTCGCTACTCCACCGCCACTGGCGGGAGCATTACAACGAATACCGGTTTCTTTAGCATCGCGGTTTACAAAGCGACAAATCGATTGTCCAGCCACATAATACACGCCGGTTTGGCCGCCAGTGCCAATAGTGACATATTCGGCCGCATTAGCGGTGGTGCTCACGGCACTCATACTTAGCCCTGTTAGCGCAGCGGACAAAGCCCATGCGAGAGTAGATCCTTTTTTCATGGGTATATCTCCTAATTAGCCATTAAAAAATGTTAATAAGCGTAACCTAGACATCACATCTATTACGATAGTAGCGAAAGCGTTCATATTTTAGCAACTTGGCAGAAAAAAGTCTGAGTAATGTCGCTGCTGCTGCATGATTAATAAGCAAAAACGCCTAATAATAAGAGTTTAACGATACTGACTCATTATCTGCCTTTTGTCTGACACTCGCACATCAAGATGTTTTATATCACATCTTTTAGTTAAGTGATTTTAATGTGTCTTTTTTTCGGGGTGGTTAACAGCGATGCCTAACAGCAAAGATCAGTTGCTAGTCGCAAAGAGCAAAGTAGCTCTACGAGGAAGGAACACAGATACCACTGGGAACTCATACTATTATTAACAGAGTTAATGCTTTAGGCCAGCGTGTGCTCACCTAAAGCATAGTATTTACTGAGTCGCCATTAAGTGTGGCTATGAGAAGGTACACCGTCTTGGCAAATGGTCGCAATTGCATCGGCAGCACGCTTGAGCGCCGGTAAAAAACTCAGTGCTTGCTCGCGGTTAACCCGCATAATAGGCGCTTGCATGGCAACGCCGATATTAGACACCCCATGCGGGTTAGAGGCGAGTACGGCAATACAAAATAAACCCGGCAAAAACTCTTCATCATCAAAGGCATAGCCTTGTTGCTTTACCGTCTCAATTTCTACTTCGAGCGCCTGATGGTCCGTTATCGTGTTATGCGTAAAGCGCTTAAGGGGGGCATCGGTGAGCAGGCGCCGCCGCTGGGCAGGTGCCATTTGTGCAAGAAACAACTTGCCACTGGCAGAGCAGTGCACGGGCACTCGTGAGCCTGGATGCAAATAAAAACGCAACGGCGCCGGTGTTTCTACTCTATCGAGATAAAGCACTTCGGCACCGGACATGGCGGTAATGTTGCAGCTTTCACCTATTTCTTCTACCAGCGACCTCAAGATGGCATGACGTACGCCACCAATAGTGTCATTTAATAATAAGTTTTCTGCCAAGCGCCGTAAGCGCATTGCTCGACTGTAGTGTCGACCATCGGCTTCTCGTTGCAACATCCCTGAGTCTTCTAATTGGTGCAGCATACGGTGCATGGTGGGTTTAGGGATCCCCGTTTCTTCTACTAACCCTTGTAGGGTAACAAATTGATCTTTTTCAGAAATTACCTCTAGCAGAGCGAGTAGCCGCTGGGTAGGAGTGCCGCCTTCAAAGCGATTATCACCAGATTTGATCATGTTCATGTAGGTCATCCTCTGTATGGCTTAAGTATGTTTTATTTCAAAAAATAAATCAATTTGTAATGAAATGTGAAATATATGTTGACGATAAGATTCTATGAGGTTAACTTAAACCCAAGTTCCGCTTTTCGGAATGAAATGACACATAAAGTGAACTTTTAGTTCGGCAGGCTTAATCTTTAATCTCGGAGATAACTCATGAGCACAGATACAAACACCACTGATAACCGTAAAGTTGTTGAGGGCGTGCAAAAAATGACTCCTTCTGAAGCATTTGTTGAAACGCTAGTGGCCAATGGCGTAACCGATATGTTCGGCATCATGGGCTCCGCGTTTATGGATGCCATGGACATTTTTGCTCCAGCAGGAATTCGCTTAATTCCTGTGGTACATGAGCAGGGCGCTGCGCATATGGCTGACGGCTATGCTCGCGTATCGGGTCGTCATGGAGTACTGATTGGTCAGAACGGCCCTGGTATCTCTAACAGTGTGACCGGTATCGCAGCTGCTTTCTGGGCCCACAGCCCAGTGGTTATCATCACCCCAGAAACGGGTACTACGGGGATTGGCTTAGGGGGGTTCCAAGAGTGTAATCAGCTACCTATGTTCCAAGAGTTCGTAAAATATCAGGGCCATGTCACTCACCCGTCCCGTATGGCGGAATACACGGGTCGTTGTTTTGACCGCGCTATGTCAGAAATTGGTCCAACCCAGCTTAATATTCCTCGTGACTATTTCTACGGAGAGATTGAAGCCGAAATTCCTAAGCCGGCCCGTGTGGACCGTGGTCCAGGTGGTGGAAAAAGCTTAGATGAAGCTGCTGAAATGTTAGCCAACGCCAAGTTCCCAGTGATTATTTCTGGTGGTGGTGTAGTAATGGCCGACGGTGTTGAAGAATGTAAAGCACTTGCCGAGCGTTTAGGTGCACCCGTAGTGAACAGTTATCAGCACAATGACTCTTTTCCTGCTAGCCATCCGTTATGGGCGGGTCCTCTGGGTTACCAAGGCTCTAAAGCCGGTATGAATTTAATGGCTAAAGCTGACGTGGTATTAGCGCTAGGTACTCGTCTTGGTCCATTCGGAACTTTACCGCAATACGGTATGGACTACTGGCCAAAAGACGCCAAAATCATCCAGATCGATGCGGACCACAAGATGCTGGGACTGGTAAAGAAAATTGCCGTAGGTGTGTGTGGTGATGCTAAAGAAGCTGCAATCGCCTTAGTCGACCGTCTCGAAGGCCGAGAGTTAGTCTGTGATGGTAACCGTGACGAGCGCGCTGAGTTAATTGCCAACGAAAAAGCGGCATGGGAAAAAGAGCTGGACGAGTGGACTCATGAGAAAGATGCGTTCAGTCTCGATATGATTGAAGAAGCTAAAAATGAGACTCCTTTCTCGGGAGGTTCTTATCTACACCCGCGTCAAGTATTGCGCGAGTTAGAAAAAGCTATGCCAGAGAACGTAATGGTTTCAACAGATATTGGTAACATCAACGCGGTTGCTCACAGCTATCTACGCTTCGAGAAGCCACGCAGCTTCTTTGCGCCAATGAGCTTTGGTAACTGTGGTTACGCTTTCCCAACCATTATGGGTGCGAAAGTGGCTGAACCAAACCGTCCTGCCATTGCTTATACCGGTGACGGTGCGTGGGCAATGAGCTTGATGGAAACCATGACTGCAGTACGTCATGACATCCCCGTAACAGTTGTGGTATTCCACAACCGTCAGTGGGGAGCGGAGAAGAAAAACCAAGTTGAGTTCTACAACCGTCGCTTTGTTGCCGATGAGTTAGATAACCAGAGCTTTGCTGAGATTGGTCGTTCAATGGGGGCCGAAGGCATCACCGTTGACCGTATCGAAGATGTGGGTCCTGCGCTGAAAAAAGCAGTAAACATGCAAATGAACGAAGGTAAAACGACCATCATCGAAATCATGTGTACTCGTGAGTTAGGTGACCCCTTCCGCCGTGATGCACTGAAAAAGCCTGTACGTTTACTTGAGAAGTATCAAGACTACGTATAATACAAAGTACGACTGATAACTCACTTGCACTTTTTACCCCCGGCTATGCTGGGGGTTTTTTACTTTATGGCTCTTAGCGGTAGAGATGCACATACTTAACTGCGCTCAGCCGCCGCTGCAGCTTAATTAACCTAGGTGAAGTATGGGATTGAGTATAGAAGTGCCATGGATGTTTCTGCTGATTGCCTGCTTTGCCGGTTACTTTCAAACGGTGACCGGCTTTGGCTTAGGCATGGTGGTAATGGGGCTGGCGGGCGCCGTGGGTGTGCTCCCTTTAACCTCAGTAGTAGCGGTAGTCAGTTTAATGACCTTAGTGAACTGTGCGGTGGCGCTACCAGGGCGTTGGCACCATGTAGACTGGCCTAGTTTGCGAGCGACGGTGCTTGGTTTGGTGCCCACCATTATAGTGGGCGTGCTGCTCCTCAATTACTTAAGCGATAGTGCCTCTGCCATGGTGCAGCTGTTATTAGGCGTGGTGATTTTATTGGGCGGAGTAGGGTTATTATTAAAGCCCAGTCATAACAAGAGCTTGGCAAGGCCAGCAAGCTTTACCTTATTCGGGGGACTGTCTGGTTTTTTGGGGGGCTTGTTTGAAATTGCTGGGCCGCCGTTAATTTATCATTACTACCGTCAGCCGCTGGATCCTCATCGTATTCGTAATACCTTAATAGTCCTGTTTGCTGTGTCTTCAGGGGTACGTACTACTTTTATGATAGGGCAGAGGCAAATGACACTTGAGATTTTAGCTTTAACGGCGTGGGCGTTGCCGGCAGTGGTATTGGGCACTTGGTTAGGTCGGCATTGGCCGCCGGCCTTATCGGTGGCCATGATGCGCCGAGTGGTGTTTAGTATTTTGATACTGATGGGCGGGTCTTTGATAGTAGCAGGAGTCACGAGCTGATAAGTACTAACAGCAGAGGGAGGCCCTCTGCTTGTATACATGATTTAGCTATTGGAGCTGAGGCGCCATGCGTTGGGTGTAATAGGGATATAAGCTTCTATTGCCGCAGTAGCGATGACGCTGGTGGTATTGTTATCAGGATCATGCACATTTAGGCCACCATGAACCACTGTCACTTCAGCCCGGCCGCGGGGCAAGTCTGCGGCCACAACGTCGCAGTCGACCTTATCGGGTTCTTGGACGCCAATAGTGACTACCACCCGCATGTCACTGTGGTCGTAGCCAAGGGATTTAAAAAATACTAACGACGAGTGGCGCAAGGCATCTTGAACTGCGCGACAAGCGGCTTTGGTATAGTTTTGTTCATACAAAGAATTACTGCTGCCCATCTCTAGAATAATACGTTGCTCAGCAACACTTGGCTCATTCATGATTCGGCTCCATATCAAAAGACACAATAATGGCCGCATTGGCAACCACGCTGGTTCCACTGCCGTCGGGCTTGTGAATATCGAGTCCGCCTTTAGTGAGAGTAAATTGTGGAGTGCCATAAGGGAAAATATCACGCAGCGCCTCAAGGTTAACTTGCTCGGGCTGTTGTACACCCAGTTCAACGTCAATTAACATGGCATCGCGGGGAAAGCCGAACGCGTCCGCAATATTAAGGGAGTTATGCCATAGTGCATCGCGAATAGCTCGGGCACAGGCTTGCGTATAGTCGAGACTACGTATAGACGTGCCCATACCAAACTGGTGCACTAAACGGGTTTTTGCCATATTCGATTCCTTTCACAAGTCAAGTTTATAAAGAGCGCACCCTTAGCCGAGTTAGACTATCAACGGCGTCGACGGTGGCTCATTAACTGCACAATTTCATCAAATAACTGACTATCTAGGGTTTGTGACATATCAGTCGCTAGACTGTGACGATAAAACGGACTTAAATCTAGTCCCACGCCTAAACCTAAAATATCCACCTCAGCTTGGCGCTCTCGACGTGCCAGTACTTCTTTTAAATGATTGTCGAGATAGAAAGCATCGTTAGTAAGGTTAGTTGCACTGTCGGAGGGGCTGCCATCAGAAATGACTATTAAAATCTTGCGCTGCTCACTGCATGCCAGTAAGCGCTCACACGCCCAATCGACGGCTTCGCCATCGATACCTTCTCTAAATAAATCCCCTTTTAACAGAGCGGCGATCTCGCGACGAGAGCGGCGCCAACCGCGCTTGGCTTCTTTAAATACTAAGTGACAAGTTTCATTGAGTCGTCCTGGGTAAGGAGGCCGACCTTGGCGCATCCATTCTTTATAAGGTTTGCCGCCATTCCAGCTATTAGTAGTAAAGCCCAGCAGCTCACTGCTCGCTCCCACCATATCTAGCGCGCGAATTAAGCAGTCTGCTAGCATCGCGATCGGTTCAATTTGATGGCGCATTGAGCCGGAGCAGTCAATTAAAATGCTCACTACACAGTCAGCAACCGGTCGGTGGCGCTCTTGATAAAATAAGCGTCGCTCGGTGGGAGAGCTAACTAATTGTGCCAAGCGGCGACCATCAATACGACCTTCTTCTTCGCCATACCGCCAGCCGTCTCGCTGTGGAGTGGCTAAAATAGCCGCTAATTGGCGCGCTAAGCGAGGTACATTAATCCCTTGTTCGCTAATGCCTTTATCAAGACGATCACGATATTCTTCAAGCAAAGCGGGGCGAACTAAACTGGCCGCTTGCACTTCGCGGTCATAGGCGCTGGTATAAACTTGATAGCCTTGTTGGTTTTCGCCATAGGCTCTGCTGGCACCGCTACGAGCGGTGGCAAAGCGGGTATCGTCTTCGCCATCTTCATCAAAGTCGAGCAACAGAGCAAAGCCGGGGTCGGGTTTATCATCGTCATTCGCGTCCTCATCGCTACCCTTTTGCTCGGCGCGCTGTGCGACCACCATATTATCCACTAACTCGGCAATCGCTAACGCATGAGGAATAAAATCTGCTTGTTGCTGTCGATGACGCCGTAACCCCGCCAGTGCCGTGCCCATAGCGGAAGCCAGTGAAAAACGGGTGCCTTCAATAAAGTCTTCGGTTTCTTCTAATACCTGACGGGCGTTCAGTCTGGCCCAACACATTTGGGCCACCGTATATAAAAGAATACCGCTGCTAGTTTCGCTGTGACCGGAGCGGTGAAAGTCTTGTGACCAGCGCACGAAACGCTCTTCTATATTAGCCGCCATGCCGGTTAGTTCAGTGGGCACGAGCGCTTCTACACGTAATTGCTCTAGTAATTCAAAGACCAAACGGGCAATAGGCTTGCAGGGTCGGTGAGAGCGATGCAAAGCGTCGTCACTGTACATCAGGCGCAGTGCCATGCCATCGGCGGCGGCACGGCAGTCAGCAAATGAAGCGATTGCTGTATCAATGCGATGGTGAGGGGCGTGCATCGGTAGGCTACGCTCCCCCTGATACAATACCTTGCCACGAAAGTGCAGATCGGGATCGCCGCTTAAGGCACGAATTGAGGCGGCGCACAGCGATTCAACCCGTTGCTGGCGGCGGGCCTGTTGCTGGGCTAGGTTGCTCATACGATAGAAGACTCCTCAAATGATGCCTCATCAAGCTCTTCACCAAAACAGCGCTGGTAATATTCGGCAACAATAGGGCGCTCGGCGTCGTCGCATTTATTTAAAAATGACAGCTTAAATGCCAGTGCGGGATCGCGAAAGATCTCGCAATTTTCCGCCCAGGTAATGACGGTACGCGGCGACATGAGCGTTGAAATATCACCGGCGGCAAACCCTTTACGCGTTAGTGCTGCCACACTCACCATCTTATCGATCAGTTTTTGGCCTTGTTCGGTATCTTTTTCTGGAACCCGCGCCAATATAATGGCCGCTTCTTCTTTAGCACTTAAATAATCTAGCTTGGCCACGATATTCCAACGGTCAATTTGCGCATGGTTTAGCACTTGGGTGCCTTGATACATGCCTGACATATTGCCTAGCCCTACGGTATTGGCCGTGGCAAATAAACGAAAACTCGGGTGAGGGTGGATCACGCGATTTTGATCTAATAATGAAAAGTGGCCATCACGCTCAAGGATCCGTTGAATGACAAACATGACATCAGGTCGACCCGCATCGTACTCATCAAAGATAAGCGCAATGGGGCGCTGTAATGACCAAGGCACTATCCCTTCTTGAAACTCGGTGACTTGTACCCCGTCTCTTACCACAATGGCATCTTTGCCAACCAGATCCAGACGACTGATATGCCCGTCTAAATTAACCCGCAAGCAAGGCCAGTTTAAACGAGCGGCGACTTGCTCTATATGCGTGGATTTACCGGTGCCGTGCAAGCCTTGCACCATCACTCGGCGATTTCGGGTAAAGCCCGCTAAAATCGCTAATGTTACATCAGGGTTAAAACGATAGGCATCATCAATTTCGGGAACGTATTCACTGCGCTCGCTAAAGGCGGGCACTTGCAGATCGCTGTCGATAGCAAATAGGTCGCGTACCGAACGCATGGTATCAGGCTGGCTGCTTAACAAATCTGTCATGTCTGTCTCCTTGAGGCCTAGCAAAGGGGTATTTTAAGATTTTTAGCTTAACTCACCTTAATATTTAATAAAAGCGGAACGTATTGTTTCGTATTATAGAATTTAGTTGAGTGTAAAGGAAAGAAACAGCGCTTATTTAGTGATCGTGATTCTGGCCCAAACAATGAGTTGTAACTGGCGCTAATGACATCGACGTGCTTGGCGTAGTCTTAATTTCACACTTTGCTGAAACATGTCAGCAACATTAACACCTTTTTGTTTTACGTGGAGTTTACTATGAGCAAGCCTACTGTTGAGTTTTTGAAAGCCTTTGGTGATGCCTTAAATAATCATGATATTGACGCTCTGTTAGACATGATGACCGACGATTGCGTGTTTAACGGCGTTGCTGGTAATGAGTTACAAGGTACCAGCTTTGTAGGTCCTGACGCGGTACGCGAAGGCCTGTCTAATGCCTGGAAAAATGCACCCGATGCCTGTTGGGTTGACGGTGAGTATTATGTGGTTGGTGATAAAGGCTTTATGGAAACCACTTATAAAGGCACCACTGCCGATGGCTTGCGCACTGAAGCTCGCATGATCGACGTACTTACTTTTCGCGATGGTAAAATCGCTATTAAAAATGCGTTTCGTAAAAATCGTCCGCCGGTTAACGCATAAGACGTTTGCGCTAAAGCTTAACCACTCGTAGATGAGGAAACCGGTCATGAAACCTGTAGATACAAATAATGAAGCCGCGGTAACTAACGAGCACCGCACCGCGCCGTCTCAGCCTTACGATCCGGCCTATGATCCGCTGACTAACGCCACGCCCGGTGCAGGGCGTGACTATGCACCCACCTATTGGATTGGTACCGCGGGTGAGCCGCCTGCCGATGATGGTCCGGTGCAAGGCGATATGGACGCCGATGTAGTGATTGTGGGCTCGGGCTTTACTGGCTTAACCGCTGCGATTTTCTTAGCGGAAAATTACGGAATTAAGGCCACGGTATTAGAAGCGAACCGCACTAGCTGGGGCTGTTCTACCCGTAATGGCGGACAGGCACAGTGTGCCACCGGGCGGCTAAAACGCTCACAGTGGATTGACCGTTATGGCCTAGATATTGCTCATAAACTGCACCAAGAGTGCCTAGATGGCATGGCCACTTTTAAAGACTTAATCAAGGACATTGACTGCGAGCCCCAACCGGGTGGTCACCTATATATTGCCCACCGCGACCGACAGATGCCGGTCCTTGAAAAAGAAGCCAAGCTGTTGCGTCAAACTTTTAATTACGATGCCCAAATAATAGATGGCGAGACCGTTAAACGTGATTGGTTTGGTGATCAGGAAGCGGTTGGCGCTATGCATGAGCCAGAAGGAATTGGCATTCACGCCGGTAAGCTGGCGTTTGGTTATCATCGTAAAGCACGCGCTTTAGGCGTAAAAATTCACCCTGCCAGCCCAGTCCAAAGCTGGGAAACCCGTGGCGGTGTGCATTATTTAACCACGCCGGGGGGGATAGTAAAGGCGCGCTCAGTGGGCATGGCTACGGGTGGCTACACTTCACAAAGTCTGCATCCGCAGTTAAAAAATCGTTTATTACCGGTGTTGTCTAACTCTATAGTGACGCGCCCGTTAACTGACGAAGAAATGGCTACTTGTAATATGCACACTCGGCAAGTGATTACCGATACGCGGATCTTGCGTCATTATTATCGTCTGCTACCTGATAATCGGTTACAGATTGGCAGCCGAAGCGCCATTACTGGGCAAGATGCGCCGCAAGAAAAGTATAAGAATATGCTAGTCGGCGATATGTATCGCAAGTTTCCCTCACTGCACGGTATTAAGCTCGACTATTCGTGGTGGGGATGGGTTGATGTCAGTCACGACATGATGCCGCGTATCTTTCAACCCGATCCTAAAGAAACCATCTATTATGCACTGGGATATGGCGGGAATGGCGTCATGTACTCGGCCCAAGCAGGTAAGCGCTTAGCCCAGCTGATTGCGGGTGACAAAGTAGACATGACCATGCCTATTTTCAACTCCAAACTACCATTTCCTAATGTGAAAGAAATGGTGGAGTCTCAAGCCTTTGCTCCTTTCCGTCGTTTAGGTCAGAGTTTTCTGTATCGTTGGTACAACCATCAAGATGAGCGTCCTTAAACCGATCAAGACTTGCGCATTGCTAGAGGTAACAATTGAGCCAAGCGTGCTAAGCCTGGCTCAATTTTTTCTACCGCGATGGCAGAAAACCCTAATCGCAAATGTTCATTGTCTGGCTTATCAAAATGATGAATATCCCCACATTCAATCAAAAT
>JAAYRH010000221.1 GCA_012518835.1 Aeromonadales bacterium | reverse complement strand
TCGTACGTCTTTCGGAAAGCAAGAGCCACCATAACCGCAGCCGGGATAAATAAAATGATAGCCAATACGCGGATCACTGCCTATGCCTTGGCGCACTTCTTCTATATCTACGTGTAAACGGTCGGCTAGGTTTGCTATTTCATTCATAAAACTAATTTTAGTGGCCAACATGGCATTAGTGGCATATTTAGTCAGCTCGGCGGCACGCACTTGCATAAACATCAATTTGTCGCGATGGCGGTTATAAGGGCCATAGCATTCGCGCATTAGATTTTTTACCCACTCTTCGTTGGTGCCCACAATAATGCGAGCACCACGGGTAAAATCGTCAATGGCAGCGCCTTCTTTCATAAACTCGGGGTTTGAGCACACCGCAAACGAAAGCTTCACTGCTCGGTCGGTTAGCTGTTCATTAATAACGGCTGACACTTTATCTGCGGTACCCACCGGTACCGTCGATTTATTAACGATAACTTTAGGGCTTTGCATGTATTGCCCAATACTCTTGGCTACTTGTAATACGTAGTTAAGATCGGCACTGCCATCTTCATCGGGCGGCGTGCCTACGGCAATAAATAGCAGGGTAGCAAACTCAACGGCGTGTGGTACGTCATTGCTAAACTGTAAACGCCCTGCCGCGGTATTCGCCGCAATGAGCTCAGCTAAACCCGGCTCAAAAATAGGGGTTTCGCCCTTGTTTAATGTCTGAATACGCTGTGGGTCTACATCCATGCACAATATATGATGCCCTACATCAGCCAAACAAGCGGCAGCCACAAGCCCCACATAGCCAGAACCAAATATAGTGATGTTCATCTCCCCCCCTTTTTCAAGCGCAAGCATTCGGCTCCCACACTTTATCAGGCTAAGCAGTACAAGACGCTATAAATTGCTATCATGGCGTGCGGTTACCATAACATCGCACGTTCCACCCTTGTATTAGTTAACTCTCAGGACTCGCTATGCCCTCCACTCTTGCCTCGTTACAGCCAGGCTTTATGCTCTTGCAAGGCAATCGCCTTGAAGACTTGCGCGATTTATTAAGTCAGTGGCTAACCCAGCATCCGTTACTGCCCTTAGAAAACGAATGCATTTTGGTACAAAGTAACGGGATTGCGCAGTGGCTAAAAATGGCGCTGGCACGAGATCAAGGCGGCTGTGGTATTGCCGCGGCCATGGAAGTGGACTTGCCAGGGCGATTTTTATGGCAAGCCTATCGCAGCGTATTTGATGAGCTACCCGATATTTCACCCTACGATAAAGCGCCACTCACGTGGCGCTTGTACCGACTGTTAGGCGATTGGCCAAAATTAAAAGTACGCTTGCAAAACATGAGTGAGAACCTTGACGAGCTAGCACCATTAGCAGGTTTTCTTAATCAAGACACAGATCCTCGCCGTTTACATCAACTCGCCGCCAACTTGGCAGACTTATACGATCAATATCAGGTGTATCGTGCCGACTGGCTCAAGGCGTGGGAGCAAGGGCAAAATATATTGATTACGGCAAGTGGTGAGCAACAAGCACTTGCAGCAGAAGAACTATGGCAGGCGGTTATTTGGCGACTGTTAATAGCTGATATTGCGCAAGATACTCATTTGCCCGATGCTCATAGTCCTTGGGCACGCGCCAGCCGTGCCACTATTCATCAGGCGGTGATCAAGCAGTGTGCCAACTTTACGTCCGATAATCGGCCCCAGGCCTTGCCGCGGCGGGTACTGGTATTTGGTATCTCTTCTTTACCCCGCCAAACCTTAGACTTATTACATGCCTTGGCGCCTTTTACCCAAATATTGGTGTTTGCCAGCAATCCTTGTCGGCACTATTGGGGCGATTTAGTGGAAGGGAAAGAGCTGTTAAAGCGCGAATACCAACGTATTAAACATCGTAAAATTGCCACGGATCTTAATCCAGAAGACTTGCACTTAGAGGGGCACCCATTATTAGCCTCGTGGGGTAAACAAGGCCGTGATTATTTGCACTTATTGGATGAGCAAGATGCGCCGGATGAATATCGTGAAAGGCTAGCCGCGCTTAAAATGAGCATTGATGTGTACCGTGACCCCCTTGATGACGGTGAGAGCTTATTAACGCAATTGCAGTCGGATATTTTTGATTTGCGCCCCTTAACCGAGCGCCAGCAACAACAGACTGAAATTGATGCCACTATCGATCACAGTTTGCAATTTTTTGTGGCACACAGCCCCCAGCGTGAAGTAGAGATTTTACACGATCAGCTGCTCGCCACCTTTGAACAGGCACAACAAGCTGGTGAGCCCTTACCGCCACGAGAAGTGCTGGTAATGGTGCCCGATATCAATGTGTATGCGCCCCATATTCAAGCGGTATTTGGCCGCTATGCAGGTAAGTATGAGGATCGCGATCCGCGGTTTTTACCTTTTCATATTACCGACCAAGGCCAGCGCGGCCAAAATACGCTGCTGATCGCCTTAGAGAAATTACTGCAATTACCTAGCTCGCGCTTTGCGGTGAGTGAACTCCTCGACCTGTTAGATACACCGGCGCTGCGCGAGCGTTATCAATTACAAGAGTCCGACTTAACGCGCTTAAAAGAGTGGATCCAAGGCGCCAATATTCGCTGGGGTTTAGATGCTAAACAACGAGGCGAGTTGGGTTTGCCTGCAGCAGAGCAAAATACCTGGCTATTTGGGCTGCGCCGCTTGTTATTAGGCTTTGCCAGTGGCGCAAGCCCAGCATGGCAAGGCATAGAGCCCCACGATGAAGTGGCGGGTTTAGAAGCCGCCTTGCTCGGCCCCTTGGCGCAGCTATTAAAAGACTTAGAAGTAACTCGCCATGAGTTACAACAACGTTATAGCCCTGCTAACTGGATAGTGACGCTGCAAACCATTATTGAGCGCTTTTTTGTTGATACCAGCAAAGCTGATAGTTGGGCGCTACTGAACTTAGAAGTGCAGTTAGAAAATTTAGAAAAAGTGTGGTTGCACGGCAGCCTTACTCAACAAACCTTACCCCTTGAAGTGGTCGCAGAAGAGCTATTAAGCGCACTGGATCAGCCCACGCTCACGCAAAAGTTTTTAGGCGGAGCCATTAACTTTGCGACCTTAATGCCAATGCGGGCCATTCCTTTTCAGCAAGTGTGGTTGCTTGGCATGAACGATGGAGATTATCCGCGCAGCGTACGCCATGCCGACTTTGACTTAATGGCCAAAAACTATCGCCCAGGGGATCGCTCGCGCCGAGAAGATGATCGTTATTTATTTTTAGAGGCTTTATTATCAGCCCGAAAAAAACTGGTTATTAGTTGGGTAGGTCGCAGCATTCGTGACAACGCTCCTCGCCCGGCTTCGGTATTAGTGGGGCAATTGCGCGATCATCTTGCCGCAGGCTGGAAGCTTAAAGATGAAAAAAATGAAGGAGACTTACTCGCCGCCTTAACTACCGAGCACCCGCTGCAGGCGTTTAGCCGCCAGTATTTTATGCCTAACCGCTCGCCTAAGCTATTCACCTATGCCCATGAATGGCGCCAGCTACATGACTCAAAAGCTCTCACACAGCAAGAGTATCCCGCGTGGCAACCAGAGTCGGCGATCACTCTTAATACCCTAGCCGCATTTTTACGCCACCCAGTAAGAACCTTTTATAGCCAGCGCTTAGGGGTTAACTGGTATGATAAAAACGATCTGCTACAAGATGAAGAAGCCTTTACTCTTAATGGTTTAGAAAACTGGTCATTACAGCAGCAATTAATTACCCAGGTAACCCACGCCTTAGTAATACAGCCAGCGCAGTCGGTGTCGCAGTTATTAACGACAGCCACCGCCAGCTTAGCGCGCAGTGGCCATTTAGCCCTGCCCCCTTTTGCTGAGCACCAACGTAGCGCCTTAGCCGCTTCTCTCACTGCGCCATTAACAACTTATCGCCAATTATTACATGATTACCCACACACCTTAGCTCCCGTTAAGCACACCGTGTCGCTCATCCTTGCAGGCCAAAGCACGCTACCACTAGAAGACAGCTTAAGTGATGTGCGGGCGAATGGCAGCGGTCAACGGTTACGCGTGATAGTACAAGCCAGTCGCCTGCATCAAGGAGACGCTTACAAGTGGTATCACTTAGTGCGCCAGTGGCCTGCCCATTTATTTGCGCAATTAGAGGCGGCTACCGAGACTCGAATATTAGGCCCTGATACTGACTTGGTGCTACCCGCCATTCCCCTTAAGCAAGCCAACGGCTTGCTGTTAATTATGCTAGATATCTGGCATCTGGGAATGACTCAACTGTTGCCTTTGCCTTGTAAAACCGCTTTTGCTTGGCTAGAAGGCAAAGGTAAGCCTGAGGATACCTATGAAGGAGGCTGGAACTCTAAAGGTGAAATTAATGACCACCCTGCTTTTGCTCGCTTTTGGCCCAGTTATAAGGACTTAGAAAAAGAGTCACTATTTCAGGAGCTCAGTCAGCAGCTGTATCAACCGTTAATCGACACTCACATTCAAACAGGAGGCGGCAGCCAGTGACTACTAGCACCCAGGTATCTAGTCAGCTTGATCCCTTACATTTCCCACTGCGAGGAAGCCGCCTAATTGAAGCCAGTGCAGGAACCGGCAAAACCTATACGCTAGCGCTGTTATATGTTCGTTTGGTGTTAGGCCATGGCACAGCAGACACTAAATTTACTAAACCACTCACACCCAAAGACATTTTGGTAGTGACTTTTACTGATGCCGCGGCAGAAGAGCTACGCGACCGCATTCGAAGTCGCCTAGTAGAGGCTGCCGCTTTTTTTCGCCTCGCCAGTGACCCGCAAGCAAATAGCACAGAGCCCAGAGCTGCCACCGATCCCTTGGTCTTACTGCGCAATGATTATCCACCAGCGCAATGGAATAGTTGTGCATGGCAATTACAAATGGCCGCAGAAGCCATGGATGAGGCAAGAATTTCGACTATCCATAGTTGGTGTAACCGGGTTTTAGTTGAGCAAGCGTTTGATACTCGAGGCTTATTTAACCGCCAATTAGTTACCGATACCACAGAGCTACTGGCGCAAACTGTTAGAGATTATTGGCGAGTGCATTTTTATCCACTGGATGAAACAGCCGCCGCGCTAATTAGTGAGGAGCTAACCTCCCCCGCCGACCTACTAAGTGCTATTACCACGCTATTAAATGTATCCAGCCAAGGCGTGACCTTTAAAGGGCAGCCGCTCGTGGTAGACGATTTAACGCCCCACTTAGCGGCTCATGGCATTTATAAGCAAGCAAAAGCCGAAGCTGATCAGGCTTTTGCCAGCGCAGCTGCGCAGCGGGCGGCGTGTGAGCAGGAAGTAAAAGCACACTGGCTTGAACACTGGGAAGATATCGCCGCCTATCTCCAGTCAATTCGCTCCTATTTAAATGGCACAAGTCACCAAAGTACAACGCCAGAAAACTTTTCAGAGCTACTGGCAAACATTAAGGCGTGGGCCCAAGGCACGGGAGATGCGCCTGGGACGCTTAAAAATTTTACTAAGGGCGGTTTTAAGTTCCGTGCTAAATCCCCCATTAAAGAAGCAGAAGATAAAAAGGCTTTTCAGCTCTTAAAAGATTTTTTTGACCAATCAGCCCCTGCTGCAATGGACGTTGCCGAGCCTGAGATCCCGCTTAAAGCGGCAGTACTCGCCCATGCTCTGCCTTGGGTTAAGCATGAGTTTAACCTGCGCATGCAGCAGCAAGCAGCCATGGGGTTTGATGACTTGTTAGTCGAGCTCGACAAAGCCTTAGATCCTAAGCTTGCTAACGACTCCGCCGAGCGTTTGGCGCTAAGTTTAAAAGCGCGCTTTCCGGTGGCGTTGATTGATGAATTTCAAGATACCGACCCTATCCAATATCGGGTATTTGATCGTATTTATCAGGTAGCAGAAAACGCCGATGACAGTGGGCTGTTTATGATTGGCGATCCTAAGCAGGCGATTTATAGTTTTCGGGGTGCCGATATTCATACCTATTTACAGGCTCGTGCCGCCACCGAAGGCCGACATTACACCTTAAAAAAGAACTTTCGCTCCACCCAAGGGGTTGTAGACGCGTGTAATGCACTCTTTCATCGTGCCGAAAGTTTTGCTCGCGCAGCATTTCGCTTTAAAGAGTCAGATGCTAGCAACCCGATCCCTTTTGTGGCAGTAGCAGCCCAAGGTCGGGATGAGCAGCTTTATTTATCCCATGGCCAAGCCCACCCCCTCACCTTTTGGTATTTCAGCCCAGAAGACGATGATAATAAAACCTTGTCCATAAAACGGTATCGAGAGCGGGCCGCAGAAAGTGCGGCCAGTGAAATTGTAGATTGGCTCACAGCGGCAAACCAAGGAAAAGCCGGCTTTGGTAAAGATAATAAAATAACCCAGGCCCTTAAGCCCAAAGATATTGCAATTTTGGTGCGTACTGGCACCGAGGCAACAGCCATGCGCGACGCGCTGCAAAAGCGCCACGTAGCAAGTGTGTATTTATCAGATAAAGAGTCTATTTTTGCTAGCCCAGAAGCTCAAGATATGTTGCATTGGTTACATGCCTGCGCTAATCCACTGGATGAACGCTTAGTTAAAGCGGCGTTAGGCACCAATAGTCTTCACTTACCCTTAACTCAATTGGCATGGTGGCAAGAAGATGAGCTGGCGTGGGAAGCCCAAATGGAGTGTTTTCAACGGCTGCATTGGCAGTGGCAGCGTCAAGGCGTGTTGGTGATGTTGCAGCAACTGCTACAAGATTACGACTTGCCCGCCCGTTTAATGCGCACCTCAGAGGGCGAACGGCGCCTAACTAACTTACTACACCTAGCAGAATGGCTACAAGAAGCCAGCGTAGAGCTGGATGGTGAACAAGCCCTTATTCGCCACCTCGCAGAATATGTAGCAGCTAAAGACCAACAACAAGTACTGCGTTTAGAAAGTGATGCTGAGCGCGTACAAATCATTACTATCCATAAATCGAAAGGGCTGGAATACCCACTGGTGTTGTTACCTTTTATTGGTAGCTGGCGTCATATTGATGGCAAAACCCATGAAGTACCTTATTACTTAGATACGGGCACTTATCAAGAAGTTGCCGGCAATAAAGCTTTTAAACAAGCTTGGGATGCCGCCAATGACGCCCGTATTAGCGAAGATATGCGCCTGTTATATGTGGCACTAACTCGTGCCAGTCATGCACTGTGGCTGGGAGTGGGCCCTTTAAAGTCGGGCAACGCTAAAAGCCCACAAGTGGAGCGCTCAGCATTTGGCTATTTGCTAAATGGCGGGGAAAAAATTGCCGATGGCGCAAGTTATGAAGCCTGCCTTAAGCAATTAGTGGCGACCTCTTTGCATATGGTGTGTAAAGAAGCGCCTCTTGCTCACGATGCACGCTTTAAGCCTCAAGCCAGTGAACAACTCGAGCCCGCGCGCCCCGCCCCGCGTTTAACAGACGTCACCAATTGGTGGATAGCAAGTTACTCAGCCATTCATTTTCAATCGGTTGCAGGGCAAGCAGAGGTAGCCCTCGACACCACCGAGGTCTCCCCTGACAAAGACACCGACAGTCCTCAAGCGGAGCAAAGAGAAGAAGAAGATAAACTCATTCAAACTAGCCCTGAGCAAGCAGCCACTCAGCCTGATAGTCAGGCTGGGCCGATGACCGCCCTTAATGTGATGCATCACTTTCCGGCTGGTGCACGATGGGGAACCTTGTTGCACAGTGTTTTAGAGTGGGCAGCAGTACAAGAGTATCTAGATGAGGCAGGCAACAAGATTAACGGCTTTGCGGCGATCACTGCCCATAACCACGCCAGTGCCGATGCTTTTCTGGTGTTTTGTAAAAGACGCCGTATTGAGGCCTACGCCGAGCCGCTCTGGGGTTGGCTTATCAATTTTGTGCATCAAACCTGGTCACTAGAGGCGCTGGGTAAAGGCATTCAGCTATCGTTAAGCAAGTTACAGCCGGCACACATGGCCGTGGAGCTCGAGTTTATGCTAGAAAGCCATCACGTAAATACGGTGACGCTAGATAAAGCAGTGCGAGAGCACACCTTAGATCAAGTTGCTCGCCCCGTGGCTAAAAGCAATGTTTTAAATGGCTTATTAAAAGGCTTTATTGACTTAGTGGCAGAGCATAATGGCCGTTATTACATCATTGACTGGAAGTCGAATCGCTTAGGTCCCACCGACCACGACTACACTCATGCGGCGATGTTAAAGCAGGTGCTAGAACACCGCTACGATATGCAATATGTACTTTATCTAGTCGCTCTGCATCGGTTATTAAAAGCTCGCCTGCCGCAGTATGACTATGATCAGCATGTGGGGGGCGCAATTTATGTGTTTTTACGAGGCATGAATGCCCAGCAAAGCGCCGGCTTATTTTGTGACAAGCCACCCAAAGTATTAATTGAACAGCTAGATGTGCTTTTACGAGGAGCTACGCTATGAACGCCCTGCTAACTAAGCTAGAAACCTGGGCCGAGCATGGCGCCTTACGTGCCCTAGATGTGGCGTTGGCCGGTTTTATTAAAGACCAAGCCCACCACGCCTGCGAAGCGGTATTACTGGCCACGGCGTTATTAAGCGAGCGCAATGGTCATGGTCATGTGTGTTTAGACTTACACGCCGTGCTAGAGCAGCCCGAGCTACAGCTAATGCAAGATGAAGACCGTCTTATCAACACTAGCGCCAGTGATATTAATGTTGCCGAACAACTGCAATCGCTTGTTAAAAGCTGGACCGTACAAAGCTGGGTGGCGCGACTGTTAGCCAGCGATGCAGTAGCCGAGGCACACACCGACAGTCACCATCACGCTCGCCCTTTAGTCTTGGCCGGCGATAAACATAAGCCATTATTATATTTACGCCGCTATTGGACTTATGAACAACAAATACAACAAGGCATACAGCAGCGCCTTGCTACTCACAACGCCTTGCCCTTGCTCGAGACGCGCCAGTTATTAGATGAGCTATTTGCAGACTCGATGCACTATCCCGACTGGCAAAAAATAGCCTGTGCACTAGCCGTTCGCGCCAACTTTGCCATTATTACCGGCGGCCCCGGCACCGGTAAAACCACCACCGTAGTGCGCTTGTTGGCCTTGCTACAAGGCTTACAATTACAAGCTGACCAAGCACCGCTCGTTATTCGCTTAGCCGCGCCCACCGGCAAGGCAGCAGCAAGGCTAAGTGAGTCACTGGCCGGCAGCGTCGCCAAGGTGAATCTACCTGACAGCCTCGTCAAGGCTCGCGAGACCATTCCTACTGAAGTGACTACTTTACACCGCTTATTAGGTAGCCAACCCAACACGCGGCACTTTCGCCATCATGCCGGCAACCCCTTGCCGGCCGACTTGGTGATAGTGGATGAAGCCTCTATGGTGGACGTTGAAATGCTGGCTAAGCTGCTGGATGCCCTAAGCCCCCGTACGCGGTTAATTTTATTGGGAGATAAAGATCAGTTAGCCTCGGTAGAAGCCGGCTCGGTGCTAGGTGACTTTTGCCAAACGGCAGCTCAAGGCCATTACACACCAGATACCTATCAGTGGCTCAATGCCACTACGGGGCAAACACCGCCAGAAGACATGCTAAGTGAACAAGGCAGCGCCCTTGCGCAAGCCACCAGCATGCTACACCACAGCTACCGTTTTAATGCCTATCCGGGCATTGGTGAGTTGGCGACATTAGTGAACTCTGGACACGCCACCAGCGCCGAGCTGGCGGCGGTGATTAATCGTTATCAGCGCACCGGAAGCTCTATTTCAGCTAGCGCCAACTTGGCGTTAATTAAGCTAGAAAAAGCGGACTATAGAAATAGCGCAAAGAGCAAAAAAGACGTACTTGCCCCTCTTAAAACCTTGGTTACAACCGGCTATCGCGGCTACTTAACCACCTTAATTGAAAAAAGACCGACCAATAGCGAGCGTGAGGCGATGGACGCCTGGGCACTTGATATTTTTAACGCCTATCAACAATTTCAATTACTCACCTCAGTCAGACGCGGCCCTTGGGGCGTAGACGCTCTGAATCAGATGACACTCACGGCGCTACAACAAGTAGATAAGTTTAAAGAGTTACTGGCGGGCACTCAGCTTTGGTATTCGGGACGACCGGTATTAGTGACCCGTAACGATTACAGCCTCAAGCTCATGAACGGCGATATTGGTATTTGCTTAGCCTGGCCCTCTGCCTCTAATACAAAAAAGATACTCAGGGTGGCCTTTCCTGACGGCGAAGGCGGCATTCGTTGGGTCTTACCCAGTCGTTTACAAGGTGTAGAAACGGTGTTTGCCATGACAGTGCATAAATCTCAAGGCTCGGAGTTTGCGCACACCGCATTAGTATTACCGGCGGTAGATAATCCGGTACTCACCAAAGAGCTGCTTTACACGGGTATTACCCGCTCTAGCCAAGCGTTCACTTTGGTCTATAGCGACGAAGATGTACTCAACAATGCCTTACGTAAAAAAGTAGAACGCGTCAGCGGACTACAACCCCAATAACAGACGGGCCGCTAATAAAAAACCGCTGCACCTTCACCGGTACAGCGGTTTAAAAATACTCTTATTTAACAACTAGGCGGCAGTTGCGCATTAATGCAATCATTAAATATAGTTAAATAAGCTCATGCTCTGCATCTTACCAAACATAGTTTGGCTGGCTTGTAGTGCCACCATAGTTTGACTAAACTCGCCTGCAGCTTTGGCGTAGTCGAGATCTTCCATGCCACCGCGCAGTTTATTCAACGTTAAGTCCATTTCAATATGCGTGTTTAATTGATTATCTAAGCGATTCATTCGGTTACCGGTATCGGCGCGCACTCGAGTAAAGTGACTGCCCATCGCATCAAGCTCACTTAAAATATCACTAATTTCACCTTGCCCACTTGGGTTATGACCATCGCTTTCTAACCACGCTTTAGCGCGATTTAAAATATCAAACACCCCCACTTCATTTTGGCCACGGCCACTGCTGGCGTTGGCGCTAAGCTGTATTTCATCGCCTGCTTTAGCATCGCCTTTAATGACAATGTCTACCCCATCAACGGTCATTTTCGCACCAGGCTGATAGGGTAACACCCCAGGTGCAGCTGGCGTCACATTACCATTACCATCAGTGATGGTATAAGACACCTTACCTGGCTCTGGTGGAGTGCTTTCTACAAACTTAATATTATAAGGGTGTGCATCAGTAAAGCTGCCGCGATCGGTGATCTTAGCGCTTTCTACAGTCACCGACGTCTCTCTGGCCCCGCCGCCAAGTTGATAATCAACGGTAAAGTCGCCTCGCGGGTTAGGCACGCCGCCAAAGACTAGCTCACCATCGTGGTTAATGGCCACCTTTACATTATCGCTGATCTGAGCTTCACGCTGGCCACTGTCGCCACTATAGGTCACGCTGCCATCAAGCTCTCGCGTAAAAGGTGCGCTATCTGTTTGATAACCGCCAAAAATAGCTTGGCCAAATTCGTCGGTACTATTAGCGATATCGAGCATCTCATCGATGTGACTGTCAAGCTCAGCAATAAAAGCATTTCGCTCTTGCTGGGTGATAGCGGGGTTATTCGCTTTCAGCATAATCTCTTTTACTTGTTGAGCAATGATCTCGCCGCTGGTTAAACCGACTTCTTCTCGACTCAAGCGGTTGTTAGCAAGATCAATATTATTTCTATATTGCTCAATTTTTCGCAGTTCTTGCTTATAGTTGAGAATACCATTGGCTGCTACCGGATCGTCACTGGCATGCTCAACGCGTTTGCCAGAGGACATTTGGCCAAGTTGATCGTTGGCCTTAATAGTGTGGCCACTAATGTACTCTAGATTTCGTTGTACAAATTGAAAGCTGGCGATGCGCATGATAATTCCTTAGCGTATTTGCAAGAGCGTATTCATAGTCTCAGAAGCCACACTCACCACTCGGGCAGAGGCCATATAGGATTGCTGAAAACGCAGCAAGTTGGCGGCTTCTTCATCTAGGTTAACCCCAGAGGTAGACAACATACGGTCATAAGACTGGTTATAGGTTGCTTGAGCTGCTTCGGCTTTTACTTTTTGGTTTTTAGTTAAGCCCCCTATTTCTACGGTGATCTGGTTAAGATTATCGGTCACCGTCGACTTACCGTTGTTTAACCATTTTTTGTTTTGTAAATCAGCAAAAGCAAGAGCATTACTGTTGTTACCTGAGCCCTTGGCTTGCTTAACTTGAAACTGGTCAAACTCTTTCGCCTCACCTCTTACCGTTAACTCAAGATCGTTGAAGCTAATTTTGCCTTCATTATCAGGAACACCAGTAAATAGCGCCGGCTGCGTATTGTCTTTATCGGTGATCACATACTGTAAGTTACCCGCACCATCGTCTTCTACTCTGATAGTGAGTGGATAAGCAGACTCGGCGAGTTTAGGTGTGCCATCAGTAAGCATGACATCCACTTTAGCGGTGCTGGCGTTCTCTTTATCAGCCGATACCATAACAGTGCCGGAGGCAGCGATTTGATCACCGGTGTTTAAATTCACTTCTAAATCATTGGCCCCTTGACGAGTGGGCCTTAGCTGCATCTCGTCATTGGTATTGGGCTGCTCATTTAGGGTGAACTTAAAACCTAACTCGGCAACATCAATTATTTGTTCGCCATTGCTACCTTCAATCACATCGGCCGCCTCAATAACAGTTTTAGTCCCGCTATTGATATCGGTTAGCATGTAGTTGCCATTGGGCTGAAATTTAAGCGTGTATTCTCCCCCCGTTAGCTTACCAGTGTCGGTTATTTCTACCGCACCTTTTATGTCAGGGTTGCTGCTTAAAAATCGATTGGCTTGTGCCTGTGGCGAGTTAATATCATTAAAAAAGTTTTGGCCGGGCTCACCATTTAAATCGACACCTTGCTGCTGAATTTGGTTATACGCATCAGCAATAGCGATGGCGGTTTTACCCATGTCACTTAAGTTAGGGCCTAATACTTTATCGCGATAATGGAACAGCGCGCCCAACTCGCCACCTAACTCTTGGCTACCTTTAACCCGAGTCGCGCGATCTGGATTATTAGGATTCACTAAATAGAGTTCGGTTTGTTGAGGATCAGGCGAGCCTGCTCTCACCTCCATTTCATAAGCTTGGTTACCGCTCACTAAAGGTTCTCGGCCATTTAGCATTACCGAGATCATGCCATTCTTTTCTTTAATGGTACTGATCTGCACTTGTGAGCCTAGTTCTTGAATTAAGCGATCTCGCTGATCTAATAAGTCGTTCGGTGTGCCATTTTGTCCGGCATTAAATATTTGCTGGTTAAGATCAGCAATCCCCGCCGTAATGGAAGACACATGACTCGCCCGTGACTCAATATCGCGGTTTTTGATCACCATCTCTTGGCTCATGTTGTTGTAGTAACCGTTGAAATGATCGGCAATATCCTTGGCATTGGCTAATACCAGCTCACGGTTTCCTAAGTTGCCTGGGCTGTCCACCATAGAGCTGATGGATTTATATAAGTCGTCTAAGCTGGTGCTGATCCCTTTATTAATATTAGTTAAACCCTGATCTAAAAAGGTGAGCTGGTTATATAACGCCGTGGCACCGGCTTGCTCGGTGTTATTCATCAACACATCTTTAAAAGCATATTCTTGATACATGCGAGTGACATCGGTCACTCGGGTACCGGTACCATAAAATTGCCCACCCGAGTAAGTATGCAAGGTGGTGCCTTGCTCTACTCGCTGGCGATGAAAGCCTTCGGTGTTAACGTTGGCAATGTTATGTCCGGTAGTGGCTAGTTGACGCTGTGCGGCGAGCAAGCCACTCACTCCAGTTTGATAAATATCAACAGCCATGTTGTTTCCTTATGTTTGTGCTAATCGGGTAACAGTATTAAAAATAGAGCTTAATTTATCGGCATATTTAGGATCGGTAGCATAACCGGCCTGTTGCAGTGCCTTAAAATATTGCCCGGGTGAGCCGGTTTGCTGTAGGGCTTGGCCATAACGCGGATTTTGCTGTAAAAAATCGACATAATCGTTAAAGCTGTCGTTAAACGAACCATAAGCGCGAAACGGCGCCTGTACTTTTACTGCTATCCCTTGTTCATATTCCAAGGTGCTCACCCAAGTTTTACTGTGCTTCCAACTGTTATCGGCCTTGATGCCAAAAAGATTATGGCTAGAGTCACCATTTTTTTGCCCAATGATCTTTTTCCCCCACCCCGTTTCTAACGCCGCTTGGGCTAACATAGCCTCAGGAGGCAGCCCCAAGCGCTTGCCTGCGGCAGTGGCGGCAGGCAGTAAGCGGCGTACAAAGTCTTCAGGAGAGCGAAACGGCTCACTGGCGCTATAAGTGACAGCGTTTTTAGTGGCGGCGGCTTTTAGTGGCGGTTTAGCATTAAGGTTATCGTCTTTATTATCGCTGGCATTCAGATCGCTGGCATTCTGGGGGCGTATGACTTTTCCCGACACGCGGCGCGCGTCGGTTAAATCAAACATTTTGGCTACAGGTGCAGACGGCGTATGTTGCTCACCTTTAAGCTGTTTAGCTACTAAATCGGCGAGGCCTAAACTGCCACGGCGGCTAAGCTCAGACGACATTTGCTGATCGTGCATGTCTTCATAGTATTCGGTGTAGCGGCTATTCATGGGCCCGTCGGCTTCAAATACTTTATTGGCCGCGCGCATCGACTTAAACAATTGTTGCGTAAACAAGCTTTCAAACTGCTGCGCCGCTTCGTCTAGCGCCTTGCCTCTGTCTTCGGCAAAGCCTTGCTGGCGCAGTTTATCTAAGCCTTGAATATCATTAACCAACAAGCTGTTTTGGTATGAATCGACGGGTTTCATCGACTACTCCTTAAATACAGCTATCAGCGTTAAGCTGTCAGCGATAAGAAAAATCTAAAATCTATATTGGGCAAAAATCTTTACTCTTAAATAATTTCGAGCTCACCTTGTATGGAGCCGGCTTGGCTTAGTGCTTCTAAAATCGCCACTAAGTCACCAGGGGCGACCCCTACTTGATTAATGGCACGCACTAAATCATCTAAGGTAGTGCCGGTGTCGAGCTTAAACATGCGGCTGTCATCTTGTTGCACATTAATGGTGCTATTAGGCACCACGACCGTCTCACCTTCGCCAAAAGCATTAGGTTGAGAGACTTGTGGGTTTTCAGCAATAGTAATGGTTAGTCCACCGTGGGTAATGGCCGCCGGTTTTAATTGTACGGTTTGACCAATCACTACCGTACCGGTACGCGAGTTAATAATAATTTTTGCCGCCTCATCGGCTACATCGACCACTAAGTTTTCAAGGGCCGATAAATAGTTAACTCGCTCACCCGGATCGCGCGGCGCATACACCTGCACCGAGGTGGCATCAAGTGCTTGAGCATTATTAGGCCCCACTAAATCGTTAATCACTTCGGCCATGCGCTTAGCGGTGGTAAAGTCCGAGCGGTTTAAGTTAAAGGTGATGGTATCGCCGCGGCCAAAAGAGCTAGCAACTTCACGTTCGACCATGGCACCATTGGGAATACGCCCTGCGGTGGGAATATTAATCATGACTGACGAACCATCGGCGCCTTCGACACCTAAGCCCCCGACCACTAAGCTGCCTTGTGCCAGCGCATACACTCGACCGTCTACCCCTTTTAAGAAAGTTTGTAGCAAGGTGCCGCCACGCAGACTTTTTGCCTCACCAATCGCCGACACCGTCACATCGATGGTTTGCCCAGACTTTGCAAACGCGGGCAAGGTGGCGTTTACGGCTACTGGTGCCACGTCTTTCATTTTTGGCTTCATATTCTCCGGTACCGTAATACCAAAGTTATTGAGCATGGTTCTAAAGGTTTGTTCAGCAAAGGCGTTCGTGCGCTCCCCAGTACCTGGCAAGCCAACTACTAGGCCATAGCCCACCAGTTGGTTACTACGCACCCCTTCAACCGAGCTAATATCTTTAATACGCGCCGCCTGGACGGGTATTAACGCACCAGCCAGCAAGGTGAAGCTCAGTAATATAGCGGTGAGCTGCTTCATGTAATTCTCCTGAATAAAATCAGTTAAGGGTGAAGCGTAAAGGGTGAAGAG
>JAAYRH010000220.1 GCA_012518835.1 Aeromonadales bacterium | reverse complement strand
CATGGGCTGGATGCTACGACATTACAATACTCCCGACGATAGCAATATTGCCGATCTCAAACGTAACCGAATACTGCAATTTCAGCACCGTCATTATTTAGCGTTAACCTTAGTTATGAACCTAGGATTACCGCTGTTGCTAGGCATCTGGCATGGTGATGTGTGGGGCATGCTATTACTGGCGGGCGTCCTGCGATTATTTTTAGGTCATCATGTGACGTTCTTTATTAACTCGCTGGCACACTTTTGGGGACGGCAGCCTTATACCAGCAAAAACTCAGCACGCGATAATGATTTATTAGCGGTGTTTACCTTTGGGGAGGGCTACCATAATTTCCATCATCTTTTTGAGTCGGATTATCGCAATGGTATTCGCTGGTGGCATTATGATCCTACTAAGTGGCTTATTCACTCTCTTAGCTGGCTCAAACTCACTAGTCGGTTACGCACTAGTCCACAAGAGCGGATTGAACAAGCCAAGCTCGAACGCCGCTTAGAAGTAGCAAAGCAAAAAATACTGTGCGGTCAACAAAGTGGCGATACCGAACAGTGGCTGGCGTTATTACAAAGCGAATATGAGCGTTTACTACAACAGTTAAAAAGCTACTACCAGATGCGTAAAGATCTGTTAGAGCTGAAAAGAAAAGCCGTGTACTGCAAATATGAGGCCTTGCGCTTACGCCTCAGCTGCGACGAACTCAAAGCCGCTTTTACAATTCAGCGCCGTAATTGGCTGCGGCTCACCAGCCAATTTGCTTAATAATAAACAGGTGGGGCAACCCACCTTTTTTATGCCTGCGCTTCACGCCTTCTGCTTTTTTTGACAAGATCCCAACAACACCCCATAGTCATCGCCATTTTAGGCAATCGCCCCCCATCGCGATCCGTAATCCCCTCACTCGCAGGAGCAATAACACGTGAAAAAAAGAGCACAATTTGGCAGTAAATTCGGCTTTGTGATGGCCGCCGCCGGCTCCGCGGTGGGCGTAGGTAATATTTGGGGTTTTCCTACCCAAGCCGCCAGTAATGGGGGCGGGGCTTTTTTACTGGTTTATTTACTGTTTATTTTCTTACTGGGCTACCCCATGTTAGTCGCCGAGATAACGATTGGTCGTCACGGCCAAGCAAACCCATTTTTAGCACTGCAAACTCTCACTAAAAATAGAACAGCGAAAACTATGGCCGGCCTCGTAGGCCTGCTTGCAGTGCTGACCGTCAGCTTTATTTTTACTTTTTATGCCATTGTCTCGGGTTGGTTTGTCGCTTATGCGGTTGCTCCTTTAGCTGACGTCCTAGGAGCAGCCGACGCTGCCCACTGGCTTACCGACTTCTCTTTATCGCGCAACTTGGTGTTTACCGTGCTGTTTGCTTTACTCAGCTTGTATGTGGTGAGCCGCGGTCTAGAAAATGGTATTGAAAAATGGTCACGGCGCTTAATGCCACTGCTGTTTTTAATGCTGCTGTTGCTGACCGGTTATATGCTATTACAACCAGGAGCGCAGCTTGGCTTAAGTGCTTATTTAGTCCCCGATTTTTCTCGGGTGTTAAGCAGCACGGTACTGATTGGTGCATTAGGGCAGAGCTTTTTTTCATTATCGCTAGGCGCGGCAGTGATGATGCTCTACGGCTCTTACTTAAGCCGACAGGCCAATATTCCTGCCCTTGCCGCGCAAGTTACCTTACTGGATACCGGCGTGGCCTTTATGGCAGGGCTACTGATTTTGCCGGCCATGTATG
>JAAYRH010000219.1 GCA_012518835.1 Aeromonadales bacterium | reverse complement strand
TCTGCTTATGCTCTGCTTATGCTCTGCTTATGCTCTGCTTATGCTCGGATACTCAACCTTATTCTGCTTGTCTTTTTCGTTTATGGCCAAAATCAGCGAAAAGGAGACGGGACGCACAAGTCTTGTTTTTACTGTTGAGGGGGACGTCTTATTGGCTTGAAGTGTACTTTATTTGTAAATAGAGTGTTAAGTGATCAGGCCAGCCGGGAGAGCGTGCTTACGTGTTTACTTAGCATCGCCGAAGGAGCAACGACCCCGCAAACTCTCAGGCAAAAGGACCGGTGGCTGTAGACAAATCCGAAGAGTGGCCGACGCACTTTCAGGCCCGCCGAAGGAGCAAACTATGTTATCTGGGGATAACAGTGGTGAATCTCTCAGGCTCCAATACGGATGGGGAGGTCAGGCTCGCCGCCAGTCGATGTAGGCGGCGCCTGCAAAAATAGAGTGCATTGCTATGTCACAGATGAAAACAGTTGCTGTATTAGGCGCCGGCATTACCGGCATTACCACCGCCGCTAAATTAATGGAGCAGGGCTTTGAGGTGACGGTGTTTGACCGTCAGCGCTATGCTGCTATGGAGACCAGCTTCGCTAATGGAGGGCAGCTTTCTGCTTCTAATGCCGAAGTGTGGAATACCTGGGCTACGGTATTAAAAGGCATTAAATGGATGCTGCAGGCTGATGCCCCGCTATTAGTTAATCCTAAACCGAGCTGGCATAAACTGAGCTGGATGTTTGAGTTTATGCGCCACATTCCCGACTATGAGCGCAATACCATTGAAACCGCTCGCCTTGCGATTGAAGCCCGCCAGCACTTAATGGCGTTGGGCGAGCACTGGGGCGTTAGCTTTGATCATTCCACCTGCGGCATTATGCATTTTTACTCCAATCAAAAAGATTTTGACCACGCCTGTGAAGTAACCAAGCTGTTAAAGCAAGGTGGCCTTGAGCGAGAAGCGCTCAGCCCCAGTGATATTAAACGCAAAGAGCCAAAGCTGCAGGGAAATTTTGTCGGAGGCTTTTGGACACCGAGCGACAGTACTGGTGATATTCATAACTTTACTTTTGGTTTAGCAGAAGCGATCCGTAATGCGGGCGTGACTTTTTGTATGGGCACCGAGCTTAACCGCGTCAGTATCGAGGGCAAAGGCGTAAGAATTATCGACGCTCAAGGTAATGCTAGCTACTTTGATGCCGTGGTGGTCTGTGCCGGAGTGGGCAGTCGTGAGTTGGCGAAACAGTTAGGGGATCGCGTTAACGTCTATCCGGTAAAAGGTTATTCAATTACCGTTAATTTGCGTGATCAACTGAGTCAGGACAGCGCACCCTTAGTGTCGTTATTAGATGATGAAACTAAGATTGTGACCAGCCGTTTAGGTCCCGAGCGGTTTCGTATTGCGGGTACCGCTGAGTTTAATGGTAATAATCGTGATATTCGCCAAGATCGCATCGAGCCCTTAGTGAAATGGTGCAACCGTCACTTTCCTGAGGTATCTACTCAAAGTGCAGTACCGTGGGCGGGTTTGCGACCCATGATGCCCAATATGATGCCTAAAGTAGGGCGCGGTCATCATCCACAGGTGTTTTATAATACCGGTCATGGTCACTTAGGTTGGACGCTCAGTGGCGCCACCGCTGATATGATAGCGGGCGTGATGGCCGCGGCGCGCGATGACAATCCCGCCTTTACTCAAGTAT
>JAAYRH010000218.1 GCA_012518835.1 Aeromonadales bacterium | reverse complement strand
CGAAAATAACTATATTAGTGGCTATGTAGTCGCCCATGCTGGGCAAATACCTATTCCGGTGACGTTGCAGCTGTATCAAGCGATACAGCGCTTGGAGCGAGAGTAAGGAAGAAAAAGCAAGGGCTAGATACATAGCCGTACGTGTTACGCTGACCGCTGTACGTAGGGCTTTCATTTACACCTTCGGCGTAATGCGAGAGCAAGCGTTCGCCTACATAAAACGCGGCCGTACGCTATACGCTGACCGCGGTACGTAAGGTGTAAAGCGTAAGGCGTAAGGCGTACAGCTTTCCTTTACGTCTGTGGCAAATACACTTTAACGTTATCAAAGCCCTGCTCTTTTAAATGAATCGCTTGTAAGCGGCTCATCACACCGCGATCGCAATATAAAAGGTAGGTTTTACTGGGATCGAGCGCGCTAAACTGGGTCGCCAATTTAAAAAATGGCAATATTTGCACTGGGGTATTAGTCACTTTAAGGGGCGCGGCTTCTTCTTCTTCAGGAGAGCGAATATCTAAGATAACTTCGGCGGCCTGCTCACTGGAATGGCTATATTCCACTTCTGGCAATTGCCATTTCTGTTCGAGCTGGCGAATATCTTCCACATTAGCGGCATGAATTGCGGCGTCTAATACCGCGAAATCAAACGCTGACTCTTCTTGCTCTACCCGCCCCAATTTGGCTTTAACGGTGGGGCTTTGGGAGATAACGCCACAGTACTCTGGCATTTTTTCGGCAAAAGCCGCAGTGCCGATGGCGCGCGCTTGGTCAATAATATCTTGCTTATCGCTGGCGATTAACGGCCGTAATATGAGCATGTCAGTGACGCGGTCAATCACATTTAAGTTGGTGACGGTTTGGCTGGAAACCTGACCCATCGACTCACCCGTTACCAGTGCGTTTACTGCCATTTTTTCTGCTACCGCGGCGCCAGCGCGCATCATCATCCGTTTTAAAATAACGCCCATGTGGCCGGAGTCAACTTTTTGTAAGATCTCGTTCACTACTCCTTCAAAAGGCACCGAAACAAATTTAACCCGATGGGAAGAGCCGTATTTTTTCCACAAGTAATGGGTCACTTCCCGCACGCCGGCCTCATGCTCGGCGCCGCCTAAATTAAAGAAGCAATAATGCACGCGACTGCCGCGCTTAATAAATTGATAAGAAGATACGCCTGAGTCGTAGCCGCCCGACATTAAGCTCAACACACTTTCTTGGGTAGAAATGGGATAGCCGCCCATGCCGGCATATTGCGCGCGCACTAAATATAGTCGCTGGCCGTCTAACTCTAGGTTGACCTGTATTTCAGGATTATTGAGTTTAACACCTGCAGTATTACAGCGCTGATTTAAGCCGCCGCCCACATAGCGCTCTACATCCATGGAGCTAAAGCTTTGCTGGCCACGACGCTTGGCGCGCACACAAAAGGTTTTGCCGGCAAGCTGTTCACCAAATAAGGCCTGGGTATGCTCTAATATGTCATCGAGTGAGCTTACTTCATGCTCAATGACTTCTAAAAACCATTGAATGCCCGGTATTCCCGCTAAGGCGGCTATCATGTCGGCTCGATGTTCATCGGTGAAGTATTGAGTACGAACGATAATTTTGTCCCAGTCGACCCGTATTTTAGCGTGCTCATCCAATGGTTTAATAACATTGCGAATATTCCCCTGCAACACCTTGCCCATGCGCTGGCGCACCGACTTACTTTTAATGGTAATTTCAGGATGAAGTTTAACGATGAATTTCATAAATAGGGTACGCCCAGAACAACGAAGGAAAAGAAGACATAAAAATAAAGCCCGTCATTATATAGCAAGGACGAGCTTTTGTTCAAAAAATAACAGATGCGCTAAAAAGCCTGCCACAGCGCGCGTTAGGGTGTGGCGTTTAAGTCTTGGGGCGCGGTAAATTTCGGCTTACCTTGAGAAATAGTGATTTCTACCCGTCGGTTACGTCGGCGGTGATCAGCATCGTCATTGTCTTCTAGCGGCCGCGTGCCCGCCATGCCGATCACGACCATGCGGCTTTCATCAAAATCGTCGACCTTAAGTAATTGATCCGCTACCGCTAACGCCCGTTGGGTCGATAGCTCCCAGTTGGAGCGGAATAACTCATTGGTAGTCACCACATCATCGGTATGGCCCGACACCAAGATCTCGCCTGGAATATCGTTTAGTAATTCGCCAATTTGGCGCACTATGGGCCAAAATTGTGGTTGTAAAAAAGAAGAGCCGGAAGAGAAAGAGCTGTTTTCTTTAATACGAATAATAACTTGCTGCCCCAGTGCTTCTATTTCGATAGCATCAAGCTCTATAGCATCGCTGAGCTCGTGAGCCATTTCTTGCGCTAGGGTCATGGTGTTAGGATCGATTTTAGCCGCCCCTAGCTCTTCGGCTCCGGTTAAGGGGCCTGCTTCTCGACCTTCACCGGCAGCACGGTCTTCTTCACCAGGCTGAAAGTCTAACTCTGCCTGAGTGGAGTCGATGGTTTGCTGCATAATGACATCAATAGGTGTCGGCTGTGGCTGACCGGGACGAAACTCGAGGGCAATTACCGAGGTTCCTTTAGGAATATCGCTAACCTCTAACTGATTTTGTACGCCAAACGCGTATTTCATGCTGCCCGCTACTTGCTTAAATTTCACCACGTCCATTTCAGCAAATGCTAATAACAGCACAAAAAAGCTCATTAAGATGGTGGCCAGATCGGCAAAGGTGGCCATCCATGCCGGTGCACCTGCGGGCGGCGCTTTGCGCTTTTTGGCCACTATTCCTCCTTGGGCCGCTTAGACTCGGCCAAATAGTTTTCTAGCAAACCTTGGAGCACACGGGGGTTTTGCCCATCCTGAATACCTAACACCGCATCTAAGATAAGAGTACGGTTTAAACGCTCTTCTTCTGAGCGCAGCTCTAACTTATCAGCAATAGGGATCGCCACCATGTTGGCTAATACCGCACCATACAGGGTAGTTAATAGTGCTATGGCCATGGCCGGCCCAATGGCTTTGGGATCGTCCATGTTAGCCAGCATCGCCACTAAACCAATAAGAGTACCAATCATCCCCATCGCTGGCGCCACATCACCTAGCGCACGAAATATCTTGGCGCCCTGCTCTTGGCGCTCGGCGGTTAAGTCGATGTCTTTTTCTAGCGCCTGTTTTACCACGCTCTGATCGTGGCCATCCACCAACATATCAATGGCTTTTTGCAAAAAGGGATTAGTGATCTCGGCTTCTTCTAGGGCTAAAAAGCCGCCTTTGCGGGCAGAGTCTGCTAATACCACTACTCGCTCAATTAAGGTTTCGGGTTTTTCTAGCTTAAACATAAAGGCTTTGGCGGCCACTTTAGCAGCGCCAAAAAACTCGCCCAAGTTAAACTTCATCATGACCACGAATAAGGAGCCAATAAACACAATAAAAAAAGAGGGTACGTCGGCATACATACCGAGACTTCCCCCTAAAATCATAGACATACCGACAAACGCGAGGCCGCCGATTAATCCGATTATGGTTGCCAAGTCCAAAGCAAAATCCTCATGGTTGTAACAGCCTGATAGGCAGAGCAACGCCTTTACAATTAGGGGGTCAATAGTAACCTGTTATGCAGGTGGTTGTCGCTCTTGCTCTGCGCTACGCCATAAAATACTGTTAACTGAGTGGCATTCTGTAAGCACCCTACGACGGATAAGTTTCGCCAAAGCCGTCGGGTCGATGATACTATTGCAGCAATTTTGCCATTTACATAACAGGGGATGCTGTGGCTACTAAAAAACCGGAAAACATGGATTTTGAAAGCGCACTCGCGGAACTGGAGCAGTTAGTGGATAAGCTTGAGGCGGGTGATTTAAGTTTAGAGCAGTCACTTAAGTCCTTTGAGCGAGGTATTCAGCTGGTACGAGCGGGTCAGCAAAAGCTCAGTCAAGCCGAGCAGCAAGTACAAGTGTTGTTGCAAGACGACCAAACCGAGCAGCTAGTGGCGTTTGCGCCAGGTCAAGAGGAAGCGTAACGTGGAATTTATTCAGCTGCAGCAGCGCTATCAAACACGCATTACTCAGGTACTCACCACAACCATGGCGGCGCTACCAAAGCTTGCGCCAGAGCTAAAAGCGGCGATGGAGTATGGCTTATTGCAAGGCGGTAAACGCGTGCGCCCGATGTTGGTGTATGCCTGTGGTGAAATAACCGGACAGCCTAATCATCAAGCCCTTGATGCCGCCGCCGCCGCCGTAGAGTGTATTCATGCTTATTCGTTAATTCATGATGATCTGCCCGCTATGGATGATGATGATTTGCGCCGCGGCCAAGCCACCGTGCACAAGGCATTTAATGAAGCCACGGCTATTTTGGCGGGTGATGCCTTGCAAGCCTTGGCGTTTGAGTTATTAAGCCAAGCCAGTTTGGCATTGGCGCCCGAAAAGCAGCTGAGAATGGTCCACGAGCTGGCTATCGCCAGTGGTTATAAGGGCATGTGCGGTGGTCAGGCCTTGGATATAGATTGTGAAGGCAAGGCTATTAATAATGTCGCACTTGAACGTCTACACCGTCACAAAACCGGTGCGCTGATCCGAGCAGCCGTGCGCTTAGGTGCACTTTGTGCTACCAATATGAGCGATACTCATATTGAAGCCTTAAGCCGTTATGCCGATGCCATTGGTTTAGCGTTTCAGGTACAAGATGATATTTTGGATATTACCGCCGATACTCAAACCTTAGGTAAAACCCAAGGCAAGGATATGGCACTACAAAAAAGCACCTATCCGGCATTACTCGGTTTATCTGGTGCGCGCTTGCGGGCGGAGCAATTACATCAAGATGCTCTGTCGGCGTTAGCCGATATCCCTTACCCTACTCACACATTGGAAGCTTTCGCTCACTATATCGTGAAACGTGATTTTTAGAGCGAGGATAATAATAAACTTATGAGTCTGAATATTGCTGATTATCCCCTCTTGGCGCTAGCCAACACCCCTGATGAGTTGCGCAGCCTGCCTCAAGAGCGCTTGCCCGCGCTCTGCGCTGAGCTGAGAGAGTATTTACTGCACTCGGTAAGTCGTAGCAGTGGCCATTTAGCGTCGGGGCTAGGCGTCGTTGAGCTAACGGTAGCGCTACATTATGTGTATAACACGCCCTTTGACCGTTTAGTGTGGGACGTAGGGCATCAAGCCTATCCTCATAAAATACTCACCGGTCGCCGTGAGCAACTTGCCAGCATTCGACAATACCAGGGGCTGCATCCCTTTCCTTGGCGCGAAGAAAGCGAATATGACACCTTAAGTGTGGGCCACTCAAGTACTAGCATTAGTGCAGCGCTGGGCATGGCTATTGCCGCTGCTCAAGAGCAGCAAGGGCGCAAAGTAGCGGCGATTATCGGTGATGGTGCTATTACCGCAGGCATGGCCTTTGAAGCCTTAAACCATGCCGGTGATGTGCATAAAGATATGCTGGTGATTTTAAATGATAATGAGATGTCGATTTCCGAAAACGTTGGCGCGCTCAATAATCACTTAGCACGTATTATGTCGGGCTCTTTATATAGCACGCTACGCGAAGGCAGCAAAAAAGCGCTAGAAATCTTGCCGCCGCTAAAAGAGCTAGCTAAGCGTACCGAAGAGCACTTAAAGGGCATGGTGATCCCAGGGACCTTATTTGAAGAGTTTGGCTTTAATTACGTAGGCCCTATTGACGGCCACGATATTAATACCTTAGTAGAAACACTGCGTAATATGCGCAAGCTTAAAGGGCCGCAGTTTTTACATATCATGACCCGTAAAGGCAAAGGCTACTTACCGGCTGAGCAAGATCCTATCGGCTATCATGGCGTGCCTAAGTTTGATCCCAGTGAAGACTCGCTCCCCGAAGCCACGAGTACCAGCCCCAGCTACTCTGCCATTTTTGGCCAGTGGGTATGCGATATGGCTACAAGCTGTCCAAAATTAATGGCCATTACCCCCGCGATGCGTGAAGGCTCTGGTTTGGTGCCTTTTTCTCAGCAGTTTCCGCAGCGCTACTTTGATGTGGCCATTGCCGAGCAACATGCCGTCACGTTGGCGGCAGGACTTGCGATTGAAGGTAAAAAGCCGGTGGTAGCCATTTATTCAACCTTTTTACAACGTGGCTACGACCAACTGATCCATGATGTCGCGTTACAAAACTTAGATGTCTTATTTGCTATCGACAGAGCCGGTATTGTGGGTGCCGATGGTCCTACCCATCAAGGGGCCTTTGATATTAGCTTTTTGCGTACCGTGCCTAATATGGTCATTATGACGCCCAGTGATGAAAACGAATGTCGACAAATGCTCTATACCGGTTATCAGTATTCAGGCCCTGCCACAGTACGCTACCCGCGCGGTGGCGGCAGCGGCGTCGATATCCAATCACAGATGAATACAATGGAAATAGGCAAAAGCCGTACTGTGCGTCAAGGCCAAAAAATTGCCATCCTTAACTTTGGTACTTTGCTTGATGAGGCCATGACAGTCGCGGAGCAACTAGACGCTACCTTAGTGGATATGCGCTTTGTTAAGCCGCTAGATAAAGAGCTATTATTAGCGCTACTGCCCGAGCATGAACTGCTAGTAACGTTAGAAGAAAACGCCATTATGGGCGGTGCCGGCTCAGCGGTAAATGAATGCTTAATGGCGCATAAACAATGCGTGCCGGTATTAAATTTAGGATTACCCGACTGCTTTATTGAGCAAGGTAATCAGCAGCAAATTTTGGCAAAACTTGGCCTTAACGCTGAAGGTATTCTGAGCTCTATTAAAGAGTATCAAGCCCGCTAATTCGCCTGTTTAGCCTTGGTCCGTCTGCTGACGGTTCAAGGCTATCTTTACGCCTTTTTCTCTTTTATGGTTTAGTGCTTTTTCTTCCCTCACCACTAACTGCTTAGTTTTCACGCCACCACAGTGGATTAAACTGCCCGCTTCTTTTTCACCATACAAAATAGCTAGTGCTGCTAACTTTCAACAACATGCTGCTAAATGTGCTATAATGTCGACAAATTTCTTGAACTGGTTTTTTTAATTTTTTGCTGAGTTGGAAGCTTATTTTCTTCGCTCGGCTTAGCTCCCTACCTAGGACACCAACATGACATCGCCCGTGCGCGTTCGTTATCAAACTATTGAAGTGGGTCATAAAGACATTCATCTGTGTACATTGCGGGATAACCAGCAGTTTAGCGATCCCGATGGCGTTGCTGAGCAGTTAGGCATTAGCTCAGCCACTTGGCCATTATTTGGTGTGGTATGGCCTTCTAGCTTAGTGCTGGCCAACCATATGCTAGATTACGATATTGCTGGCAAACGTATTTTAGAAGTGGGTTGTGGTATTGGTTTATCGAGCATTTTACTGAATAAGCGTAATGCCGATATTACTGCCACCGATTATCACCCCAAAGTGGAACATTTTTTAAACCGCAATGCCAAGCTCAATAACGGCAAAGCTATCGCCTTTGAGCGAGTAGACTGGGCTGATGAAAACTGTGATTTAGGCTTATTTGATTTAATTATTGGCAGCGATATTCTCTACGAAGATCAGCATGTTGAGCTTTTAGCGAACTTTATTGCCCGCCACGCTAAGCCTCAGTGCAAGGTGATTTTAGTCGACCCTGGCCGTGGCCGCAGAAATAAAATAACCAACAGCCTGCAAGCGTTTGGCTTTACCGATAACCATATTAAGCCCGAGCATACCGACTACTTAGAAGAGCCCTTTAAAGGTGATATTCTTAAGTTTTTACGTACGGAAGGTTAGCGAGATAAAAACATAGCGGTACGCTTTACGCTTAGCGTATCGTTGCGGCGTAATACGAGAGCAAGCGTTCGCCTACCAAAAAATAATGTTGAATTTTTAATGTTGAATGTTGAACTTTTCACTCAACACTCAACACTCAACACTCAACACTCACCACTCAACACTCAACATTAATATAGATTCCGTGGCTAAAGGGCTTAATCACTTTCCTTACCATATTGGTTACACACCTAATAAATTGGCGAGTAACCAAATCCCTATCACTACCAATATCGACATAATAGCGAGATAGCTT
>JAAYRH010000217.1 GCA_012518835.1 Aeromonadales bacterium | reverse complement strand
CCGATCGGACAAACCGCCGCACACCTGAATTAGGCGATCGGACAGAGTAGATTTGCCGTGGTCTATGTGCGCAATGACGGAAAAGTTACGAATATGCTTCATGATGCAATAAAGAGTCCATTGTCTGAAAAGCGAGAGATAAAGACAGGATTCTACTGGATTAGCGCAAACTAGGCCAATCCTTAGTCGCGTTGAGATACGGGTAACAGCGGCGCTATGATAATCGGTGCTGTCAATTGCAAGCTGGTGCGGCGAGCTAAACGTGATGCCCAGCCAAAGCCGATACCACCACCAATAACGGCGCCTAATAAGGTACCACCGTCGCCTAATCCTAACCCAGCGCTGGCCAGCAGCGCACTGCCTAAGATCATTAATAACGGTACTAAATACACCAATAAAGCACTGGTGATGACGCCTTGTTCAGGTATGCCAATCCGTACTTGTTGATTGACTGTCAGTGACAGGTCGGTGGCAATGATAAAACGATGATCTCGCCCAGGCAGGGCTTTAGATACTAAACCAGTGCCACAGTTACTACTGTGCTGACACTGGCCACAGGCGGACTTACTAAAGCAGACTACTTCCACCCCATCGGGGTGTATGGCTGATACGGTCGCGATTTCTTCAATCATAAATAAGCTCCTTTTAAGGAGTCGTGCTCAACTCAACCGACTCGGCCAGCTTATGTGCGGTGTCGGCCGGAATAGCACCCACCACCGTCACCTCAACTCGCGCAGGGTTCATCATAGTTAATAAGTGGGTGGCCCCTTGGCGGATCAGCTGTTGCTGGCTATCGCTATTCGCTCTATTTTTACGGACATACACCGACACATCCACCAAACCATTAGACAGCATCACGTAATCCACCGGCTGTTCAGTAACGGGGAGTTTATGCTTATCTTGAGCGCGTATCGAAAAGCCTTCTGGTACCCAGCCTAAATGCCAAGGCGAAGCTTGGGGCAAAGCGGGGTAAATATCGGCGGTGGTCATCACGGCCGGCAGGCTCGCATCTTTAAGTTCAGCAATGAGCGGGCTAGGCTGCTCGGTCACATTTAACGCCACTCCCATACTTTGCTCTACCACTTCGGTTCCTTCATTTAAGGTGTCGAGCTTAAGTAGCAGGCCGGTATCTTGGTCTAGCCATAACATATAGCCATAGTAACTCTTAGATTTAGGGACCAAACGCACTATTTGCGCTACTCGGCCTAACACTCGGCTACGCCCCGCAGACACGGCATCATAACGCTCTAATAAGTTAGCTAATGAAGTAGTTTGTAGTCGATAAAATAACCCTGGAAGGTTGGCTCCCTCTAAGGTATATCCCCCCTGATTGGCATCAAAGAAGCTGGTCTCATTATTTCGCTGCACAAACTCACGGGGCCGGCCGTTAAGGTGAGTAAGATGGGTCATTACTTGGCCATCAAGGTGGCCACGGGTCAGCAATTTAGGCTCTAAGTGACCTTGGCTGACCTCAATAAATGTGAGCTCAAAATTAAGGGTTTGATATGCCGCTTGCATCTCTTGTAATAGCTGCTCGGCTGACTTCTCTTCTTGCGCCACGGCCGAAAAAGCGAATGCCCAAATAGACATTAGCATGGCGACCGCTACCCCTAGTTTCTTCAAGACAAATTACCTTTAGTATTATTGGCGCAGCCGTTGCTGCAATTCATGGTCTAAAAATAGCTCATGAACACGACGCTGCTGCTCTAACTGATCTTGCTCGGCCAGCCGACTACTCTCACCGGACTGATAATTGAGGCTCACGGGTGCGGCACTGCCACTCATGGGTACCGTATTAAGCACCGGCGAAGATAAGTCTGTTTGGCTATATTGCTGTACGCCAACAATAACCGCCGCCGAAATAGAGGCGGCAATCGCAAATTGTCCAGCATAACGTAACATGGGCGCCGCCTTGCCAAAGCGCGGACGTGCCACCTTTGTCGACTCGGTTGATTGAACCGTGTCATGGTACTCAATGGTGCTAGGTGCGGCGATTATTGCGGGCTCATCGGCAATGGCCGCAGCAATTTTGTTACTTAAGTCCATTTGTAGATGACTGGGTAAATCATGACGCATTGCATCGCCATAAAGGTGATAACGGCCAAAGGTATCAGCAAGCTCGGGCTCTTGCTCCAGCTGCTCTAATAATACTGTGTCTTGGATTTCCCCATCCACAAGGGCCGAAATCTGTTCTTTATCTGCTATAACTTTTGCCATAACACTATTCCCCGTTCAACCCTGAAGTAATGGCTGGACTCGCTTATCGATTGCCTCTCGTGCTCGAAAAATTCGAGAACGAACTGTCCCTACTGGACAGTCCATCACGTTGGCAATCTCTTCATAGCTCATCCCTTCCAGCTCTCGTAAGGTAATCGCCGTTCTAAGATCATCGGGCAAGGCTTCTATGGTGTCGAATACTGCCCGCTTAATCTCTTCCGACATCATCAAATGTTCAGGTGACGCCTGATCCTTGAGACCTTCGCCACCGTCATAATATTCGGCATCTTCTATTTCAACATCGCGACCCGGTGGACGGCGACGTTGAGCGACTAAGTAGTTTTTTGCCGTATTTACCGCTATTCGATACAACCACGTATAAAACGCGCTATCACCCCTAAAATTGGGTAAGGCACGATAGGCTTTAATAAAGGCCTCTTGGGTTACATCGGGTACATCGCCTGGGTTAGACACGTATCTAGACACCAAGTTTGCTACCTTATGCTGGTACTTTATTACTAGCAGGTTATACGCATTTTTATCGCCACGCTGGACCCGCTTGACCAGCTGCTGGTCTGTTATATTATCGCCCATGCGAGCCGCGTAACCTCCAAAAATTTGATGTGTCACCACATCGGCCCGTAACAAGCGCACCCTACATAGACTCCAGATGCGCCCAAAAGTTCTAAATTATTTACCGAGATGAATTCTAGCTGCGCCTTTAGATTGCTTGAGCTACCATATAACCTCTTTCCAATTGGGCCTATAGGACATTATGAAAGACCCCATTAAATACCTCTGCGATGTATTGATCATTGGTAGTGGTGCGGCCGGGTTATCCCTTGCCTTGAAGCTTGCCGACCATGCAAAGGTTCAGGTATTAAGTAAAGGCGCCCTCTCCGAGGGTTCTACCCTATACGCCCAAGGCGGTATTGCGGCCGTATTTGATGAGACCGACAGCATTGAGTCTCACGTTAGCGATACTTTAGTCGCTGGCGCCGGCTTATGCGACCCCGCCGTAGTAGAATTAACGGCGCGCCAAGCTCCCGGTGCGATACAATGGCTCATTGACCAAGGCGTACCATTTGACACTCAAGGGTCGAATAACGGCGCACCAGCCTATCATCTCACCCGTGAAGGCGGTCATAGCCATCGACGTATTTTTCATGCCGCCGATGCGACAGGCCGCGCCGTGCAGCTGACCCTCAATGAGCAAGTACAGCGCCATCCTAACATTCATATTCTAGAGCGAGTCAATGCACTCGATTTAATTACTAGCGCCAAGCTTGGCTTATCGGGCAACCGTATCTTAGGAGCCTATGTCTGGAACCGCGACAAAGAGCGAGTAGAAACCATTGGCGCCCGCTTTGTGGCCTTAGCGACCGGCGGCGCCTCTAAGGTGTATCAATACACCTCTAACCCCGATGTTAGCTCTGGCGACGGCATTGCTATGGCTTGGCGCGCCGGTTGTCGGGTAGCGAATATGGAGTTTAACCAATTTCACCCCACTAGCCTGTTTCACCCTGATGATAGTAACTTTTTACTGACCGAAGCTCTACGTGGCGAAGGCGCTCTACTCAAACGTCCTGATGGCACTCGCTTTATGCCCGACTATGATGAGCGCGCCGAACTCGCACCACGGGATATTGTGGCCCGCGCTATCGATCACGAAATGAAGCGCTTAGGCGCCGAGTGCATGTATTTGGATATCAGCCATAAACCCGCTGACTTTATTATTAAGCATTTCCCAACTATTTATCAGCGCTGCTTAAAAGTGGGTATTGATATGACTCGCCAAGCCATGCCCATTGTACCTGCAGCACACTACACCTGTGGCGGTGTGATGGTAGACCAACAAAGCCAAACCGACATTAACGGCCTCTACGCCATTGGCGAAGTGTCTTATACTGGCTTACATGGCGCTAATCGCATGGCCTCAAACTCGCTACTCGAGTGCATCGTTTTTGCTCGCGCCGCTGGGCAAGATATATTAGCCAAGCTCGACGATACGCCTGCACCACCCTCTTTACCGTTATGGGATGAAAGCCAAGTTTCAGACTCGGACGAAGATATAATAATTCATCATAACTGGCATGAGCTACGATTATTTATGTGGGATTATGTCGGGATCGTGCGCTCTGATAAGCGACTTGAACGGGCAAAGCGGCGAATTGATTTGTTACAACAAGAAATTCAAGAGTATTACGCCAATTTTACGGTGAGCAATAATTTGCTAGAGCTGCGTAATTTAGTGCAAGTGGCAGAGCTAATCGTGCGCTCGGCGATGGCGCGTAAAGAATCACGAGGCTTACACTACACTTTGGACTATCCCGAGTTACTTAGCGATCCTACACCCACTATTCTTACACCAAAAACAGCGCGCTAATTTAAAGGGGTGAAGGCTCGGCGTGCAGTATTAATTGAGATAAGCGCCGATAAACCGTGTCGGGCAACGCATCTTGAAATAACCAATAAGGTGGCCAAGTGTCACCTTCTAATACCACCAGCAAAAAGCCAGGACCAACTCGACTATAAGTTGATAATCGCCCGCGGCGACCATTTAGACTTACTATGCCATTGCGATATTCACCTTGAATTTGATAGTGAGCACAGCGCCACCATAACCAAAAACAGACCGCTAGCCACACTGGCATAAACCACATCAAACGTTCGGCGTTTAATAGAAAACTGGCGGGCAGCCACCAGAAGGCCGCTACCGCCAGTACATAGTAGCGATGATAATAAGAAGGCTTAGCGCTGATTGCGAATCTGGTTACGTTCAAGAATATATGCCACCATCGCTTGCAACTCGGCATCCTCAGAGCTGCGATGCCCCATAAACCAAGCAAATAAGTCAGGATCATCACACTCCAGCAACCGCTCAAAGGTAGCTTGCTGCACTGAGGTTAAGCCGTCATATTCATGCTCAACAAACGGGGCCAAAATCACATCTAGTTCTAGCATGCCACGGCGGCAGGCCCACATTAAACGAGGTTTATCAGAGAGTTTGACCATGACAGTTTCCAGATAAGTTAAACAAAGATCATAGTATAAGGTCTTATGACTACTGACAAATGTGTCGGTCATCTTTACCATAACCGTCACACTTCACCCAATAATAGTAAACAAGGGGAATGCCCATGTTGACGCTTGCTTCTACTCCGACACTCTATCCATTACCTAATAAAGCCATCATTAGCCTCACCGGCGCCGATCGCACCAGCTACTTACAAAGTCAGATCACCTGCGATGTCACCGAATTACAGGCCGGTGATGCCAGCCTTGGCGGGCACTGTGATAATAAAGGTAGATTGTGGGCCAGTTTTTGGCTAGCTAACCTAGGTGAACAGCTATTATTACTAATGAACCAAAGCCTAGTGGAGCGCCAGTTACCTGAGCTTAAAAAATTCGCCATTTTTGCTAAAACCGACATTGAAGACGCCAGCCAAGACTGGCAAGTATTTGGCTTAGCTGGTGAAGGCGTATCCCACTGGCTAAGCGAGCAACTCGACGGTAATAACTTATGGCAAGGCGGCGTGGTGATCCCGGTGGCCGCCGAGCACGCACTATTAATTTTGCCTAAAGAGGTAACCCCACCCGAGTTACCGCTAGGTGAGGAGTCCACTTGGACTGGTCTAATGATCCAAGCTGGCGTGCCCGAGCTGAGTGCCGAGCATCAAGGAGAGTACATTCCGCAGATGGTGAACCTACAGGCTATTGACGGCGCTATTAGTTTTACTAAAGGCTGCTATATGGGGCAAGAAACCGTGGCACGCACCAAGTATCGCGGCGGTAATAAAAAAGCGCTATTTACGCTGGCGGGCCGTGCTACTGAGCCAATTGCTACTAACGAAGTTATTGAAATGCAGCTCGGTGACAACTGGCGCCGTGTCGGCACCGTGTTAAGTCATTGGCAAGAAAATGGCGAATGTTTGGTAAACTCAGTCATAAATAATGATTTAGAAGCTGACACAGTATTTCGCATCAAAGGCCAAGAGGACAGTCGTTTGCAACTGCAACCGCTGCCTTATGAGCTGAACGATTAATGGTTATCTGGTCGGTGGTAGGTTACTCCCACCGATCGCTTTTACTAATAAGGAAACATAATGCGTACTACCGCAGACCGAATTCGCCATGCCCTTGGCTTTGAGCTAATTGGTCTTATTATTTTTGCTCCCTCAGCCACCTTATTATTTGGCTATAATATGTTTGAAATGGGCAGCTTGGCTGTAGCCGGCTCTATTATCGCCACTTTTTGGAACTACTTTTATAATTTATTATTTGACCACGCCATGGTTAAGCTGCGCGGCAATGTGCATAAAACCACACTGATCCGCATATTCCATGCCTTTTTGTTTGAAGGTGGCTTGTTAGTCATGTTTTTGCCGCTGATTGCCTGGCACTTAAATATTACAATTTGGATGGCCTTTAAGTTAGGCATGACGATGTCGGCTTTTTATCTCATCTATGCGTTTGTTTATAACCTTGTGTATGACAAAGTATTCCCTATTCCTGACACTGCTGCGCTAGCGGCTTGTAAAAACTAACCCTTGTTACCCTAAGCTGTGGGTCTAGGATTAATTGATACTGTCGTTTGGCTTAGCAGCAAGCGTCTTTTGTGCGTCTAATACTTCGGTATATAATCGGTCATAGGGCCACCAGTCAGGATGGTGGGTGCGCACATGTTCGAGCATCGCTTCTCGCAAACGCATGGCCATCGCCCACGCCGTAGAGGGATCGGGAGACATAGCATAAAACGAAATCTCCTGTCCTTCACGACTGTGGCCTGTCACACTAAGAGCTAAGGTATCGTGATCGATCACTCCTTCATCCTCTTTTGCTAACGCAATAAACGCCTCGCGCAACAAACGAAT
>JAAYRH010000026.1 GCA_012518835.1 Aeromonadales bacterium | reverse complement strand
TCTCGAACCACTAACCGCAACTGGCTGTAGACATCTTGCCATTCACGTACCCGTAAGTAGTTTAAAAACTCTTTTTTACATTGTTTGCGAAACTGATTCCCGCTCAGCGCTTTACGCTGCTCTTTTAGGTAGTTCCACAGGTTAATGTAGGCCATAAAGTCGGAGTCTTTATCGGCAAAACGGGCATGCATTTGTGCCGCGGCTTGTTGTTTATCTTGCGGCCGCTCGCGCGGGTCTTGAATACTTAAGGCGGCGGTGATCACCATGACTTCGGTGACACAACCAAAGTCGCGCGCCGCTAACACCATCCGTGCTAAGCGAGGATCGACAGGTAGGCGGGCTAAATCCCGCCCTAGCGCAGTCAGTTTTAACTTGGTTTGCGCACCGGTCACGGCACCTAACTCTTCTAGCAGACGCACGCCGTCGCTAATATGTTTACGCTCAGGCGCTTCAACAAACGGAAAGGCTTCTATATTACCGAGCCCCAGCGCCAGCATTTGTAAGATAACCGAGGCTAAGTTAGTCCGTAATATTTCGGGATCGGTAAATTCGGGGCGACTTACAAAGTCGGCTTCGTCATACAGACGAATACAAATCCCCGCTTCTACCCGGCCACATCGCCCCATACGCTGATTGGCACTGGCTTGGGAAATAGCTTCTATGGGTAAGCGTTGTACTTTAGTACGATAAGAATAACGACTAATGCGGGCGGTACCGGGATCGATAACATAGCGGATCCCTGGCACCGTAAGTGAAGTTTCTGCCACGTTAGTAGCCAGCACAATACGTCGGCCACTGTGGGGCTCAAAAATGCGATTTTGCTCAGAGTTCGAAAGGCGTGAAAATAAGGGCACCACCTCGGTGTGGCGCAGCTCTAACTTATTAAGCGCATCGGCGGTATCACGAATTTCTCGCTCCCCATTCATGAAGATCAGCATATCGCCAGGACCTTCTTTGGTCAGCTCCGCGACCGCTTCTATAATCCCTTGTAACTGATCCCGCTCTCCTTGCTCGCTCACTAACGGACGATAGCGCAACTCAACCGGATAAGTACGACCCGAGACACTAATAATGGGGGCATTATTGAAGTGCGCCGAGAAACGTTCTGGATCAATGGTGGCCGAGGTAATAATGACTTTAAGATCGGGGCGTTTAGGTAATAACTCTTTCAAGTAACCCAAAATAAAGTCGATATTTAAGCTGCGCTCATGAGCTTCGTCAATAATAAGAGTGTCGTATTGGCGCAACTGGCGATCTTGCTGAATTTCTGCCAGCAAAATACCGTCGGTCATCAGCTTAACTTGGCTACTGGTGCTGACTTGATCGGTAAAGCGAACTTTAAAACCGACTCGCTCGCCTAGCTCACAATCTAACTCGTGGGCCAAACGACTGGCGACACTGCGCGCCGCTAAGCGCCGCGGTTGAGTATGGCCAATGGTGCCTTCAATGCCTAACCCCAGCTCTAAACACATTTTAGGGATCTGTGTGGTTTTACCAGAGCCGGTTTCACCGGCAATAATCACCACTTGATGCTCAAGAATGGTTTTCTTGATCCGCTCGCGCTGCTCACTTACCGGCAACTGCGGCGGATACGCTAACGGCGTGGCCAGCAAAGCGTGTCGGCGCTCACGCTCAGCAATGGAGCTCAGTATCTGGGGCCCGAGTGTCGCTAACCGTTGCTGTTGTGCCGCCGCGGTTAACTTAGTGAGACCGCGTAGTCGATGGCGAAATCGTCCACGGTCTGCTCCACGACATTCTTTTAACTTTGCCTGCCACTGTTCTACCCGCTGCGTCAAACTCAACCCCATTACCACGATAAAAAACTGACGTTTATTTTAACAGAGTTCGCCTAAAGAAAGGAGCCAGCCGCGGGTACAGGGATAATCGTTTTATAGGATCTGGTCTTTTTACTCCTTTGAGCAAGAGATAGTCTGCCAGCTAATGATTACGTCGCTTTTTAGCAAAACCGCTCCAAACCCATCAATCTAAGGCTATTTTTTAGCCAACCAAGAAGGCTTACCGATCATGCCTCTCAAAAAACACGGCTAAAAACCACTAACAAATTACCCCAAGGTCGTTACGACTATTTTAGACCAAAGTCGCACTCAAAAATAACAATACAATACAAACCCTTGATAAATAAGATGATATTATATCTTTAACTTATTGTAACAATAGTAATTTCCGTAAAAAACGCAAAAAAACACGCGGTAAATATTAAAAAACACGCGTCATATCAAAAAAACCTAGCCTAACCCAGTATAAATGCAAAATAGTGTTTGATAAGTCATCGTTTATGCCGTATATTAAATCCACAGACCATTGTTGAGGAAGGTAAGAATGAAAGAACTTATTATCACCATCATTTTTACAGTCGGCGCCGCCCTAGTCGCGGTATCTGCACCTTCCTTGGCACAGATGTAAATGAGCCCAGGAAGACAGGACTGTAAAAACGATAAGAATAAAAACAGCTTCAAAACAAAAAGGCGCCCAATGGGCGCCTTTTTGTTGCTATCGCTCGCTTAGGGCTAGTAAGGAGACACACTCATATTTCTTCCTGAGCCCACCAACCGTACTCGCTGGCCTGGCTGCCAATTACGATCGGCTTTTTGTACCACAATAATATTCTCACCATTGTCAGTGCGCACTTCGATTTCAACCGCTTTTACTTGGTTTACTTTATCTTCAGCACGTGAACCTACCATAGCACCACCCAGCGCGCCCGCCGCAGTCGCTATTTGGCGACCAGTACCGCCACCCACTTGGCGGCCTAACAGTCCACCCAAAACACCACCGCCTACCGTGCCAATTAGGTTAGGGTTGTTGTCCCCCGCTTGAATCGTGACGGGGCGCACTGAGGAAACCGTACCATAGGTGACACTTTGCGCCTGCTTGGCACTACTGCCGCTATACACATCACCCGAGTACATATCCGTATTAGCACAACCGGCCAATCCTAGGGTAGAAATGACAGCGATTGCTGACCATGTTTTAAGTTTCATATAGAACCTCACTAGGAAACTGTGCAGTCATGTTGTGAACTTCACGAAGATACTCACACCGACGCTGACTACGTAACATCGATGCTATTATCTTACCTATATTTGACATAAAAATAAGCCCGATCACTATATTAGCGATCGGGCTCTAATATTCAGCAGCAAAAGTATAAAGGGTTAAATCGTGGTACCCACTGGCTTGCGACCCAGCAGCCCCATCAGGCCTAACCAGGCTCCCCACGCCATCACCAGCAAAATAACAAATAAGAATAAACCGGCTTGCTGTTGCTCTAGCATAATACCGGCCATCATCGGCCCGGCTAACGAGCCTAAGCTATAAATAAACATCAGCTTTTGTGCCATTTTGACTAAGGTACGCCCTTGTAACTTGCCACACGCATAGGACATGGTGGTGGGGTATAAAGTGAAACCACCCGCGCCCAATAAGGCAAAAGCGATCAACATAACGCTAGTGCTGCCCCCTTCCCACAACAATGCTGAACCTAGTGCAATCATCGTCGTTTGCACGGCCATCATGGTTCTTTTACCAAAACGATCCGCTAAGCTGCCACTGGGTAGCTGAAACGCCATACCACACAAAATAAGCCAAGCCATATACAAGCCGACTTCTTGTTGTAGCCCTAGCTGTTGCAACTGAATAGGCATTAGCGCCGACAAGGTGCCCAGTAACATGCCCGCTACTAAACAGCCAACTAAACCTAATGCCCGTTCGGTACGCGGTGGCTTACCAGTGTAGATAGGCGCGCTAGGATCTGGGGTTTCCATATTAGGCGTCTTCGCCCAAAATAACGGCACGACAGCAAGCGCACACAAACCACCGGCAAGCATAAACCCGGTGATGCCGGCGGCAGGGATCCAGTCAATAAATAACTGGCTAATACCATAGCTAAAATAATACACCAGCATATAACGCGCCATTGAGCGTGAACGCTTATGCAAAGGCGCGACCCCTAATACCCAGCTTTCTACCGCCACAAAACCAATGGCCGCCGCCATACCAGCAAACACCCGTAATGCTAACCACATCGGTAACAGGCTACTTAAAGGGAGTGCGATTGCCGCTAGGGTTAATACCACACAGCACACCACTAAGGCGCGTACATGACCGAGGCGTTGAATAAACACATCGGCAAAAAAGCTGGCGCCCAACATACCCATATAAAAGGCCGAGCCGACAAGGCCCACTTCGGTGGCAGCTGCCCCTTGGGCATTAAGATACACCGCCACTAAGGTCAGCAAAAATGCATTGCCTAAGGTGAGCAAAGTGAGGTGTAAATAAAGGGGGATCAAGTGCATAGCGCCTCCGAATTTGAGGCGCGCATTCTAGGGTGAGGGTAACGTTAAGTACAACGAGAAAAATTTGCGTCGAGCCGCAATTTATTTGCTGTTTACGAGATGTTACTGGCTAATTGCCACAATATGCTTTGCCCAACGGCTAACCCACCGATAATTAACAAGGCAACAACGGCAATCAAGGGCGGTGAGGTGTCTTGTTGGCGTAATAAAGGAAAGAGCCATAATATCGCTCCCAGCAACATAGCCGCACTCATTTGTACAAAAGGACGGATTAAACCGGCGGTCATCTCACCTTGTAAATCCGCAACATACGTTTGGATAACCAGCAACAGTAACCAAGCTATCGCAAAGGCAATGCCTACTAGCGGTAATAAGGTATTAAATGCCGTGAGGCGATGTTTAGCGCGCACCATAATTAAATGAGCAAATACGCAGCCACCGGCGCCACCCGCTAATAACAACGTCGGGCCATAATGAAACACCACTACGGCGCCATACAAGAGCGCCAGTAGCAAACCCGGCCCATGCCAGCTTAAGGGTAAACTGCGCTTACCGGCCAAACGGCCTTGATATAATAATACTGCTATACCAATAACAAAGCTTACTCCACCAAGGAAAACCAGCCATGAGCCACTGGCGGAGTCTGCTCCCAGCATGACGGCTAAGCCAAATACTGCCCAGCCCGATAATAAGCCATCGCTGATCCGTCGGCGCTGTCCTGGGCATACATCCCCTTTAGCGAGTACCCATAATAATAAACATAAAGCCACCACCGCCGTTAACGCGAGGGGGGCATACAATAAGGCAGGCAAAGCGGCCGTCATTGGTATTACTCCAAGAATAAGTTAAAAAAGCATTATCAGTCACCAATACCGCCCTAGCGCTGGCGGCGGGCATTGGCCACCATGCGCGCAAACATGCGGCGCAACTCGCGCGGCACAGTATTAGCCCCTTTTAATTCTACCGCCTCTACCACGGCTAACGCCATCCCCGGTTTACTGCGCCGGCTTAAGGCGCGTTCAATAATGCGCGAAGGACTGCTGTGCTTATCATAAATTTGCGCTTCTTGACGAAATACCGCCTCCAGACCATGGTGAAAAAGATAATGCTCAATGTCTCGGTCGGGCAAGATAGTCAGCCGATCAGCCTCTCGATCGTCACGTAATACGCTGCGCACCCCTTGTGCGTATTTTTGCCCCGCTTCGTCGCCATCGGTTAACAGGTGCCAACCAATGCCAAAATCTCGGGCCACTTTAATTAACGGGCTGTGGCCACACTGAGCAAACTCAATAATGCGGATCCCTTCTGCCTGTAATATATAGCCACAAATACGCGCCAGCTCAGACAACAGCCAAATTTCTGTTTCGCCTTCAACTAATAACCAATACCGAGCGAATAACGACATGGGTCGGTTAATGCGCACATGAAAAGCAATGCGCCGCATATCCTCGCCATTGTATTTTTCATTGCCGATTTGAAAGCTCTTGGTTTCATGAGGGTAACGTACTAAACGGCGTAGATGATGTAGTGGAAATGCCGATAATAAATCACCGGAATTGGTGGTGACTAATTTTTGCCCCGGGAAACGGTCTAAAATACCCCAAGTCACCGCTAACATAGTGGGATGTAAACGACTTTCTGGATCTTCAATTAATAGCATGGGCCGTGCGCCTTTTTCGATGGGCCGTCCACCGCGCGCTTGTAATATGGTGTGTGCTACTGAAGATAATGCCAGCGCCAAGCCACTTTCTTCTCCTTTAGGCTGCCAGTTATTAAACTTACCTAGCTGACTTAGGGTAACGGGGTGAATTGCAATATCTTTAGCGCGCCGCGGGGCGCGGCTAGTAGCACCTTGCGGCGTAAAGTAGTGTTCGAGTAATTGGCGCACCGCATCTAGGCCGGCTTTAATATCTTGCTTAGGCAGTAAGTCTTGCTCGGCAAGCTGATCGGTTAATTGAGTTAATAATTGTTCGTAATTATCGTTTAAGCTAACAATAGGTAAGTGTTGCGGAATACCGCGAGAATCTCGTAGCCGGAATACGGGGTTCATCTCAATTAAATGATGCACTAGGTAGGCCGAGGTAAGCAGTGGTATATGCACGCCAGCGGCATTCAAAAAGTCATGTTCACTGATCACACCGTGCTCTGTTCTCCGGGCTCGGGCACGATAATGAATGCGATGAAAGTTATCTTTATGCTTAACCCACACTGGGGACAAGCGTCTTAGCCGAGAGGAATGCTCACTAATACCCGGCCTATGTTCGCGATAGCTGAGAATAATTTGTAATTCGCTAACTTCGTTTTCATCGGGTTCGGTGCGATAAAAATCTTCATCCACAAATTGATAGCAACAGCTCCCCTGCCCCATTAATCGCCATAAAGCCCGAAATAAGCTGGTCTTTCCCCACGCGTTTTCGCCCATCAAGGCGGTACTTTGATTAAGGGTGAGAGAGAGCCGACTCAACCCCATAAAGTTACGGATCTGGATCTGCTCAAGAAACATACATTATCCTTAATCTACCGTAAGTGCCCCAGCACTAATGACGATATAAGACTTTAACGAGATGATAACCAAACTTGGTCTTTATCGGACCTTGAATTGTTAACTCAGGCCCAGTAAAGACCGCTTTGTCAATGGGGCCGACCATAGCGCCACGGCTAAACTCGCCTAAATCGCCGCCACGCTTTCCTGAAGCACAAGTAGAATACTTTTTTGCCAGCTGCTGAAAGTTGGCGCCCTTGGCGAGCTGCTATTTTAATGCTAAACACTGCTCTTGGCTGTCTACCAAGATATGTAATGCTGCGGCACGTCTGGCCATAGTAGGGTCTCAATCAGAAATAGTGGCTTGAGTGTGCCAAAAATGGAGGAAACTAGAAAGGATAACAGCTTAAGATCTTTTGCCACGCCACCCACACCAGAGCACAGAAATAGAGTGTTCAGAACTGAAAATGATTCTGGCTAAAGCTGGCATTAAGCGGCCGATAAACACACACTCGCTCCTTATCAAACTTAAGGAGCGAGTGCAGATAAGATACTTACTTGATTAAAGACTTACTGATCCTTTCAAGCGACAGAAAGCGCTACCGTATCGGCATTAGTTTGCACTAACTCATCATGTAAGGATTTGACTGCTTGTTCATAGTACTGGTCATCAACTATAAACTGCATTTCGACGGCTCGCAGCGTCTGGTGTACGGCACGCACCGGCACATTGGTTCTATTTAGCGCCGCAACAGAACGCGCTAGTAATCCCGGTATGCTCATATCACTGCCCACTGCCGACACTAACGACACTCTATGGGTATGTACGTCGGCATGCTCAAATTTGCGCTTTAATGCCGCCACTAAGGTACGCACAGTTTTACGGTTTCCCGACACATAATAAGTAAGGGTATTGGCGTTCATGTCTTTAGAGACTAAGTTTAAGCCGGTGTCTTCTATTTCATCGGTAAACTGCTCAGCATAATGAGAGACACGGCCCACCATATCTTGATCAAACATTTCTACGGCAAAAATATTACGACGACCGGCAACCATTTCTACACATGGCGCTGGGCTGCGGTAATCGGTGGTGATCAAGGTACCTTCATGATCCGGCTCAAAGGTATTACGAATACGCAGCGGAATGCCTTTTTGGCGTAAGCCTTTTGCTGCTTGCGGATGAATGGCTTCCATCCCTAAGTTAGACAGCTGATCCGTCACATCGTAGTTAGTACGACCAATGGGGATCACTTTATCTTCACCGGCTAAACGCGGATCGGCACTACTTAAGTGGAACTCTTTATGAATAATGGCTTCGCGCGCTTTGGTAAGCACGGCTAAGCGGCTAAAGGTCATTTCACTGTAACCGCGATCAAAGCGTCCCATTAGCCCTTCTTTACAATGGGCATAACCAGTGACTATTGGCAGCTGGGTAGCTAGGTCAAAGTGTGATAAGGCTTCTATGAGTGCATCATCTAACGGCTGGGCTTCATCGGCGCGCCAGCCCGTGAGATCCATTAATACCGCATTGACGCCACTTTGGCGCAAATACAGCACCATGTTGTGAGCACTGTGGGCTTCACCCATGGCGGCGAGCAGCTCACGAACGGTTTGCAGCTGTTCAGCTAATTGAAACTGACCAAAAGCACACACTTGGCGCAAGTGATGCAAACACTCGCGAATACCGACAATGCGATCTGATAAAAAAGAGTCTGCTAAGGCGCGTTCTGGCGTATCAGCAAACATATCTTTATTAATCTGCGCCATGCGATCCGCTACATTATCTAATGCTTGCTCCCAAGCACTGTCATCTTCGGCATCGGCATAAGTGGCATACACACCTGGGGCACCGGTGCGCTTACATTCCAGTAAGCCGTCGGTAATACCACCAAACGCCGACACCACCATCAAGCGCTGGTAATACTGCTCTGGAGTGCGATTATGCAAAATAATATGATCGCGTACCGCTTGGTACTCGCTCATCGAGGTTCCACCAATTTTTTCTACTGTATGTGACACTCTACTTAATCCTTTAATTTTTTAGGTAATAATCGTAGCCGCACATTTTCATTGGGCCTGGGCGCACCGGCCCTGCCCAGTGAAAATGTTCGTTAGCGGGGACGTATCCCCGCACAACGCATTATTTACTCATCTAGCGCATACACACCGTCGGCGTCGTGTACTTCTTTACCCGTCAATGGCGGGTTAAATACACAGGCTAACTTCATGTCTTCACTACCACCACGCAACAGGTGGTTATCATGCTTGTCCAAGATGTACAGCGTGCCTGGCTTAATAGGATAAATTTTGCCATCGGCCAAGTCTTCAATTTCACCGTCACCGCTCATGCAATACACCGACTCTAGGTGGTTTTGATAATGAATATGAGTTTCGGTATTGGCATAGATAGTGGTGATGTGAAAAGAAAAGCCCATGTTGTCATCTTTTAACAGCATGCGGGTACTTTCCCAAGTGCCGGTTTCTGATTTAACACGACGTTCGCTTTGTTCACATTCTGCAAGAGTACGTACTATCATTGGTAGATCCTTTGTCTTTATTAATACTATTTACGGGCACACCTCTTTATTAGTGGCGACCACTAGGTAAAAAGGGGCACTTAGCCCCTTATACCCCTATATTTAAGCAGCGTTACGTTCCGCATCAGCTTCTGCCGCCGCTTCTTCTAACCAATCTAAACCTTGGTTTAGTTCAGCTTCAGTAATAATTAGCGGACACAAGCACTTCACCACTTCACCATCGGGGCCGGCAGTTTCAATTACCAGACCACGCTCAAAGCATTTACCGGTGATCACATCGGCCAGCTCACCGGTATGACAAGCGATACCTTGCATTAAGCCGCGACCTTTAACTTTGGTAAACAACGACGGGAAGCGTTTTAGTAAGGCTTCAAAGCGCTGGGTTAAAATTTCCCCTTTTTTGCGCACCTCAGCACCTAACTTATCGTCTTGCCAAAATAACTCTAGCGCTTTGCGTGCGGTAGTAAAGGCGTGGTTATTACCACGGAAGGTACCGTTATGCTCACCCGGTGACCACTGGTCTAACTCCGGGCGCAGCAATACCAAGGCAAAGGGCAAACCCATGCCACTTAATGACTTAGACAGGGTAATAAAGTCGGGCTTAATACCAGCCGGCTCAAAACTAAAGAAGGTACCAGTGCGGCCACAACCTGCTTGAATATCATCGGCGATCATTAAAATGTCGTGCTCACGACAAATCTTCTCTAAACGCTGTAACCACTTCATGGTGGCTGCGTTTAAACCGCCCTCACCTTGCACGATTTCAAATAACACCGCAGCAGGCTTATCTAAACCACTGGAGTTGTCATTTAGCATGGCTTCAAATAGCACCAAACTATCTTCACCAACACCTGGGTAACCGTCGTAAGGCAAACGACTAATGTCGGCCATTGAAGTACCGGCACCGCCTCTGTGGTGCTGGTTACCAGTCGCGGCTAATGCGCCTAAGGTCACACCGTGGAAACCATTAGTAAAGGTCACAATGTTACTGCGACCCGTGACTTTACGCGCCAGCTTCATGGCGGCTTCTACCGCGTTAGTACCGGTGGGGCCAGTAAACTGCGCTACATAGTCCATGTCGCGAGGTTTTAAGATAATATCTTGCAGCGCGGTTAAAAAACCCGCTTTTGCAGAGGTATGCATATCTAAGCCATGGGCAATACCGTCTTCTTGAATATATTCCAGCAGCGCTTTTTTCAGCTCTGGATGGTTATGGCCGTAGTTCAAGGTACCTGCACCAGCAAGAAAGTCTAAATAGCGCTTGCCGCTTTCATCATATAACCACACGCCTTGGGCCTTATTAAAGGTCACCGGAAAAGAACGGGCGTAGGTTTGTACAGTGGATTCCATTTCATCAAAAATACTCAATTTCGACTCCTTAAAGTCCTGAGTTCAAAGCTAAAAAATATAATTGCAATAAGATTAACCGCGGAGAGGATCAGCCCAGAGCAATGCGATAGAGGATCTCGCTGTTGCTGGCGCCACTAAAGTGACGCTGTTGGTCAAATAGCACACGGCGCTCACCTTTACCCGTGCTTTGGCTACGGTTAAGGCTTTCAAATAAGGCCCACGAACCGGCGTTATCGGCGGTAATAGTGGTTTCTAGGTGAGTCACACCTTCACAGGCATCAGACTCTAATAAGGCATTTAACAAGGTGCGAGCCAAGCCTTGACCACGGGCGCGTTTATCTATGGCTACTTGCCACACAAACAAGGTGTTTGGTTCGGCAGGTTTGCGGTAGGCAGAGATAAACCCCAGTAGTGCACCATCAGCTTGGTCTTCTGCCATGATACACGTATCGGCAAAGTGCAAACATTGCAGTAAATTACAATAAGTCGAGTTGGTATCTAGTGGCTTACAACGTTCAATTAGCTGATTTACCTGATAGCCATCCGTCGACTTGGGGTGGCGCAGCAGTAGCTGTAAATCCGTTGTAGTAGCTGTATCAGTATCCATTATAGTTCTAACCTGTTTTAGTTAGTGGGCTAAACAAATTTTCCTTATTAACCTAACAAACCATTCATCAAATGCAAGCACAACCGCAATAAATTAATTAGAGTCGCATGCATTTTCATGCTATTGACAAACAATTTATGCTGCTTTTTTTATTATTGATAAGGCGTAAAATCCCGCTAACCCTTTGGTCTAGCATCTTTTATAGCTACTTAGTTCAGTCTATTTAAAGACAGCTGCTATGCTCAATATCGTGGTGATACGGTTATCTCCACATTAACGGACTAAAGTGGAACTATATTATGAGTACGAAAGAAACAGGCACAGTGAAGTGGTTTAATGAAGAAAAAGGATTTGGCTTTATTACTCGCGCTTCTGGCCCCGATTTGTTTGTGCACTTCTCTTCTATACAAGGTGAAGGATTTAAGACACTACAAGAAGGTCAAGCGGTCACCTTTGTCGTTACCCAAGGCCAAAAAGGCCCCCAAGCAGAAGAGGTGACACTGATATAACAACAGTGGCGGCGTTGGGCTCCGAGTAGCAAGCGCCGCCGCTGCTCTTCCGCCTGCTGTTGCTGACTCTTCAAAGCTTAGTTTGAACCCCTAGTGCCATCACGTTATGCTCGCCTGAGTAAAATAAGTCCTTTATTTCATCTCAGGTACTTCATGATCAGATTATTACTATGTTGCCTTGCGCTTACCTTTACCCTCCCCACGTTTGCCCAGCCCCCAGCGCCAGAGGAAGAGACAGAGGTACGAACTCGCCTTACGCCCTTTATGGAGCGCTATATGCTGGATGAACTTAAAGCATTGCGTACTGAAATGGCCACCTTTCAAGTCAAGGTGACCGATGAAATTGTACAAAAAGAGCTGAACGTCGCCGATAAAGCAATGAACTACGCGAGTGTGACGGTAACTTATTTCTTTTATCTATTAGCTGGCGCCGCCTCCGTATTAGCCATGGTGGGCTGGCAATCGTTGCGCGAGCTTAAAAAGACCGCCCGCGATTATGCGGAAACGGAGATGAGAAAAATCACGCACACCTATGAGCATAAGCTCAAACAAATTGAGCGTGAGCTGCAACGTAAAACCAAAGTCATTGCAGAAAACTATCGAGAGATTGAACGGTTTCAGGAAATTCATGGTTTATGGTTAAGAGCCAGCCAAGAACAAAGCCCGCAAGCAAAAATGGAAATTTACGATCAAATTCTCGATATCAAACCCGGCGATCTGGATGCCATGACCCATAAGGCCGATGCTGCACTAATGATGGATGAGCGCCAATGGGCATTAAGCTTATGTAATCGCGTGTTGCAAGTAGACCAAGAAAACGCGCATGCGCTTTATCAACGTGCCTGTGCTCATGCGGGCGTGGGTCATGAAGAGCAAGCCTTATCTGATTTAGAGCTGGCAGTTAAAAATAATGTGCACTTAAAAGATGTGGCTGCCGAAGATGAAGAGTTTGAACCGCTGCGACAACACCCGCGCTTTATTGAGCTCACTAACGACGGCACCGATAGCTAAGCCTTGAGTTAAAGATGACAACAATAATGGATGAAAATAATTTGTTGCCACGTGAAAAAGATTGATTTTGCATCTGGTCATTGAGTGCCATACTTTGCGCAAATCATAGAGTCACTAGAGAGAGCCCTATCATGAGCTTTGAGTCAAACAAGCCATTTCAAGACTTCGCCCACTTTCCTCGCGGTTTGCGTCGTTGCGGCGAGTTTACTGTAGCCCAAGCCACCTTATTAGAAACGGCCGGCAAAGCCATGTTGGCTTTATATACCGAGCAGCGTGAGCCCAGTTGTGAGGAGGAACAGCGCTTTATTGATGAGGTGCGCCAAGGCGTCGCCACCCACAGTACGCATGCTAAGGTGTGGTTAAAGTATCTAAAAGCCATTGGCCCAAAACGAGTGCATCGTTTGTGCTCCCCAATGAGCTCGTCTAATACTGAAGATGATTATGAGCCAGTAGAAGACAGCGCCGAGTAAGTCGCGCTTAACGTCACTAGGCTAAGTGTTCTTAAAAGCGGGCTCATGATGAGCCCGCTTTTTTATTCAACTTGCTGCAATCGGTCGCCAGCTATCACCGCGCCTTTCTTTTCGCCGCCCCAGCCGCATGCTACCCTAGCGGCATCATTGATGGTTGGCTTAGCTTGGTTGCGAGCCGATAAGCCCTAAGCAACAAACGGGATCAGCATGAGTAAGTTAGATAACACCGCCACTTTTTTATTTCATGACTATGAAACTGCCGGCTTAAGCCCAGCTCATGACCGACCCGTGCAGTTTGCAGCGATTCGTACCGATGCCGAGTTAAACGAAGTAGGTGAGCCCATGATGTGGTATTGCCAATTACCACAAGACTATTTACCCGCACCAGAAGCCACCTTAATTACCGGCATTACTCCACAGCATGCGCAGCAGCACGGCCTTAACGAAGTGAACTTTATTGCTCGCATTCATGAGCAATTTAGCCAGCCTAATACCTGCATTGTTGGCTATAACAATATTCGCTTTGATGATGAGTTTACCCGCTATACTCTGTATCGAAATTTTTATGATCCTTACGCCTATAGCTGGCAACACGGTAATTCCCGCTGGGATTTATTAGATGTGGTACGCACTTTTTATGCATTACGCCCCGAAGGTATTAACTGGCCCGAAGATGAAGACGGCAAACCCAGCTTTAGATTAGAGCGCTTAACCCAGGCTAATGGCATAGAGCACGGTAACGCCCACGATGCCCTAGCCGATGTACGCGCCACCATTGCGCTGGCTAAACTGCTACGCCACGCACAACCACGTCTGTTTGATTATTTATTTACGCTGCGTGGCAAACACTCGGTAAAAAAATTAATTGAAGAAGCGCTGCTTAACCGCCAACCGCTAGTGCATATCTCGGGTATGTTTTCTGCGTGGCAAGGCTGTGCCAGTTGGGTTGCGCCACTGGCGTGGCATCCTATTAATAGTAATGCGGTGATTTGCGTCAATTTAGCACAGGATCTCACGCCGCTATTAACCCTCGAAGTAGAGCAATTACACCAGCAGCTTTATGCCTCCCGCGAGGAGCGAGCAGGTGCGCCGCCTTTACCGCTTAAGCTGATACATATTAATAAATGCCCCTCGATTGCTAAAGCCGGCGCTTTAACTGAGCGCCGCGCCGATGCCCTCAATATTGATCGCGCGCAATGTAGGAAAAGCCTAGACTTAATCCGCCACCACCCCGAGCTAAGCGAGAAACTAGTGGCGCTGTATCAAATAGAAAGCAACTTTGCTCCCTCATCCGACGTAGATGGCGCTCTTTATCAAGGCTTTTTCAGCGATGCCGATAAAGCCGCCATGGCCATCGTGCGTAGCAGTGAACCCGAGGCGCTGGCCGATATGCCGTTAGAGTTTAGCGATCCGCGCTTACCTGAGTTATTATTTCGCTACCGAGCGCGTAATTACCCCCATACTCTTACCGAAGCTGAGTGGTCTCGCTGGCGCCAGCATTGTCAAGATAAGTTAGAGCCTCAGGCACAAGCTTATATGCAACGTCTAGCGGCTCTGGTACAAGAACATCATAGCGATGAACACAAACTCGCGTTACTGAAGGCGATTGCCACCTATGTACAAGATCTTTAATTCGCCCTTTTTTATATTTTTGCGCGGCTTTGTGCTGTTGCTGGCTTGTTTATTGCTGGGTAAAAGCCTCACTTGGTTACTGCCTTTTGATTTCCCAGGCAGTATTATTGGCTTAATGTTGTTATTTGGCTTACTGACCAGCCAGTTGATCCCAATCACCTGGGTTCAAGACAGTGCCCAACTATTGCTGCGGCACATGGCATTATTATTTATTCCGGTAGCGTCGGGTTTACTGGCGTACGTTGAGGTATTAAGCAGTGGCCTGGCTTTGATTATCAGCTCTGCGCTAAGTGGCTTAATCTTGATCTTAATTATCGTTGGTCGTCTTTATCAAAGGTTACTGTCATGATGTTTTGGTGGGCATTGCCCCTAACGGTATTGTTGTATTTAGCGGTAAAAAAACTGGCCCGCCATTATAAAAGTCCGCTGATTAATACCATCCTGCTACCCGCGCTGATGATTATTGGTATAGTACTCGCTACTGGCCAAGATATTAACGACTACCAAGCTGGCACTCAGCCATTACATTATCTATTGGAGCTGGTGGTGGTGGCGTTTGCCCTGCCTTTATATCAGCAAGCAACTAAAATTCGCCAACAATTGGCACCGATCTTAATTTGCTGCAGTGTGTCGGTGATTATTTCGGTCGGCACTACCTTATTGATTGGTGGTTTGTTGCATGCGCAACCCTCTTTACTGGCATCCATTGCCACTAAATCGATTACCACGCCCTTAGCAATGAGTGTCAGTGAAACCATGGGGGGGATCCCAGCCATTGCCGCCGGCTTGGTCATTATTGTAGGGATGATGGGCGCTATTTTTGGTTTTCCCATCTTAAAGCTGGCTGGGGTGGTGCACCCTGAAGCTCAAGGGTTAGCCATGGGCGCTGGAGCTCATGCGATTGGCATTGGAGCGGCAGCCGAAGTGGGTCCAGTACAAGGCGCGTTTGCCTCATTAGCCATGGTGGTATGTGGTATTACCACTGCTATTATCGCCCCACCGCTGTTTCATCTTTATTTGTGGCTCACCCTAGGGTGAGCCAACCCCTTAACACACTTTAGTTAACCAACCGTGGATATCCGGCGCCTTACCCCATTGAATATCATTGAGGGCTTGGCGTAAGGCATTGGTAATAGGCCCTGCTTGCCCATTACCCACCGTATACTCCTTACCCTCATGAATTAAGGTACCAACGGACGTTAATACTGCCGCTGTGCCGGACAATGCCGCTTCTGCGCCCGGATTTTGTGAGCGCTCCAGTAATTCCTCTACGCTCAGCGCTCGCTCTGATACGGTCATACCGCGATCGCGCGCCAGCGTTAAAATAGAGTCACGGGTAATACCGTGTAAAAACGAGCTATCTAGTGACTTAGTGATCAGCTCATTACCGTCGATAAGAATAAAATTAGCAGCACCGGTTTCTTGCACATCGCCAGCGGGGCAGAACAACACCTGATCAGCCTGCACCGCTTGTTGGGCTTTTAAAATCGGCTGTAGAGCACTGGCATAGTTACCACCACTTTTAACTACCCCCATGTGGGCGGCACAGCGGGTTTCGTCTGCCAGCAGCAAGCGTAAGGGCTTACTGCCACCTGCAAAGTAATCGCCTACTGGCGATAATAAAATATACAACAAGGAGGTAGTACTGGGCGCCGCCGCTTTGCCAATACAAGCTTCGGTACCAATATGGGTGGGGCGAATATACATAGAGCCCGGCGGCAGTGGCACTTCATCTGCGTACTTTTTAACAATATCCACGATCATCTGCTGCACTTGATCAGCATGAATCGCCGGCAGCGCTAATAGCTCACTACTTTGAATTAAGCGCTCGACATTTTGTGCCATGCGAAAAATGTTAACCGAGCCATCTTGGTGTTTAAATGCTTTTAAGCCTTCAAAACAGGTACTAGAGTAGTGCAACACATGCGCGCCCGGATGCAAACTAATGCTATCGGCACTAACTATTTTAGCGGGGCTCCATGCACCTTGCTCGTAACGAGCTAGGCTCATCTGCGGGGCAAAAACACTACCAAATGCTGACATACAACTCTTCCTGTAATGGGGATACATTAATAAGCGAGCCTAAGGCTCGCACTCAATAATAACGGAAAACGGGTCTAACTCTGACAAAGAGCGCCGAGTCAGTACCCTTACTTATTCGCTGATAGCAGAAGCCAGCGCTGAGCTAGGGGTTTTACGTAACAGATGCCAGGTTAAGCTGGCGGTAATAACTAATACCGCCAAGGTCCCTAACATAACCCCAGGTAAGCCCGCCCAACTCCAAAAAGGATATAAATACAGGCCCCCTAAACTGGCGCCTACATAATAAAACACTAAATATAATGAGGTCGCTAAGGCCCGATGTTGCTTTACACTGCGCCCCACCCAGCTACTGGCACAGGCATGCGCTAAAAAGAACGCAAAACTGTCACTCAATAGCGTTAATAAAATCACTGGCAAGCGGGTACTAAGTAACCCTAGATTGCCCACCGCCAGCAACACTATCGCTGCAAGTAGCGTTTGTGCAATACCAAAACGCTGGATTAATGGACCGCTCACGCTTGAAGCAAAAGTACCGGTAATATAGGTTAAAAACAGTAAACCAATGGCTGCTGATGCCATACTAATCGGCGGCGCGGCTAAATAAAACGCCACATAGGTATATTGGTTTAAAAATACCATAAAATTAAGGCCGCCAATCAAATATACCGGCCACAGCAGCGGGTTGGTCAAGTGTCCTAAAAAAGCGGCGCGGCCTCGACCTTTGGTGACTGGCACAAAGTATTGGGAGCGTGGCAGCCATTTCAGTAGCGGCAACCACAACACAATACTAACGCAGCTTAATACCATAAAGCTGGTTTGCCAACCGCCCCACTGCGCTAATAAACCACCAACAACACGACCAGCAATGCCGCCCGCCGAGTTAGCGGCAATATAAATACCAATGCTGGTGACCAGCGCGCTAGGGGTCAGCTCTTCCCCCATGTAGGCCACGGCAGTGGCGGGTAAGCCGGCTAAAAAAAAGCCTTGCAAGGCTCGTGCTAATAGTAGGCCATTAAAGCTAGGAATAAAGGGCACCAACAGCCCTAATATAAAAGCCACTAGCATACAGCCTAGCATAATAGACTTGCGCCCGAGGCGATCGGCCATGCGCGCCCAAAATAATAGTCCGACCGCTAAGCCCAGCGTTGATATAGACAATACCCAGCTGGCTGACAAGGCCGATACCCCAAACTCGGTTGCTAATAACGGTAGCAAGGGCTGAGTTAGGTATAAATTCATAAATACCAACATCGACGCCAGCCCTAAAGCCAAGGTCGCACGCCACCATAAGGGGGTTTTTAATTCTATCATCACAGACTCCCGATAAGAGCCTTGACCTTACTCCTGCCTAGCGTATAAATGAAATACATAAACCTTATACTAAATATAACCCTTGCTTATGCTTGATCCTAAATGGTTACGCCAGTTTGCCGCCGTCGTAACCACCGGCACTATTACTCGTGCCGCTGAGCAGCTGCACTTAGCCCAGCCGGCCATCAGTATGACGCTAAAAAAGCTCGAGAAGCAGCTAGGCTTTCCGCTATTCGACCGCCGCCAAGGCCGCTTACACCTCACCGCCGAAGGCGAGCAGCTTTATCAACATGCTGAGCGCATTTTACATACTTTGCACCTAGCCGAACAAGATATGGCGGCACTACAAAGTGGCCATAGCGGCGAAGTGTGTATTGGCATACCAAGTATGCTGGGATCTTTTTATTTTCCCCCCTTGCTGATGGCGTTTAAGCATCGCTATCCCGGCCTAACGCTACGCATCGAAGAAGCCGGCACCCAGCATGTATTAGCTAAACTATGCCAAGGGCAATTAGGGTTAGGCATCGTAATGACATCTGCCTTGCCACCCCAGCTCACCGGTTTGCCATTATTGCGTGAAGAAATGGTGGCGGTGGTCAATAGCGACCACCCTGCGCGCCATGGTGATACCATCAGCATGCATGATTTTTTATCTCAAGAGTTAGCGGTGTTTCGCCATGGCTTTTTTCATCGCGAATATATAGAGGAAATGGCGAGAAAAACCGGAGTTCGTCCGCACATCGGCTTTGAAAGTAATTTAATTCCACTATTAAAAGCCGTGGTGCGCCAAGGGTTTGCTATCACCAGCTTTTTACGCATGGTAGTAGATAATGACCCCGACTTATTTGCCGTGTCTTTTGCCGAACCTTATTTTTTAGACTTATGTTTAGCCTGGCCCAACGACCGACGTCTGTCTCGTGCCGAGCAGGCATTTATTGACTTTGTCGCTCAACAAACACCTAACTGAAAGCGGTAAGCTGGACGTTATACGCTGTACGTTATTTGCTACAGATAAATCTCATCACTCAACGGGAAACTTAACCAATCAAAGGTATTAAGTAACCAATTAGCTAGTTGCTTAAACGGCCTTTTAAGAGGGCTTCTATGCTCCCCACGGCGCCTAATACATTGCTGGCTTCGTAAGGTAAAAACACCCGATCGCCCTCTTTCGCGATGTCGGGCAGGGTTTTTAAGTACTCAAGCCCTAATAAATAGCCGACTACCAATTGCGGATCGAGCTTTTCTTGGCCTGCAGCTAATACCTGATCGATGGCCTGACGCTGCCCCTCGGCCATTAAAATAGCGGCTTCTTTATTACCTTCGGCCACTAAAATGCTGGAGCGCTTTTCTCCTTCGGCTTTAGCAATCGCCGCTTCTCGCTCCCCACTGGCGCGCAACACTAAGGCACGACGCTCCCGCTCAGCGGCCATTTGCTTGCGCATGGCATCTTCTACTTCTGCAGGAATGACAATGTCTTGAATTTCAACTCGAGTGACTTTAACGCCCCACTTATTACCGGCGCCATCCATCACTAGCTGCAGCTTGTCGTTAATTTCTTGGCGTGACTCAAATAGCTTATCCAGCTCCATTTTACCCATTTCGGAACGCAGCGAGGTTTTAGCTAATACTTCAATGGCCTGAATAAGGTTTTCGGTTTGATAAACCGCACGCTCGGGATCGGTTATTTGAAAGTACAAGGCGCCATTGACATTCACACTGACGTTATCAGCGGTCACTACCGACTGTCCCGGAAAATCCAGTACCGTTTCACGGCGATCGATGCGGGTTTCTTCATTAACCATAGCCACACTCTCGCCCCCAATGGCTTGATAGCGGCGCACCTTAATAGAGCGGGGTTTATCAACAAAAGGAATAATCCAGTTAATCCCCGGACTTAGGGTTTTTTGATAGCTGCCCAAGCGCTCAATCACTACCGCTTCCGATTGCTGCACTATCATTAATCCTTTAACAATCAATGCCAGTATTAATGCCGTAAATACCACGGCGACTAGATATGCTGGATCCAGCATGGCCTCTCCTATTAATCGATAATGGCGGTAATGCCGTCAAAGCGGCGCACTATAACGCGCTCACCGACCTTAAGCGGCTGCTGCTGCGCGTGGCGCACTAAAAATAAATCACCTTCAATTTGAATGCGCAACTCACCACAAGGCAGCTGTACGATGACGCCTTCTTGCTGCCCTTCTCCTGCTAAAAAGCTAGCGCGGCGAGAAGGCGCATAACGGCGAAATAGCCATTTTAATAGCGGTGCTAATACCAAGGCCGACAAGGAAAATATCCACCATTGCCCGGTGGTGCTGACGCCACCAGCGGCACTAGCGGTAGTGATCAAGGCGGCTATGGCTAACGTAAAAGCAAAAAAGCCGGTTCCGAATAATTCCAGTAATAATAAGATGAAGGCGGCAATCAGCCAGCCCTGCCATGGCAGCAACTAGGTTCTCCTTAGCCCACTTCCCCAATCAGGTGGTCATAGCAGGCGCTGTCTAAGCTTATTACGCGGTCATTCATCACTTTAATTGCCGCAAAGGTAGGTAGTTGTTTACTGCCAGATAATAATTGTTTGGCGGATAATGAAATACACACCGACGCTAACGCAGACGTTTCTACTACCATGAAGGTTAGCTGCTCGGTCTCGGTATCTAACCCTATTAACTCGCCCAATTCAGGCTGATGGTAATCGGCTTGTGGCTCAAAAAACCAGCTTTGTGGCATTAAGGGCTTATAAAAACGCGCCACGGCTACGCCATTTAAAGCGGCTTGTACTCGCTCGGCAGCGGAGCCAAAATTGGCTAGCTTATCGAGAAAATTATAATAAAGCCCGGTATCTTCTACCGAGAAGGATTGATTGAGCTGGCTTGGGCAAATGAGATGTTTTGCCTGATAAGGACTACTGAAGATCATCTCTTCACCTAAGTCCAACATTAAGTGCTGGTCTTCACCCATAAACCAGCGCCACCGATCATTTGGTTGAAGTAACATCCAAGTCACACCTTTTGTTATAAATACATTAACGTCGTCTAATAATAGTGAGTATAAGATAGTTTGCCATCAAATATACTCACCTCGGCTTATTTTACGGTATTTTTTAATTTAAAGGCACGTTCTTAGCATAACATGCTGTTATAAATGTCGTGCCAATGTCTGCACTAAGGCCGGACCTTGATAAATAAAGCCCGAATATACTTGTACTAAGCTCGCTCCGGCTGCCATTTTTTCACGGCCCGCGGTTAATGAGTCAATACCGCCTACTCCAATAATGGGCAATTGCCCATTTAAATAACCCGACAGCGCTTGTATCACTTGGGTGCTTTTATGTTGTACGGGTCGACCACTTAACCCGCCCGCTTCATAGGCATGAGGTAAGTCAAACACCAAGTCCCTATCTAAGGTAGTGTTAGTGGCAATCACGCCATCGATATTAAAACGTACTAAACTATCGGCAACTTGTTCAAGCTCGGCCATCGATAAATCGGGGGCAATTTTTACTAATAACGGTACCTGTTTATGATATTGTTTGGCCAGTTGCTGCTGCTTTTCTTTTAAGCCCGCTAATAAGTCATCCAAGGCTTCTCCGTACTGTAGCGAGCGCAAGCCCGGCGTATTAGGCGAAGAAATATTCACGGTAATATAGCTAGCGTGAGCGTAGGCTTTCTCCATGCATATCAGGTAATCGTCTTTACCCTGCTCGAGAGGGGTGTCTTTATTTTTACCAATATTAATGCCCAATATTCCTTTATAACGGGACTGTTTCACGTTTTCGACTAAATTGTCGATGCCTTTATTATTAAACCCCATGCGGTTAATAATGGCGTCGGCTTCTTTAATACGAAACAGGCGCGGTTTTTCATTGCCCTCTTGGGCACGAGGGGTCACGGTACCAATTTCAATAAAACCAAAACCCAAGGCCGCGAATGCATCAATACAGTCACCGTCTTTATCTAAACCGGCGGCTAAGCCGACGGGGTTAGCAAAGGTTAGTCCCATCAACTCTACCGGATTACTAATTAAGGGGCGACGATACAAAGCAGCCAGAGGGGTGTGCTGAGTTTTAGCAAGTGCCGCTAAGCTCAGTTCATGAGCACGCTCGGCATCGCACTGAAATAAAAAAGGTTTAGCCAATGAGTACACGTGTTTATTCCTTATAAAAAAGCCCCGGTGTGACCGAGGCTTTTAATTGCACCACCGTTATTTTATTAAACGGCGTTACTACAATTAAGATGAAGTAAGTTCAGCTCGCGCATTGCCACCGAAAACTGGGCAAATTCATGACTGCTACTGGCTTTAAAATCAGCCAACAGATGGCGCCAGCGATCCAATAACGGCTGGTGCTCGTCAAGCCAGTTGTTGAGCATATTAACGCATTCATCTTCAGCTTTACAGTTTTTCAAAACCACTGCACTGAGGCTGCGCTGCTGATAATCTAAGTCCTCTCTAAATGCCGACTGAGCCAGTGCTTGCCAGTGGTTTGCCACACTTTGCTGGTTAATTTGCTCCAGTAACCAATGCAACTCCAACTCGGCACCTAAGTGAAAGTATAACTGGGCGACCACTTGCAGATCCCGCGCTTGCTCTTTTGCCACTTGGGCAATATCGAGAGCCGAGAATAAACTACTTAGTTGCGCAATGTGTTCTGCTAAGTCGGCCGGCACTTGTTGCTCGACTAAATTGGCAGCATCTTGCTTAATGTCATTGGCCTCGGCCTCGACCATCACCGTATACAACTGCTCTTTTAGCACTTGGTAAGCGGGCTTAAATTCAGCGGCGGCCTCAGCAATGCTCAAACTGCGATCACGCCTTTGCAACAACCAGCGGGTGGCGCGCGCCAGCACACTGCGCACCTTAGCAAACATAGTCAGCTGTACTGCAGCGGGTACCTGATTATCTAGCGCCTCAATATTACGCAGCAACGCATCCATGCCAAACACATCTCTGGCAATCATAAAGCTAATAGCAATATCACAAATGCTGGCACCCGTTTCACTTTGCAAACGATAAGCAAAGGTAAAGCCCATGTCGTTCACTAACAGATTAGCTAAGCGCGTTGCAATCATCTCGCTGCGCAAAGGATGCTTCATCAGCTCAGTACCAAACTCGGCCACTAAGGTTTTTGGCATACTGACTGGTAACAACTGAGCAATGGTGTCGTTGTCGGTAAGCTCTGGGATATTAAGCTGATCTTTTAAGCCCATCTTGGCGTAAGCCACTAAAATAGCGAGCTCGGGACGAGTTAAACCACGGCCGTTGGCTAAGCGTTCGGCGATCTCTTCATCGCTAGGCAAAAACTCTAACTGGCGATCCAGTTTGCCTTCTCGCTCTAACCAATGAATAAACTGCTGATGAGATTTTAAGTCACGAACGGCGCTTTGCTCAGTAATCGAAATGGTCTGCGACTGGCGATAGGCATTAGTGAGCACAATGTCAGCCACTTCATCGGTCATGGCAAACAATAAGTCGTTACGGTGTTTTTCGGTCAGCTCACCTTGTACGACTAAGGCATTGAGTAAGATTTTAATATTTACTTCATTATCAGAGCAATCAACACCGCCCACGTTATCAATAAAGTCGGCGTTAATGCGCCCACCCTGACTGGCATATTCAATACGACCTAATTGAGTACAACCTAGATTGCCGCCTTCGGTCACAATCTTGGCACGCACCTCGGCGCCGTTGACACGCACACTGTCGTTAGCACGATCGCCCACTTCGGCATCGGTTTCTTGAGTTGATTTAATATAAGTACCAATGCCGCCATTCCAAATAAGATCTACCTTGGCTTTTAACAAGTGACGGATCACCTCATTAGGGGCCAAGCTGTCTTGGTCGGTATCTAACAGGGTTTGCATTTCGGGCGTGAGGATAATCGATTTAGCCGAGCGCTCAAATACCCCGCCCCCTTTAGAAATCAGACTGCGATCGTAATCATCCCAACTGGTATTAGGAGTAGTAAATAAGCGCTCGCGCTCTTTAAAGCTGGTGCTGGCGTCGGGAGTAGGATCAATAAAAATATGCAAGTGGTTAAAGGCGCCCACTAAGCAGGTATGCGGTGAGCGCAACATACCATTACCAAACACATCGCCGCCCATATCGCCGATACCTACCGCCGTAAAGTCGGTGGTTTGGCAATCAATATCCATTTCTTTAAAATGACGCTTCACCGACTCCCAACCACCGCGCGCGGTAATGGCCATTTTTTTATGGTCATAACCAATAGAGCCACCCGAGGCAAAGGCATCGCCGAGCCAGTGTTGATATTCGGCACTAATTTCATTGGCAATATCTGAGAAAGTAGCAGTGCCTTTATCAGCAGCCACTACCAGGTAGTAATCATCTTCGTCATGACGTACTACGTCTTTCGCCGGGATCACTTGCCCATCAATAATATTGTCGGTGACATCAAGTAGCGCACGAATAAACAACCGATAGCAATTTTTACCTTCGGCTAAAAAGGCCTCGCGGTCGCCTTCGGGCAGCTGCTTACAAACAAATCCCCCTTTCGCTCCCACCGGCACGATCACGGTATTTTTTACTTGCTGCGCTTTTACTAAGCCCAGCACTTCAGTACGAAAATCTTCACTGCGATCTGACCAGCGCAAACCACCGCGCGCCACTTTACCCCAGCGCAAGTGCACCCCTTCAACCCGAGGAGAATACACAAACACTTCAAACATGGGCAGCGGCTTTGGCATATCACTGATGGTTTCAGGCGCCATTTTTAAAGAAATATACGGCTTATATTCGCCTTGGTCAGTAGTTTGATAGAAGTTGGTACGTAAAGTGGCCTCTATCATTTCCATATAACGACGAATAATACGGTCATCATCTAAGTTTGCTACTTTATCGAGCCCTGCCACTAGCTTGCTATGCAAGGCGGCTTGCTCAGCTTTATCTTGTGGCTTTTCTAAAGAGAAGCGCTGTTTAAACAACTCAAATAATAACGTCGCTAACTCAGGGTAGCGCGCTAAGGTTGCTTCAATGTAGTGCTGACTAAAAGACACCCCAGTTTGGCGCATATATTTAGCATAAGCGCGCAACACACTGATCTCACGCCCGGTGAGGGAGCTGGCTAAGATTAATCGGTTAAAACCATCATTTTCTAGCTCACCGCTCCACACGTGCGCCAACGTCTCTTGAAAACGCTGTTTACTGTGGCTTAAGTCTAATGGCGCACCACAATAGGACATTGAAAAGTCGAGGATCCAATAGCATTGCTCAGCACAGTTCACTTGATGAGGGGTTTCACCAATCACCCGCAAGCCCATGTTTTCTAACATCGGCATCACATCGGACAAGTGAATAGGATCATGGCGATGAAAAAGCTTTAAGCGCACGCGATTAGCATCTTGCTGTTCTTGCGCCTGATAAAACAACATATCAAACGGCTGTTGTTCACTGAGGCCTTCTAGCTTCTTAATGTCGGCCACCGCTGAGCTAGGCAACATAGCGTCAACATAAGCACGAGAAAAAGCCTGATGGTATTTGCTAGCCAAACGCTTCCCTTCGGCTTCGCCTTCACTGGCAACCAGCGCGCTGGTGAGTTTGTCTTCCCAGCTGCGGGCAGCTTCCATTAAGTTGTGTTGAATGTAATTCACATCAATATCCATAGTATTATTGGGCACGCGGATCAGATAGTGCGTGCGCGCTAGGCGGCCATCGGTAAAGTGGGTACTAAACTCCACTTCTTCTGTTGAACCAAAATAGCGCTGTAAAATAGCTTGCGTTTGCTCGCGTAAGGCGGTGCTGTAACGTTCTTTACTGACGTAGACCATGCAAGAGAAAAAGCGGCCAAATAAGTCGCGCCGTACAAATAAACGGGTCAAATCTCGCTCTTGCATACCCAACACCCCCATGCTGATCTCGCGCAGCTCTTGCTCACTGGCTTGGATCAGTTCATCACGAGGATAGGTCTCTAAAATCAGCTGTAAAGCTTTGTATGAATGAGAGCCCGGCTCTAGGCCAGAGTATTGTAAAATACGCTTTAGCTTAGCGCCCATTAGGGGGATATCAAGGGCACTGGTGCGATAAATACTGGAGGTATACAAGCCCATAAAGCGGTCTTCGCCAATCACATTACCCAGTTCATCAAAGCGCTTAATCCCAATGTAGTCGATATAAGAGCCACGATGGATACGCGATTGATGATTACTCTTTGTTAATACCAGCAATTGCTTACTAAGGGCCGCTTGGCGGGCCGTCGCAGTAAGTTGACTGAGCGCTAATGACTCATGTTGTGGCCGGTCGCGCAATAATCCTAAACTGGTTTGTGGCTCGGCAATCAACTCATGATCTTCACCTGCTGCCTGCAAATGATAGCGGCGATAGCCCAGCAAAGTGAAATGGTGATCGGCAATCCAATGTAAAAAGTCTAAGGTCTCTTGTAACTGATCTGGGTCGGTGGCGGGCGCTTGGGCAGGTAGCTCGTCGATAACTTCATGCAAACGGCTCACCATGGGCTGCCAGTCATCAACCACCAGCAACACTTCTTGCAACACGCTCGTTAATTCATCGGCTAATTGCTGTTGCTGGGCGGGATCGGCTTGATGGTCGATTTCAATCAAAAATACCGTTTCTACTTGATGCTCACACGACTGATCATGATTATCGAGCAGTCGTTCCAGTTTACCCTGATCATCACGCAATAAATGCAACGGCTGATGCAACATAAAGTGCGCCGTCACCTGTAAGCGGCTCAGCGCCATGCGTACTGAGTCCACTAAAAATGGCGCATCTTTTACAATTAATTCCACAATAGTGTGCGGTGACTGCCAGCCATGCTCGGCAAAACTGGGGTTATACACTCGCACATAAGGCCCATCGTCACGACGGTTATTCAGCTTGTTCCACAAGCTAATCGCGACACCGTAAAGATCGCTATCGCTACGATGCTGTAGATCGTCAAAGGTAATGCCGCTGTAAAGCTGGCTGACAAAACGATTAACCAAGGTCGCGCTCGCCGGCGGAAACTTTTTATTCACTAACTGTGCAACGTTTTCTAGTAGAACGGGAGTGCCCGTTTCATTAGCTGTCATGATGTAATGTTCCTCGAAAACAGACCACGCTCGCAGGGGCGACTTTACCGTAGGAGGAGTCACGCTGTTGGGCACTAACGGCGCTAAGCCTGTTTTATTTTGATACGCACTCCACTAGTAGGAGCACAGTCAAGGCACTGTTCTAGATTGCAAACCGCACTTGACCACAGATTAACAGAATATAAACACTGGCGTAACGGTATCTTACCAACAAACACTTTGCAAACTGACTAAATATTAGTCGATTGTCGTTATAATGTTAAATAATGATTAGTCTGATGATAGCTGCCGTAATTGGTGCAACTGGTGTTTGTTCGTTAACTCAATTTCAAAGCGTCCTTGTAAGCCATTATGGCCAACAAAAGGACGAAAATGATGGAGAGCAATTTGTAGGCGCACCCCCTGCTCGGTGCGCACCGTTAACGCTCCCACCTGCCCTTGATAATATTGTAATAACTGAGGGCGAGTAATATGTAATCTAAACTGCAAACGCTGCATTACTCCAGCGCCTTGCTGATTTTTTCATAAAGATCGCCAGATAAATCAGGTAAGGCCAGCAGCTGTTGTAAGCGCTGTTTTATTAATGCTTGTCGACCGTCATCTAACCGCGCACATTGAATAAACGGCGTAATTAGGCGCGCCGCTATTTGCGGATTACGGGTGTTGAGCACCGTTAACACCGAGGTTAATAAATCATAGCCTTTACCATCTAAACGATGAAACTGTAACGGGTTACTATTAACAAAGGCTCCAATGAGTGCCCTAACCCGATTTGGGTTATTAAGGCTAAAGCTTGGATGCTTCATTAGCTCTTCTACTCGTGCTACGCCATCGCCACTGCTGCGCGTGGCTTGTAGACGAAACCAGTTATCTAATACCAGACCATCTGCTTGCCACTGCTGTTCAAAGTCTGCCAGCATGGCATCCGCTACTGCTAGCTCGCCGCGCACCGCCGCCTGCATTGCGCCGAGGGTGTCGGTCATGTTATTGGCACTTTGGTACTGGCGCTGAGCTTCGTTTTCTTGTCCGGCAAGAGCTAAATACCCTAACGCCACATTTTTAATGGCGCGTTTAGCAATATCACTATGGTCAAGGGCATAGTCACGGGTTTGGTTTTCTTCATACACTTGCTGCCATAACGGCTGTAGTGCTTGGGCTAACTCGGTTTGCAGTGTCTTATGAACCTGACCAAGCTCATCAATATTGACTTGCTCAAATAACTCCAACAAGCTGTTGAGGCAGGGCAAGGTCAACATCAAGGCTTGTAGCGCAGGATCGAGGCGCTTGTCTTCTAAGGTAGCTCTAAACACTTCAATTAAGCTGCGCGCCACCACTAAGGTTTCGCGCCGCTGCAAGCGAGTAACATTGTCTTTAACAACGCGATTAATCAGGCTTTGCACCGCGTCCCAGCGCACAAACTCATCTAAACTATGGCTGGCTAACAGTAAGAGTTGGGCTTCGCTGTACTCATAATGCACCTTCACCGGCGCCGAAAAGCCTTGTAATAATCCAGGCGTCGGTTGCGACGGCACCTGCTCAAACACAAAGTCTTGCTCCGCGGCCGTTACTTCTAATATCGAACTCAGGCTTTGGCCATTAGCTTGTAAACTAATGGGCTCACCTTGCTCGCTATACAGCGCCACACTAAGCGGAATATGCAACACTTGAGCTTGTGGTTGGCTAGGGATCTGCTGGCGCACGGTTAAGGTATAACGCTGTGCGTCTGCATCGTAGTGATCGCTGATAGTCAGCTCGGGGGTACCCGCTTGGCTGTACCAGCGGCTAAATAAAGTCAAATCGCGACCACTGGCCTCACTCATGGTGGCAATAAAGTCATCACAGGTGGCCGCTTGGCCATCAAAGCGTTGTAAATACAAGGCCAGCCCGTGTTGAAACACCGACTCGCCTAATAAGGTGTGCAACATGCGGATCACTTCTGAGCCTTTCTCATACACAGTTAAGGTATAGAAATTATTCATTTCTATCACCGCATCAGGGCGGATCGGATGCGCCATGGGCCCGGCATCTTCGGCAAATTGCAGGCTACGTAATAAACGCACGCTTTGAATGCGATTCACTGGCCGTGAGCCAACATCGGCACAAAACTCTTGCTCACGAAATACCGTTAAGCCTTCTTTTAATGAGAGTTGAAACCAATCGCGGCAAGTTACCCGGTTGCCAGTCCAGTTATGAAAGTACTCATGACCAATCACCCGCTCCACATCCAAGTAGTCGGCATCGGTCGCAGTATTGGCATCGGCCAATACAAACTTGGCATTAAAGACGTTTAAGCCTTTATTTTCCATGGCGCCCATATTAAAAAAGTCGACCGCCACTATCATATAAATATCCAGATCGTACTCTAGATTACACCGCTGCTCATCCCAGCGCATTGCCGCCTTTAAACTGTCCATGGCATGCTGAGCGCGGGGTAAGTTACCTTTATCAACAAAGACTTCTAACGCCACCTCTCGCCCACTGTGGGTGGTAAAGCTATCGGTTAACACATCAAAATCGCCGGCTACCACCGCAAACAAATAAGCCGGTTTAGGATAAGGGTCTTGCCACTGCACCCAGTGGCGTCCTGCTTCCAGCTCACCACTATCGACGCGGTTACCATTGGATAATAAATAAGGATAGGCATGGGCATCAGCAGTTATACGGGTGCTAAAGCGCGCCAATACATCGGGGCGGTCTAAATAATAGGTAATACGTCTAAAGCCTTGCGCTTCACATTGGGTGCAAAAAGCCCCCCCCGACTTATAGAGCCCTTCTAGCGCGGTGTTTGCACTGGGGTTAATGCGCGTCTTAATAGTTAACACAAAGGTTTCAGGCAATTGCGATAAAATTAAGCTGTGTTCGGTTTGCTGATATTGCTCAATGGCCACCCCATTGATGGCGACTGCCAATAGCTCAAGTTGCTCACCGTCCAGTACTAAGGGCTCGTCATGCTCGCCATTACGACGTACACGGCTAATGGCCACCACCT
>JAAYRH010000216.1 GCA_012518835.1 Aeromonadales bacterium | reverse complement strand
CGCTGTGATTGTGGCCAAGGAGCTTTTTGGGCTTGATTAGATTCATCCATCCAAGATTTTGTAATAAGTAAAGTAAGCGTCACCGCATCCGCACCTGTTTAGCCCATTTTTAATATCGTAGATTACCCGTTTTAATAAATGAGGTGGTCTATGAGTCGCAAACATCGTAATGAGGCACAGTGGCGAGAGTTGATTAACGCCTTTGAACAAAGTGGACAGAGCCAAGTCGATTTTTGCGCTGAGCACAACATAAGCTCGGCCTATTTTAGTCAGCGTCGTAATGCGCTTCGCAATCTGAATGAGCCCGCATTCGTTGAGGTAAAACCCCACGCCGCTCGTCCTTCTCTGGCATCTTCTCAAGCAAGTCCTGCACTCACACTTCGTTATCAGCATACTGAATTGTCTTTGCCGCTGTCGGTTGAGCCGCGCTGGTTGGCCAGTTTAATCAAGGCGCTGTCGGTATGAAGATGTTCGTGGAGCCGCCCGCCATTTATTTGCATAAGCAGCCCGTAGATTTCAGAAAAAGCATCAACGGGCTCAGTGTCATCGTGGAAGAGCAGATGCAGCTGCCTGCATTCAGCGGCGCGCTGTTTGTATTCTGTAATCGCCAGCGCGATAAAATCAAGGTGCTGTATTGGGACCAGACCGGGTTTTGCTTGTGGTACAAACGGCTGGAGAAAGATAAATTTAAGTGGCCGAAGAAGATGTCCGGTGACGTGCTGACCTTATCAGAGCGCCAGTGGCACTGGCTGTTAGAAGGCCTCGATATTCAGAAAATGACCGGCCACCAACCACTGCAATTCACCGCCGTTTATTGAGATTTATTTAACGATTTTATGCTTAAAAAGCCTGATTTATTAAGGCGTTGATGGGTGTTTTATAGTAAAATAAGCACCATGAAAAAGACCCGTGCCACCGCCATTCCTGATGATGTAGAGCGCTTGCAACAACAGCTGCTTGAGATGCAAATCTTGCTGCAAAAAACGCAGCGAGAGAGTTTGCATCATCAGCAAGAAGCGAAGCGTTTTCAGCAGTTATATAACCACGCGCTTGAGCAGTGGCAATTGGCGCTGAGAAAACGCTTTGCGGCGAGCAGTGAAGGTCACCCCGGCCAAGGCGAGTTGTTTAATGAAGCCGAAGACAGCCTGACGCCCAGTGATGAAGAAGTCGCAGCCGATGAAACCATTACTTACACCCGCAAGAAATCCCGTCGCCCGAGCTTGAGCGCCGACTTGCCTCGTGAAGATGTAGTGCATGATATTGCGGACGCAGAAAAGGTCTGTGATGACTGCGGCCATGACCTGCATCAGATGGGGGAAGAAGTCAGCGAGAAGCTGGAGTTTATCCCGGCCACGGTGAAAGTTATTCGCCATATCCGCCCTAAATACAGCTGCCGCTGCTGCGAACAACAGGCGACGCGCACCACCATTAAAGTTGCGCCGGTGCCGGCCAGTCTATTACCAAAAAGTATCGCTACCCCGACCCTACTGTCGCAAATTATTACCGCTAAATATCAGTTTGGGCTGCCGCTGTATCGACAAGAAGCGTTATTTAACAGCTTCGGCATTGAGCTGCACCGACAAACCATGAGCCGCTGGCTAATAAAAATTAGCAGCCAGTTAACGCCACTTTATGAGCGCATGCACGCCTTAATGCTGGAGCGGTCGGCACTCTGGTCTGACGATACGCCGGTTAAGGTCATCGACGTGGATAAGTCGCAATGCACCATGTGGGTATATGGCTGTGGCGGCGATAAACCCGAACGCTTACCGGACAACACGGCGGCACCGCCCAATATCGTGCTGTACGACTATCAAGATGGCCGTGGCGGCATCCATCCGAATACCTTTTTAACGGGCTATCACGGCTTATTGCAAGTCGACGGTTACGCGGGCTATCACGGTACCGATGCGATATTAGCCGGTTGCTGGGCTCATGCCCGTCGTAAGTTTATCGAAGCCAAAGCCGTGCAACCCAAGGGCAAAATCGGCCGTGCCGACGTCGCACTGAACCTAATACAAAAGCTGTATGGCATCGAGAAGTCCATTCGTCAGCTGTCGATAGCGGATAAGCGTGCTGCTCGTCAAACACGAGCGGTGCCCATCATGGCCGAGCTTAAAGTGTGGCTGGATAAAGCGGTGCATCACGTGCCACCCAAAACGGCCATTGGTAAAGCCATCGGCTACACCTTGAATCAATGGGATAAGCAGCAGGTGTATCTTGAGCATGGCGCGGCTGCTATTGACAACAACCGTGCCGAACGGGCCATCAAGCCGTTCGTGATTGGCAGAAAAAACTGGCTATTCTCGAATAGTCGCAGTGGTGCCCAAGCCAGCGCCATGCTGTATAGCCTGATTGAAACGGCCAAAGCCAATGAGATACCGCCGGGGGCTTATCTCACTGCGCTGTTTGAACAGTTGCCCCACCTTAACGACGGCGAGCCCGTCGACCACTTACTGCCGTGGGCTATTCGCTTATAACTCATCCCTAAGACGCCACAAGACGCCACGTTAACATCGATTAATGTGGCTTGTTAGGTGTGGATACAGTGACGCTTACGATGTATGCAGAGACACAGGGTTTAACGCTTAGTGCAGTTAAGTCACGCTTACTGCGAGCTCGGCAGCGCCTTAGAGTAGAAATAGTGAATAACTGTCAGGTTAGATTTGATGAAAATGGACACGTTTGCTG
>JAAYRH010000215.1 GCA_012518835.1 Aeromonadales bacterium | reverse complement strand
CTGTGGCCTTGCTAATGATGGCGAGCACCGTTCAGGCCGATGATCGCCCTGCTCATTTTAAAGGGGAAGCCGCGCCAAGCTGGGAAGTGGCGGTGACCAACCTCACTGAATACAACGAGCGTTTGGCAGCACTGGTTAACAAAGATGAGCTCACCGCTGAAGATCTCAACCAAGTGCACCAGCTCACCTATACGCTAGAAAATGCGCTAGAACGTATGGAAGATGAGATTGAAGATATCGCTGAAACTCTAGAAAAAGTGCACGTGGCATCAGAAACCAATCAACCAGATACTGTGAAAAAAGAAGGTGAAAAATATCTCACCGACGTTAAAAAAGTGCTGCCGCAATAATGGCTATTCGATAGCCAGCAGCGAAGCTGTGTGCTTTTTGCTGGCTGTCTCTTAACTAGGTAGTGACTTTACATCTAAGATAGGGCTATTAAAATTAAGTGTTTTGTATTCCACAGGAAACAAAGCAGATGCTCCCTTTTAATATTTCATTGCAAACAAGATTTAGGTTAGCTCTACGCCCGCTGTGGCGCATTAGTACTGGTGAGTACAGTGAAAAAGGGTGGTTTACCTAATGCATGAACTTAGTCAGTGGCAGCAGGTTGTCGAGCAAACCTATCCTTTTTTTAAAAAAATAAAACGTTATTTCGTTCGTGAAGCCAGCTATTTAAAGCGTGAGCAATGGACGTTAAACGATCTGCTCGATTACACCCAACTACGCCATGAATTTTCTGATTATCTGTGGCTCGATCCCGACGAATTAGACGCCTTGACCTTACAAGTCATGGATGCCCGCCACCCTGAACAGGCACCATTATTTGAGCAGTTTCGCCATCAGGCCTTAGCAGTACATCAAGATGTGTACGCACCGCGACCATTATATTGGGGAGAAAGTTGGCCAGTAGCCACGCCGAGTGTGCCGCAGATAAGTGAGCGCGGGTTATCTTATCGCTGTAATGTGGCGTTAGTTGCTTACCACAGTAGCCAGCCACAAATAGTGGGTAATTGGGTGCTCGACTTTGCCGGTGATATTCCTGTTACTCGACCGGCACCCGCCTTAGAAATGACCTTAAATAGTTTATATTTATTACCTGAGTGGCGAGGCTATGGGATTGGCTCGGTAGTCAACCGAGTATTAAGTGAGCTGCTGTGTAAAATATTGGCTCCCCCTTTAGCACGCGCCTTACCCCAAGAGTTGTCCGCGCCGCCCGCCATCCAGTTTGATGCCAACTACACTAGCCGTAATGGCAAACGCATGGGTAAACAAATATCCCGCCGATTGGCGCCGTTAGCCCGCAAGTATGGATTACTTTATTACGATAGCAGTGACTTTAGCCAACAAGGCTCGGCGCGAGGAATGGTGTAAAAAAGGCATAAAAAAGAGCACCGAAGTGCTCTTTTTTAGCTTTAAGGACCAGCCGCGAAAGAAACCCCAACAGGCTGATGATGAGTGTTTAGCCTATCGCTGACGGCTTAGTGCTAATCGCTTTATTGGTTATTTAATTACACCACAGGCCATGCGAGCACCTCCGCCGCCTAAAGGTTTAGGGTCGTCACTGTGGTTGTCGCCACCGGCGTGGATCATAATAGAGCGATCGCTTATTTGATCTAGCTTAGTGAG
>JAAYRH010000214.1 GCA_012518835.1 Aeromonadales bacterium | reverse complement strand
TGCCCAGAGTGCGGCAGGGTTGGCATTGATAGAGATATGAATGCGGCCCTTAATATCCGCGATAAAGGAATTTTTGAATTAAAGGCGGCTGGACGAGCCGTTTCTGCTTGTGGAGGCTTGCGTCATTCTCGGTTTGACCGAGTTGCAGCCTGTGAAACAAGAAGCATCGCCCTTTAGGGGCGGTGAGAAGTCACCATTGCCCTTCCTTGGCGCTGCTCTTATCTCTATTTTTCTGTGGGTTCTGTGGATTCCGTGGCACAAAAGGTTTTGATTTTAGCTTGGCTCCGGGCGCTGCTATTGCTTACTTAAAGGTCGCCCAAACCGGTGCATGATCCGAGGGCTTTTCGATGCCGCGTAGTTCATAATCGATGCCGGTCTCGACTAAGCGCTCAATTAATGGCGCCGTAGCCAGTACTAAGTCGATACGCAGCCCGCGATTATCAACAAAGCCTTTGCTGCGATAATCAAACCAAGAGTAACGATCAGTTACTTCAGGGTTTTGTAAGCGCCAAGTGTCAAATAAGCCCCAGCTTAATAAACGATCCATCCATTCTCGCTCTTCGGGCAAAAAGGAAGTTTTTCCCTCTCGTAACCAGCGTTTACGGTTAAGCTCGCCAATACCAATATCTAAATCGGTATGCGAGATATTCACATCGCCCATCACGATGACTTGTTCATCGGCGCTGTGGTGCTGGGTAAGATAATCTTGTAAGTCTTCATAAAAGCGTGCTTTGGCAGGAAATTTTGTTTCGTGCTTACGGTTTTCTCCTTGAGGAAAATACCCATTTAATATCGTGACTTCGCTACCATCGGGGCGGGCAAAGCGCGCCATTATCATCCGACGCTGAGCATCTTCATCATCATTAGGAAAGCCTTTTTGTACCGACAGGGGGGCTTGCTTACTGAGCATGGCCACGCCGTAGTGGGCTTTTTGACCATGAAAGTGTACCTGGTAGCCCATCGCTTCAACGGCTTCGATAGGAAACACTTCATCATGCACTTTAATTTCTTGTAGGCCTATAATGTCGGGATCGTGTTTGTCGATTAATGCTTGTAGTTGATGTAATCGTGCTCTTAGCCCATTGATATTAAAAGAAATAACTTTCATCTGTTATTTTATAACCCATATTGAAGTGGCTAATAAAGCCAAAGAGGTGAATAGACGGCCATGCTAGCGTAAATAGCGCTAAGCACCAAGAGCGAAGGACAGACACACTTTGTCACACCTTAGGTCGAGATTGACATAATCTAGTGGCCTAAACAGGGTAAGCTTGGGCGGTCTGATATTAAGGAATAATAATAAATGTGGACAAATAAAAACGTGGGACGGCGATCTTTTTATTTACGCGCCCTTGGCGTATTACTACTCACCTTCGGTACGTCGGCAGCATTGGCTCAGCATAGCCCAGTGGTATCTACAGTAGAGGTGAGTGAGCAGTCGGTAGCCGCCAGTATTGAGCTGATTGGTACTTTAAAAGCCAACCAAGCGGTGGCGATTGCTCCACAAGTGAGCGCCCGGGTAACCGAAGTGCATTTTGTGCCCGGTGAAGCGATAAAAAAAGATCAGCTGTTACTTAGCCTTGATGATCGCATCGAGCAGGCCACGTTGCGCGAGGCACAAGCCTCGCTGATGGATGCCCAGCGGGTGCTAAAAAACTATCAAACCTTATATCAACGCAAAGCCGTTACCCAAACCGAGCTTGAGGGTCAACAAGCCACGGTGGCCATGGCCGAAGCCAAAGTAGCGGCAGCTAAGGCCAGTGTTGAGCAGTTAACACTGCGCGCGCCCTTCGCTGGTGTGATTGGGCTAACCGATGTGGCACCGGGGATGTTGCTGTCGGCCAACAGTGAAGTTGCCGAGCTACTTGATATTGAGACCTTAAAGCTTGATGTCGCGGTGCCAGAAAAATATTTTAGCCAGCTGGTGGTAGGGGAGCCGTTATTAGCGCGCAGTGATGCCTACCGTGAGCAGATGTTTACGGGGGAGCTCGCGGTGATCTCGCCTAACGTAAATCCCGATACCTTAAATGCCAAAGTGCGTATTGTGTTTGATAATGCCGACCGGCTGCTGACACCTGGTATGTTAATGCGGGTACAAATGACCATCGATAATCGCCAGTTACTGACTATTCCGAGCCAAAGCTTGTTGTATGCCGGACAAGAGCGCTATGTCTACGTAGTAGATGAAGAAAATAAAGTGAGTAAGCGCACCGTAAAGGTAGAGCGTAACTTAGGAGAGCTAGTGACCATTGCTGATGGCCTAAGTTTAGGTGAGCAAGTGATCAGCGAAGGTACCGTAAAAGTGCGTCCTGGTATGACAGTTGAGGTTGTCAATGAAGCTCTCTGATGTCTCGATTGCGCGTCCGGTTTTAGCCACGGTATTAAGTCTTATCTTATGTGTATTTGGCTTAATTTCTTTTATGGAATTACCCCTTAGAGAAATGCCCGATACCACTTCACCTGTGGTCACGGTGCGTACCACTTATACCGGTGCCAGTGCTGGTGTATTAGAAACCCAAGTCACTAAGCGGTTAGAAGATGAGTTGTCGGGGATCAGTGATGTTAAATATATTAGCTCCAGCACCCGCGATGGTAGCTCCAGTATTAGTATTGAATTTGATCCTTCCCGCGACTTAGACAGTGCGGCCAGTGATGTGCGTGAAGCGGTGGCACGGGCGTCTCGTAAATTGCCTGATGATGCCGACGCCCCCATTGTGACTAAAGATACCGGCAGTAATGATGTGGTGTTGTGGGTCACGCTACGCTCGACGGGCATGTCACCGCTGGCCATGGGCGATTATGCAGAAAACGTATTAGCGGATCGTTTTAGCTTACTCGATGGTGTGAGCTCGGTGATTGTTGGGGGTCGTAAAGAGCGGGTGATGAACATCCGCCTCGATCCGGTGGCCATGGCATCACGAGGGGTGACGGTAGCGGATATTCGTGCCGCCTTGCGTGCACAAAACGTCGAGCTACCCGCGGGCGTCTTAGAAAATGACCAACAAAACTACGCTGCCCGTATTCAGCGCGGTTATGAGCAGGCAATTAACTTTCAAAATTTAACTATTCGCCGCCTCGATAGTGACAGTCGGGTGTATTTGTCTGATGTTGCTGAGGTGTGGGAAGGGGAAAAGCCCGTCGATACTCTGTTTCGCTCTAATGGCCAAAATGTAGTGGGGCTAGGGGTAGTTAAACAAAGTCAGGCTAATACGCTAGATGTAGTGAATGAAGTAAAAGCGGCGGTGTTAGCACAGCGTCCCTTTTTACCTGAAGGTACTGAATTAACATGGACTTATGATAGCTCGCTATTTATTGAGAGTGCGATTGATGAAGTGTATCAAACACTGATGATCACCGTAGGTTTGGTGGTGTTAGTGATTTATATCTTTCTAGGCCAAGTACGAGCCACCTTAATACCGGCCATTACGGTGCCAGTGTCTCTTATTAGTGCCTTTATTGCCGCCTATGCGCTGGGCTATTCGGTAAACTTAATTACCCTAATGGCACTGATCATGGCCATTGGGCTAGTGGTCGACGATGCAATAGTGGTGTTAGAAAATATTTATCATCATTTAGAACGCGGCCGCTCACCTTTAGCCGCGGCTTATTACGGTACTCGGGAGGTGGGTTTTGCGGTTATTGCTACCACCTTAACCTTGGTGGCAGTGTTTGTGCCTATTGTCTTTATGGGGGGCATTATTGGGCGGATTTTTACTGAGTTTGCGGTCTTGTTATCGGCGGCGGTCGTGTTCTCGTCGATTGTGGCGCTGACCTTAAGCCCAGTGATGAGCTTTAAAATCTTAACAGCTAACCAAAAGCCCACTAAGTTAGCGGTGCACTTTAATGCCTTGTTTGCTCGTTTAGAAAACGGCTATAAACGGGTATTAGGCACCGGCAAGCGCCGCCCGTGGTGGGCGCCTATGGTAATGGTGTTGGCCTTAGGTGCCATTACTTGGCTGGTTACCCAAGTTCCACAAAGTTTAACGCCTAAAGAAGACCGTGGTGCGGTATTTGTGTTGGTACAAGGTGCCGAAGGCGCGAGCTTTGAACGTATGAGCCGAGCCATGGGCGAAATAGAGCAAAAGCTGTCGCCCTTAAGCGAAGAGGGGTTGCTTAATAACCTAACAGTACGTACCCCCGGCTTTGGCGGGGGAGTAAATAGCGGCATGGTGATTGTGAGCTTAAAAGATTGGTCAGAGCGCGATCAGTCGGCTGAGCATATCGTTAATCGTATTCGTGGGTTAACCCGTGATGTGGCCGATGTATTGGTGATCCCCATTATGCCTTCCTCAATCCGCGGTGGTTCCAGCTCGCCGGTGGAGTTTGTATTGGGCGGCGCCGATTATGACGAGCTTTATGACTGGGCGGAGCAGCTTCGAAGCTTGGCACGAGATAATCCCAACTTAAGTGATCTCGACCTGGACTATGCACAAACTAAACCTGAACTATTGATTGAGGTCGATCAGCAGCGGGCCGCTAAATTAGGGATCTCGGTCACCGAGGTGGCCGATAGTCTAAACGTGATGTTAGGTGGGCAGGCTATTACGACGTATGAGCGCCAAGGGGAAGAGTACGATGTGTATTTAAGAGGCCAGCAAAATGACTTTCGCCAGCTTAGCGACTTAGGCAGCATTTATTTGCGCACCGCCGAAAATGAGTTGGTGTCTCTGGATACCTTAGTGACCTTAAACGAGCAGGGCACCTCACCGTCGCTTAACCACTATAACCGTAAAAAAGCCATCACTTTAAGCGCTAACTTGGTAGGCAATTACAGTTTAGGGGAAGCACTGGACTACTTAGATAATTTAGTGCGAGAAAACCTACCCGATAACGCCATTGTCGACTATAAAGGCGAATCGCTAGAGTATAAAAATAACCAAAGTGATGTAGCCTTTGTATTTGGTCTTGCCATGGTAGTGGTATTTTTGATTTTAGCGGCACAGTTTGAAAGCTTTGTGCACCCCTTTATTGTGTTGCTGACGGTGCCCTTAGGATTAGTAGGTGGCTTGCTTGGCTTATATATTGCCGACATGAGCTTAAACGCCTATAGCCAAATTGCCATGGTAATGCTGATAGGTTTAGTGACTAAAAACGGTATTTTAATTGTGGAATTTGCCAACCAGCTGCGCGATAGAGGCTTATCGTTTGATGATGCGGTGGTTGAAGCCTCGGTGCGACGGTTACGGCCGATTTTAATGACCGCTTTTACCACTATTATTGGCTCAATTCCGCTGATTTTAGCCAGTGGCGCCGGTGCCGAAAGCCGTCAAGCGGTGGGTGTGGTAGTGTTTGCGGGGGTATCATTGGCCACCTTGCTTACTTTATTTATTGTTCCGGCCATGTATCGTTTATTAGCGCGGGGCACTCAGTCACCGGAGTATCAGCAACGCTTGCTGGCCGCAGCCCTTGAAGAAGCGGGCGCAGAACAAGAATAAGAAGATGTTGGTGTAGGAGAAATGTCGCGAGGTTAATGCAACACGAGCTTTATTTAAGCCAGTGCGTTAACCGACTCGATAACCGATAAGATGCGGCTGGGATCTTGGGGCAGGGTGCTGTGATATTGCAAACCTGCTAGGCGAGCTTGGGTGCGGGGATCTAAGTTCGTGCTCACCTCGGTGGGGAGTAAGTCATTAGCGTGGCGCAAAGGCTCGGCACGCATCGCAATCATTAACCGTAAACTGTCGAGCTGTTTGTGCTGTGCTAACTCGCTTAGTTGGGGTGCTCTTAGGTGATCCAGCTCGCCACTGTAAAGTGGATTTTGCTCTGGTAGCTCAAAATACTGCCGCCAATCGGTTTGCCCCGCGTCAGTGGTGGCATCGTCAGCAATACGCGGTAAATCGCGGGCATCTTCTGATAATAAAGCTAACAGCAAACCAAAGTCGCTACGACGCCCCTGATGAACCGCCTGATTAAGGTGGTCTCCCAGTTGACTGTCATTAACGAGCAGTTGATTATTAAGTTTTGTTAGCATGAATAAGTGTAATAAATAGGCATTTGTTACCTTATCGGCCGCAAACCCTATTTATTTAGCAATTAATTCGCTTTAGGGGTTCACAAAGACAATTCTTTTGGTAAGATGCGCAGCACAAAGTGTGGAGGAGTTCCCGAGTGGTTAAAGGGATCAGACTGTAAATCTGACGGCTCAGCCTTCGTAGGTTCAAATCCTGCCTCCTCCACCAGCTATTATAAATTCAACGCTTTAGCGCTGAAAGTAATAAAAAATAAGTAATAAAAAAGATAAATAGTACATCCTAATAAAACATCATATTTAACACGTTTTATAGGAGGAGTTCCCGAGTGGTTAAAGGGATCAGACTGTAAATCTGACGGCTCAGCCTTCGTAGGTTCAAATCCTGCCTCCTCCACCATCTTTTTAAAGCCAGTGCTTAGCACTGGCTTTTTTTATGGCAAGTTTTTATTGCGCGTCTTGCTTGGCTTGAGCGGCTTTACAGCCCGCTACTGCCGGCGCAATCAGCTGTAGCGCCGTTTGTTCACACGGGGGCAAAGTAGCGTCTGAGATGCCAAGAGGCGTGACGCGCTCGCCCCAGCGAATAACGCCCGCACCCCACGTTAAACCGGCACCAAAGGCGGCGGTTAACAGCAGGGCACCGGGCGTGATCCGACCTTGCTCTAGGGCTTCACATAAGGCAATGGGCACTGTGGCCGCGGAGGTATTGCCATAGTCAGCGATATTGACCATCACCTTATCGAGGGGAAAGTCCATTTTCTTAGCTAAAGTTTCAATAATTCGAATATTAGCTTGGTGTGGTAGCAACAAATCAATATCTTGGGCACTCAGCTGAGCTTGGTCTAATGCTTGTTGAGCGGCTTCGCCCATGCCTTTCACGGCGCGCTTAAAGATTTCTTTACCTTCAAAGTTCACTGCAAATAAACCATCGGTATGTTGAAAGCGAGTGCGATTAGTACCTGAGTCGGGTACCGCTAAAATATGACTAGCTTCGCTGTCACAACCCAGTTTATCGGCAATTAAGCCAAGAGCTTGGTCACTGGCTTCTAATACGACAGCGCCGGCGCCATCGCCAAATAGCACTGCGGTGTCGCGCTGGGTCCAATCCAGATAATGAGTGAGACGCTCGGCGCCAATAACTAGCACTTTTTGCATGCTGTTGGCCTTAATTAAGGCACTGCCCACACTTAAGCCATAAATAAAACCGGTGCAGGCGGCATTAATATCAAACACCGCCGCTTTGCTGGCTCCCAGCTCCCGTTGTACGGCCGCAGCGGCACTGGGCACTAAAGTATCGGGGCTGGCTGTGGCTAAAATAATACCATCTAATTGCTCGGCACTAATGCCCGCCGCCGCGAGCGCGTGCTTAGCGGCGACGACTGCCAGTTGTGAGGTGCTAACATGAGCGATACGTCGTGAATGAATACCGGTGCGACTTACAATCCAGGCATCAGAGGTATCCATAATAGTGCTTAAGTCATCATTGCTTAACGCGGCGGGAGGTAAGCACTTTCCCCAGCCGGTAATATTGGCGTAGCGCATAATAAAGCCTTATTTGATAAGCGTTGTTGAAAGGGGAGCAAGCGAATATTAGCTAATACGCCCTTGGCGACGTAAGCGTCGCTGTACCCAAGTACGATAGGCCCAAGATAAACAGGGGCGGATAATGGGCAAACTAATAAACCATGCCAGTGGTTTAAGTCGGGGGACGCGTTTCATTAATAAAATATAAGCATCCAGCTCCGATAAAATAGTGCCATCGGGCAGGCGAATATGCAGCTCTCTTAGCACTAAGCCAGGATTGAGCCCAAGTTTAGCCAATAGGTCCTCTTGGTCGGTAATATCAAACCAGTAAATATCGTGGCCATCTTTGCCAGACCAGCGCTCATAATCGGCACGGTCTTTTACACAGCTTTCACAGCTGCCGTCATAAAATACCACCAGTTTATCCTGGGGCAGCGCACTACTAATGGTGTCCATGAACGCCTCCCATGAAGAGTTAACAAAACCCATCGCTTAATAAATTAAGCCTAGCCTACTGTAACCTAGGCCAGGCGAGTTTGTTATTAGCGACTTAAGTAGCGTTGTTGTAAGTGCTGTTTAAAGGCGGCAGTGCTAAAGGGCTGACCACAGGCTTGCTCTAGTAAGGTATCGGTA
>JAAYRH010000213.1 GCA_012518835.1 Aeromonadales bacterium | reverse complement strand
GTAGGCGAACGCTTGCTCTCGCATTACGCCGCAGGCGTAACCATTGCTGCGTTATAGAAAACCAACCCTTTTTGCCACGGAATCCACGGAACCCACAGAAAAATAAAAGTAGGCTCTAAAAAGAAGGCGTAATGCGCTTTACGTAGAGTAGCGTGCGACGGTGTTTCCCCTGTAGCCGCACCTTGTCTTTTCAAGCTTATCCTAGCCTTTGTTTACTTTCTTTTGCTCTTACTTCTGTGGGTTCTGTGGATTCCGTGGCAGACCTGTTTTTTGAAGCTTTTTACTGACGGCTTATAACTGACAGCTGGCCGCTAGCTCTCCTTCAATACCCCGTCATTTCTAAATATCCCTGTCCGATGGCTTGCTCTGTATTCGCGTCGGTGACGTTGACGGCACCTTCCCAATAAGGCACAGAGGTGTCCATCCAGCGGTTCGTTTCGGGGGCAGTTACGATTACTGTTAAATCTTGCTCGGCTAAGGTGAGACGCCAGCGGATAGGCACGTTATGGCCATCGACCTTAGTCCAGTCTAATGGCTCTAGAGTAATATCAGCAGCACCTAGAGGCTGTAATTGGCCCTCGGAGGTGATCCAGCTTCCAGAAATATAATCGGTGTTATTGTTGCCGCCGCCCCGCAGGCGAAAGGCCATTAATCGTGCACCGCTATTAAGATGCAGTGAAAACCAATCCCAGCCGGTTTGATGGGCGTCTAGTAGCTGACTGCTCCATTCTCTATCTAGCCAAGCTTGACCACTGACCTTAATTGTTTCGTTGTTTAACATCACCTCGCCTTTAACTCGATAAAAAGGCTGGCTGTAATACATAGAGCCTTGGCCATCGGCAGACTTTTGACTAAAACCGGCTATCCCATGATGTACGAGCGGGCCTTCGGCAGTGAGCTCGAGCTGATAACCAAAAGAGCCTTGTTTATCTGTTGCTTGAGCGCTTAACAGTAAGTGGTCTAAGGCATCGGCGTTAGCGGAGGAAGTGAGACTGTTAAGTTGCCAGTTATCGAGCCAGGCGCGAAAGGGCTGAGCAATAACACCCGCTTGGGACTTGGTATTAACGTGGTTAGAGCCACGAGCAAAGCGCTCGGCAACTCGGTGGTTGTTATTTTGAGATAGCGCAATATGGGCCATCCATAGCTGTTGAGCATCCCACACTGTAGCGGATTCAGGTTTTGCTGCGGGTGGCTGTTGTGCTTGGCGAAACAGCGTCCACTGTAGACCTAATGGCTGCTCTTGTTCATCTACTAGATTAGCGGTTAGATACCACCACTCGATACGAAAGTCAGGATGCGGGCCATGATCGAGCGGAAAACTAAGGGTATTCTCGGCGCTGGCTTGAGCATAACCTTGGTTGCTGGCCCCTAAACCGGCAAAGCCGCTGCTATTGTTATGCTCCTGAACAGGCGGCGTGGTTGGCGCAGTATCGCAGCCACTGAGCAGTAATAGCGACAAACTAACAATGAATACTTTAGTCAATAGCTTTCTTCCTCGGCGAGCAAAGCGCGGGGTGGGGTGCGCCACAGTTTAAGCATCGGCAGCACCGCGGCCAATAAGGCCACTAATATAGCAGTGAGTAAGGTGAAGCTTATTTCGGCAGGAAAAACATGCAACGGCAATTGCCAACCAAAGGCGGCTACATTGATGATCCATACCAAGCAGGCAGTAATGGCGACACCTAACGGAATTGCCAGTAAGGCTGTGAATAGTGCACTGCTTGCCAGTTGAATAAGCTGAATAGCAAGCAGCCGAGGCAGTGGTACCCCCATCGCCCACAGTGGGGCTAATCGTTTACGCCGCTGAGGCGCCTGAGCTAACAGCGAGGTAAATAAGGCCAGAGCGGCAACTCCTAACGTTAGGCCATTTAAAGCGCGGGTAATGGCAAACGTACGCTCAAAAATGGCGGTGGCGCTGGCTTTTACCTGCCTTTGATCCCGCAAGCTGGACGGCGCAAGGTGAAAATCATCGAGTAACTGCTGGCGTAAGACATCGACATTTTGAGCTGGAGCTAAGATCACGCCAATGGCATGGGGTGCGACCTTAAAGCGTTGCTGCACTTGGTCGCTACTCATTATCAGCTCGCCCTTAGGATTGCCGTAATCGGGATAAATACCCACTACAGTGACGGAAATAATGCCGTGGGGCGTGGTCAAGCTAAGTTGGTCATTTAAAGTGAGGTCTTGCCCACGCGCTAATTGCTCGTTAATAAACACCTGACCTTGGGTTAGATCTTGCCAAGCGGACTCTAAACTGCTGAGCAATGGCCAGTGAGTCATTAACGTGGGGGTAGGAGTAATGCCTTTAATAGATAGCGCTAAATTAAGCGATTGCAACTCGCCTTGATCGCGGTGGCGAGTGAGTAGCTGTGAATCTGCTTCAATGCTTAATAAGCGTTCGCTGCCAGGCGCTTGCTGAGTAAGCCAGTCTAAAAAAGTAAGGCGAAAGCCGCCGACCATACTGCTAACACCTAAGTTAGCGGCCAAGGCGATTAATAACGCTATCATGGCTAACGACAGCCTAGGCAATTGCAATTGTAAGTCGGCTAGCGCCCATTGAGTCAGCGGAAAGCGAGCAGGTAAGTGAGCTAGCAAACAAGCCAGTACCCAGGCCAAAAAGGGCGCGAGCCACAAAGCTGCGGTTAGCAAGAGGGCGGCAACCAAACCAAAGCCCGCCAATAACGGCAGATTAACGCCTAGACCTGAGTGGCCAACAGTTGCGGTTAGGCCGAGGGCTAAGGCCATGATAGCTGTCAGTGCCCCAAGTCGGGTTTGTAAGCTAAGTTGGCGACTAAATCCGGCTCGCCAGCTTTGGGCTTGGCCCAGTGCCAGCACACTAAGACGACTGGCGCGCCATAACACCCCGCTGCCAGCAATAAATAAACCACTTAAAGTCACTCCGATCCCGCCCAGCCAATAATGCCAAGGCAAGCTAAGTTGGTTGCTAACATTAGCGCCATATAAGCTGTGTAAGGTTGCCGCTACGTCGGGCAGCAGCACTTTTGCTAGCCACAGGCCACTGATTAACCCTGCAATAGCGCCTACTAAGCCCAGTAATAACAGCTCTAATAACAATAACAGCACCAGCATTTGGCTGGTTACCCCTAAAGCTCTTAGGGTGCGCAATAAGTTTAAGCGCTGCTCTAGTGCTAATCCCAGTGCGGCTTGCACAATAAACAGGCCGACCAGTAGCGCTAACAAGGCCATGGCTGTCAGGTTTAAATGAAAGCTTTGGGTAAGCTGATTGGGGCTGGCGCGGGTATCGGCGCGTTGCAAAGTAAAGCCGCTGGGGGCGGTGGTAAGCGTACTGGCCGGGCTTAACAGCGCACTAATCGTATCGCCACTGTTGAGTAACTGGGCGGCGATGGCGATGTCCATTACTAGCGTATTAGGTGGCAGCTCAGCAACTTCTACCAGCGGTGGTAAGGTGTGATTATTTACTAAAGCAGGTGAGGGGCCAAGCTGACGGCGAGTATCGGGAGCAAGGCGCGCTTGCCACGGCGGCGTAATAAAGCTCTGTAGCGTGCCTGTGCCCTTGTTGTTATTGGGGGCCGTGGCCAGTGGACTGTCGTTAGCTAAGGTTAATGGCTCGATGCCGAGGATCGTAAGCTGCAGGCCCTGTTGCGTGGTGAGCTGTCCTTCTAGTAGCGGCGATACTACTAGCCCAGCGCGACGTAATTTAAGAAAGTCTGTGTGGGTTAACGGCTGACCATCGCTGCGAGTTAGGCGATCTACTCCCGTATTTAATAGTGCTTCGGCCTGAGCATAATTATGAGTAGCCGAGGCATTAATCGCTTGTACGCCACTCCATAAGGCACCGGCCACCCAAAGGCCAAGTAGTAGCATTAGCAGCTGGCTAGGGTGGCGACGATAATGGGATAACAGGGTGGCGAGCGCCACTAACATGAGTTTCATGATCTTAGTCGCTTTGAGGTAAGGCGGCGCTAGGGGCGAGCAATTGGCCGCGGTGCAGCACTACTTGTTTAGTTAGCGGTGCCGCCACTTTTGGGCTGTGAGTGACCATTAGTAAGCTACTTTCACTGTCGGCCACAAGTTCTAACAGCAGTGCTAATACGCCTTCGGCGGTGGTTTCGTCAAGGTTGCCAGTAGGTTCATCAGCCAAGATCAGTGCCGGGCGTGGGGCTAAAGCGCGACCGATAGCCAGTCGCTGTTGCTGGCCGCCCGACAATTGCTCTGGGTAGTGCCCTTGATAATCCATAAGTCCTAAGCGCTCTAATAGCTGAGCTGACCAAGCAGGATCTTCACGGCCCGCTAGTCGCGCTTGTAAGCGCAAGTTATCGGCCACATTAAGGCTGGCCACTAAGTGAAACTGTTGAAACACCAAACCCAGTGTCTCGCGCCTTAGCTGGGCTCTACCCGACTCGCTTAGTTGAGCCAGCGACTGACCTTGCAGATAAATAGTACCTTGCTCGGCAAGGTCGAGCCCCGCGGCTAAGTGTAATAAGGTCGATTTGCCACTGCCTGACTCACCCATTAACGCCACACTTTCACCGCGCTTAAGCTTAAAGCATACATCGGTTAATACTTTGAGTTGCCCTTGCGGGGTAGGGTAGCTTTTATGGACATGGCAAAATTCGAGCATAGCGGACTCCGAGTCTTCTTTTAGCTCGATAGTGACATAAATTGCAGTGAATGACAGGCTGGGGCGGGGGACGAGATAGGCAAGAGCTATGGAAGAGATAGGCAAGAGCTGGGGAAGAGATAGACAAGAGCTATGGACGGGATGAGCAAGAGCTGAGGAGGAAATGGGCAAGGGCTGGGAAAGACATAGGTTTTGTTATATTTTTCAGGTCTTTATAATCTCATCCAGAACCTTGTTGTGTCGTCCTGATTTATCCTATCTCGCCCTGAACTTTGTTATATTGTCCCTAGCTCTTGTTTATCCCTTTCCGGTTTTTGTTATCTTGTCCCAAGCTCTCGCTCATCTCGTCCCCTTCACTTGTCTATCCTTGAACCTCGGCGGCAAACTCTTTGCGTGCGTAGGCGACTCTTTCTTCAGGAGTCAGAGTGATAATACGGCCCATTTTTTCTATTTTACGCACGCGAGGCATTAAACCAGCGCCGTTGGCGGTTTGAATGGCCAGACCGGGGCGGGCATTAAGCTCTAACAACATAGGGCCGTGTTGCTTATCTAACACCATGTCGGTGCCTATGTAACCCATGCCAGACATTTCATAGCATGACGAAGACAAATTAAGTAAATGCTCCCAGTTAGGAACCTCTAACTCAAATAAGTCACGGCCGGTATCGGGGTGGTAGCGCACTGGTTGGTTAAACTGCACTGCGCGAACGGCGCGACCGGTATTAATATCTAAACCAACGCCCACTGCACCTTGGTGCAAGTTGGCTTTGCCGTCCGACGCTTCGGTAGATAAGCGCATCATGGCCATTACCGGAAAGCCTTTAAAGACAATCACTCGGCTGTCGGGGACGCCCTCATAGGAGAAGCCATGAAACACTTCATCATCAAAGTTGATCAAAGCTGCAATCACTGCCACATCGGGCTTACCGCCAAGTGAAAATAGCCCCGCTAAAATATTAGAAACGTGGCGCTCGAGATCATAAATACTTTCGGGGTGGCCGCTGGGCTTAAGGAAATTTTTGCTGTCGTGATCGACAATCACCACTATGCCTTTACCACCTGAGCCTTTAGCGGGCTTAATACAAAAGCCCGGCCAGTCTTTGATAATCTCCAGTAAGCCCGCCACTTGGTGTTGATATTCAATAACACCGATCAGTTCCGGCACCGTCACCCCAGCCTCTAGGGCAATGCGTTTAGTTTCTAGTTTGTCATCCACCAGCGGATAGAGGCGGCGTGGATTATAGCGGCTGATATAAGCAATATTACGCTGGTTCATCCCCATAATGCCCATTTTATTAAGGGCAAACGGGGAAGTGTACTGTTCGAACAGGCGTTTAATCATGCTTTTGCTCATTGTTTTGCTCTTGCTCCTGTTTGGCTTTATTCCAGCGTTGTTCGTTGCGCTGCTGCTCATCTACCAAAGGTTTAAAGCGCTTGAGCTCGGTGAGACGATAGCCAGTATAGTTACCTAGCAGTAATACCGCCGCCATAATAATTAACTGTACACCTAAGAAGTTAAAGGTGAAGTGGCGAATAAACTCACTGTTCATGGCTAAAAACGCCACCACGGCCACTACTAGTGAACCACCGCCTTGCTTTACCACTTCTTTAGCGCCTTCTTCTTCCCACAAAATAGACATGCGCTCAATGGTCCAAGCCAAGATAATCATGGGGAAGAAGGTGATCTTCATACCTTGAGTGAGGCCCAGCTGGTAGGCGACGATACTGAAAAAGCCAATAATGCCGATCACTAAAATAATGACCGCCGATATTCGTGCCACTAGCAATAAGTTGAGGTGGGATAGATAAGAGCGTAGCACTAAGCCGGTACCCACTATCAGTAAAAAGCCCACTAAACCAGTGACGAGAGTGGTTTGAATAAAGGCCATGGCAATTAACACCGGCATAAAAGTACCGGAGGTTTTAATACCCACTATGATGCGTAAAAACACCACTACTAATACGCCAATGGGGACTAATAAAATGCCCTTAAACAAGGCTTGCTCTTCAAGCGGCAAGTTATATAAAGAAACATTAATCCAGTGTGGTTCATCAAATTTTTTGGCTAACGCCACGTTCACCGGCTGGTCTTGTTGCAGCATAGTGAAAGTCACACGAGAGTTACTGCCTCCCACTAAGTCGAGCACCGGCGCCGAGTGATACTCCCAGAGCAATAATTGTTCTTGTAAGCCTTGCTCACCGGTTTCAGGATTAAAGATTTCGTACTTATCGCCATCGTATACTTGCACTAAGTTAATTAATGGCTGACGACGGCGACCATCTTCCAGTTGTAGGCCTTTCATAAGACGAGCAGGGACTGCAGAACGATGCAGTAACTCCACCAACAGTGGACCCGGCGCTTTATATTGGGCTAACAGCTCGGCATTTTGCCCACGGCCATTAAGCTCTTTTAATAGTTCGCGGGTGAGGGTAATACCGTCGGCAGAGCGCTCTTCGGCGAGCGATAACACTTGATCCATGGCAGTAGCATAAGGTTCGGCTACTTCGATGGGTTGTATCGCTGGTAATTCGGTCGACAGGGGGCCTTTAGCAAAAGGATCCACCATCATATCCACTTTGTAATACAGCTCTTGACTGCCAGTAGCTTTGCGAATGGACCATTCGGCACGGCTACTGTCGTTGGCTTCTACAAAAGATAAACCGTAGCCCGGAGAGGCGGCCGACTCATTCATTAAAGTAAAACCGGGCTGACTGCCAGGAATAGCAAGTGAGGCTTTAACAGGATTACCATCGGCTTCAAATTCGACTTTGGCTTCTATGGACCAAATTTGGCGCTTTTCACCGGGTGTCCAAGGCACTTCATACACAAAATGGCGATGTAAGATTAAGGCCAGACCCACTAAAAACAGGGCAGCCACAATAATATAAAAAGGTTTACGCGATTGCATAGCTTACTCGCTAGTAGAAGTGGGACGTTTAGGTTTGCCTTGTACGTTTTTGCGAGCAATATCTACCACGGCAATATCTTTTAAAAACTCACGACCCAGTAATACGGAGTAAGACATTTGACTACGATCGGCCAAGGTGAACTCGGTTTTTTCTGACAAGCGCCCTAAGCGCATGGTGAGTGCCACCACCGGGCGGCGCTCGGCTTCATCGGCAGAGGCTTGGCGAATGCGTACATGGCGTACTAATGGGGTTTCTATTTCTAACTGCTCATCTATGCCCTCGTGGGCCATGCTAAATCTGACCCAAGGTTTGCCGTCTCGCTCAAACTCACTAATATCTTTTGCACCCAACGAGGATGTGGTCGCACCGGTATCAATTCGCGCGCTAAAGCTGTCATTAACTGCGTCTAACCAGACTTCTTCGGTTTCACCGACCACTAACTTGCCATCTTGGGTTTCATCTTTTGGCGTATCGTTAGTTTTTTTAGGGCTGGGTGAGCTCACGGGCGTCACTGCTGGGGTGCTGATTTTTTTGTTCAAGTTTCTAATATCCTGTTGCAAAGCCGCCATAAACGAGTGGTGATTACTGTTGAGTTGTTTATTTTGCGCATACATAGTGTCGACGAGTCGAGCTTCTAGGCTGGCTAGATTAGCATCGAGTTGTTGCAGGTTTACAGGCTGAGGCTGGGGCGGCGCGTCCATAGGTGTCGTCTGGCTAGCACAAGCGGTCAGCAAGATCGGTAATAAAAACAAGGTCGCGACTTTATTCATGAGAGGCCTCTAATGGTTTATTTTGTGGGTCAACCGGTTTGTTAGCGATAATAATGGCTCGCCGTGGCGCGGGATAGCCTTCAATGGTTTTAGTGCTATCATCTGGGTCTAAATAATCTGCCAAAGATTCATTGCGCATCCAATCGGTGGTTCTTTGTTCTTGCACACTAGTAATGCTTTCGTCGACCACCCTTATATTTTCGAATCCACATTTTTGCAACCATTTCACTAATGCCTGAGCGCTGGGAATAAACCAAACATTGCGCATTTTTCCATAGCGCTCACCAGGGACTAATACTTGATGTTCGTCACCGGCAATTACTAGGGTTTCTAGTACTAATTCTCCGCCGTCGCATAACTGATCTTTTAGTTGAAATAAGTGGTCGATAGGTGAGCGTCTATGATAGAGCACCCCCATGGAGAATACCGTATCAAAGGCCTGCAGAGCAGGTAGTTCCTCGATGCCTAAAGGTAACACCTGAATCCCATTATACCCAGTGGCAAAGTGCTTAATCGCTTCAAATTGGCATAAAAATAGTGAAGAGGGATCGATACCCACCGCCATTTTGGCGCCGGCACCTTTCATGCGCCATAAATGATAGCCACTGCCACAGCCAACATCCAACACATAGCGGTGTTTAAGGGGGCTAATATGGGGCAACACTCGGTCCCACTTCCAGTCGGAACGCCACTCGGTATCAATATGAATACCATGAATAGTGAAGGGGCCTTTGCGCCACGGATGAAACATAGTAAGTAGGTTAGTAAGCTTCTTTTGCAAGCCATCACTAATGTCACCGCTGCGACCTATGCTGACGTCATTTACTAAGTCGATATGCTCGGTTGGAAGGTCTGGTAGTTTACGTAGCGCGCGCACCCAGCGGGCCATATCACCGTGATAATGGGTAATTTGCCAAGCATTGAGCTGAGCCGGTAACACTTGTAACCAGTGCTGTAAGCGCGTTTTGGCTATTTGTTGATAAAAATCACCAAAGTCAATCATTTAGCGCTCCCTTTAATGGCTACCATAGAGCCAAAGTTAAAGCACTGATACCACAGGTCGATATGACTAAAGCCAACTTTGGCTAGGCGTGCTTTATGCTGCTCGGGGGTATCGGGGCGTAATACATTTTCAAGCGCGGTGCGTTTTTGGCTCACCTCAAGCTCGCTATAGCCATTAGCGCGTTTAAAGTCGTGATATAAGTCGATAAGGAGCTCATTAACGGTGTCGTTAGCGCTAATGAACTTTTCACTTAAAATCAGTACCCCGCCAGGGTTGAGCCCTTGGTAAATGTTGCTTAGTAGGGCTTCGCGCTTCGCGGGATCAATAAATTGCATGGTAAAATTCAGCACCACAACCGAGGCATTTTGTATCTTCAGCTCACAAATGTCCGCCTCGGTTAAAGTAACCGGCACCTCAGACTTAAACCCATCTAAATGTTCGGTGGCACGGGCAATCATGGCGCTGGAGTTATCCACAGCAATAATATGGCAGCCGGGCTGGTTAATATTGCGGCGCATTTCTTGAGTGGCGGCGCCGAGTGAGCAGCCTAAGTCATAAAGCTGGCTATTAGGCTGGGCAAAGCGGGCGGTCATCATGCCAATGGCGGCAATAATATTGGAATAGCCCGGCACCGAGCGTTTGATCATGTCGGGAAACACGGCGGCGACTTTTTCATCGAAACAAAAATCTCCCAACTGGGCGATGGGAGCAGCAAAAATATGATCGGTTGGTTGCATGATGACTTATAAAAACCTGTAACGTACGGCAGCGAGAGCTACACACAATGCTCGCCATTGTAAAAGAAGCTGTGACAAGCAACAACACGTTAAGTGAGCGAATGCTCGGGACGAGATAACCAAGGTCTGAACGAGATGACCAAGGTCTGGACGAGATAACCAAGGTCGGGACGAGATGACCAAGGTCTGG
>JAAYRH010000212.1 GCA_012518835.1 Aeromonadales bacterium | reverse complement strand
TTTCCTCTAGCGCGTGGCGGCTTGTTAGCCGGATAAGAAGGCGCGCGAGTCTTGCCGTTGGCTTTACCTTTGGCTTTTGGCTGACTGGGCTTGCTACGTTTTGCCCCAGGGCTAGCTGTGGTGGCAGGACCCCGACCGCGGCTACTATTCCCTTGGCGGCGACTGGCGGGCGGTTTGTTTCTGCCCGTGGCAGGCAGGTCGTTAATACGCGGTCCTTGGCGTGCCGCCTTAGGTTGGTCAAGCAAAGAGGCTTCTTCTGTACTACTTGACTGCCCAATCATGGCATTAATCAGCTTAAGCTCTTGTGGCGTTACATAGCGCCATTGGCCCGGTTTTAAATTGCCCAACTCAATATTCATAATGCGATCGCGGCGCAAGCTGGTAACACTAAAGCCTAAATATTCGGCCATGCGTCTAATTTGGCGATTTAAGCCTTGGGTTAAAATAATATTAATGGTTTTATGGCCGATTTTTCTGACTTTACAAGGCTTGGTGACGGTGTCGAGAATAGGCACCCCCGCGCCCATGCGCTTCACAAAGTCATCGGTAATCGGCTTGTCCATCGAGACTACATATTCTTTTTCGTGGGCATTACCGGCGCGCAAAATCTTATTAACGATATCGCCGTCGTTGGTTAATAAAATTAGCCCACAAGAGGGTTTATCTAGGCGACCAATGGGGAAGATGCGGGACTTTTTATAACCCACGGCATCCACAATATTTTCGGGGATCTCGGGATCGGTGGTGCAAGTAATACCAATGGGTTTGTTATATACCAAATACACCGGCGCTGGCTTAGCACGCAGTGGTTTATTATTCACTCGCACTTCATCTTGGGCGCTGACCTTAATACCCATACCCGCCAGCTCGCCGTTCACGGTCACCCGCCCTTGCTCTATCAGCCGATCGGCTTCGCGCCGTGAACAAATGCCGGTTTCACTAATAAATTTATTAAGGCGGGTTACGCCACTCTGGTCGCTAATGTGGCCGCTCATGGCGCTTTTGTCTCCCGAATAAAAAAGCTTAGTGTAAGGTTGTCGACACTCAGCCGCAAGCTCAGCGGCTATAACCAGCGTCGCACCTGTTGGCAGTACTGTGTAAAATCGGCGCCAAACTTGTGCTGCAAGGCCCGCTCTTCGGCACGAATTTGCACTAGGGTCATATAACCAATAAATAACGGCCACATTAACAGCGCCAGCCCGTTACCTAGCCAAATAGCCCACGCTAATAATAACAGCGCATCACCTAAATAAATGGGGTTGCGAGAATAGCGAAATATCCCACGAGTAACTAGCACACGCGCCAAGCTAGGATCAAAGGGTAATAAGGTAGTGCGGGCTTGGTGCATTGCTTGGGCGGCTAGTAGCATGAACAAGATGCCAACCAGTCCCAGCGCTACTGCCACCGCCAGCTGGCCAGAAAAACTAACCTGACCTACTCGCCCACTCTGGCTACTAAACCACATCAACAGTGCAGTTATCGCCATAATCAGCGGTGGCGGCAACCATAACCAATAAGGGGATTTAAAAAAATGCATTTATCCTCCTCGCGGCTTAAAGCCTACACCGGTGCTAGGAGCAGCCTCTTCTAGGTGGGCTTCTAACTGCGTGACGGCCGGCTCATGAGTCGTTAACTCAGCTTCCAACTCACTTTCTAATACGCCCTCCTCTAAATGCGCACTAAGTTGCGCCTCTTCGGCGGCGATATCGCGCTCCTCAGATTCCAGCGTAATGGTTTCGGGCTCTTCTTCCCAATAACAGCTGGTCATACGCAAGGCTTGGTATACATCGGGATACACTAAAACCCCTCCCTCACCCACGCGGATCCCAGCTTGCTTTAACCATAAATTCATTTGGCCACGGCGCCCCGCCATCACCATATGTACTCCTTGGCGCTTTAGCTCTTTATGTAGCTCACCAATCATGGTCATCACACTAATATCTTGATGGGTAAAACACGACACCGCATCAATAATTAAACACTTAGCCGGTCTTTTTTCATCCGCCAGTAATAACAACACACGGCGTTTAAAATAGGCGGCATTAAAATAGGTGAGCGGAGAGTTAAAACGATAAATTATCACGCCAGTAATGGCTTTGACTTCTTCATTATGACCTAAGGTGTGTACCACCCCTTCGTCGTTCATCCCCATTAACTGTTCGGTGGGGCGCATCACGTTACGTAAGAACTGAAATAAACCCAGTAATACCGCCATGGCAATACCGGGGATCACCCCCACAAACACCACACTTAAAAACGTGACTAAGGCGAGCCAAAAAGCCGAGCTGTCCGATTGGCGTAGCGCCCAAATACTGCGTATATCAATCATCGAGTAAGAGGCGACAATTAACACCACGCCCAGTGCCGCGGTGGGAATATACTCTAGCGGCGCCGTTAAATAAAACGCCACCAGTGCCGTAGCCAAGGCTGCCACAATGGACACCATTTGGCTTTTACCGCCATTGCTGTCATTGACAGCGGTGCGCGAGCCGGCGCCACTAACGGCAAACCCTTGCGATACAGCCGAGGCCAGATTGGCAATACCTAAGGCTCTAAACTCCGCATCGGCATCCACGTCATAACCGTTTTTAGCGGCAAAACTACGGGCGGTGAGCATTAATGACACAAAACTCACCATCGCCAAGTTAAGCGCAGGTAATACCAGTTCACGGATCAACCCCGGCGGAAACTCCGGCAATTGAAAATCCGGTAAGCTACTGCTTAAAGTGCCAATCACTGCCACATTTACGGTGTCTGGCCCCAACCCAAATAACAGCGCCGCCGTAATTCCTAATCCAAAAAGCGAGCTCGGCCACTGGGGTTTAAAATATTGACACACCAGCATCACTACTAAGGTTAGCGCACTGATCATTAGCGTGGCGCTATGAATTTGTGAGATGTAGTCCGGTACGGCCATTAGGCGTTCAATTAACCCGTGCTGGGCATATTTAAAACCAAATACGCTCGACAGCTGTCCTACAATAATCGTAATGGCAACACCATTAAGTAAACCCATTAAAATGGGTCGAGATAAAAAGTCTGCTAATACCCCTAAGCGCAGTCGGCTAGCAATTAAGCACCAAAAGCCCGTCATGGCGGTCATGGTCATCACTAGTTGCCAATGACGGGTAGGGTCGCCTAGCGCCAAGGGCGTAACCACCGCTGCTATCACCGCACAGGTGGCGGCATCGGGGCCAACAATCAGCTGGCGCGAGGAGCCAAAGATCGCATAAGCGATCATCGGTAAAATACTGGAATACAAGCCAGCTTCGGCGCCAACCCCCGTTAACTCGGCATAAGCAATTGCCACCGGCAGCCCAACGGCCGCCACTGAAATACCTGCTCGAAGATCGGGTCCCCACCAAGCGCGTTGATACGCAAATAAACTCACTAATCCCGGCATCCACCTTGCCAGTGATAAATATTGCCTCATATATAAGTCCGTGACGATTTTTATTATTTTAAAAAGGGGTTACGCCATCAATAACAGTATCGCTTTACTCTTCCTCTAAATAACTTGATATTACCATTAAATGAACAACTCCCACTAAACGCTGCGCGTTTTGAAGGAGTTTCAAAAAGAAAGCCTAAGCTACCTTTTTAGGCTGGTTCCCAGCCTGAATACCTAACGCCCAGTTTAAGTTAACTTGCGCACTGG
>JAAYRH010000025.1 GCA_012518835.1 Aeromonadales bacterium | reverse complement strand
CTGCAAACACATGAGGGTGGCGGCGCACTAACTTTTCACTGATGGCGTTAACTACATCATTAAAGGTAAACTGCGATTGCTCTTGCCCTAGTTGGGCATAAAATGCGATTTGAAATAATAAGTCCCCGAGCTCGCCAGGTAGCTCACTGATTGCCTGACGTTCAATCACATCGGCCACTTCATAAGCTTCTTCAAGAGTATGGGGCACTAAACTGGCAAAGGTTTGCTTGCGATCCCACGGGCAGCCGTGCACAGGATCTCTTAGCTTGGCCACAATCGCCAATAAATTATCTAATGACTCATGTTCTTTTTTCATAGTTAAACACCTTGCTGCCCTGAGTAACAATTTCTGGCTAAATACTACACACCCTCTATAAGCGCTTCGCTTCTAAAATATCCGACAACTGGCTAATTTTGGCTAAGGCACGGCTTAGGGTATCAATATTTTGAATATTCAGTGCCATATCCATAGTCGCGGTTTGCTGTTTAGGGTTAGCGCGGCTATTAATTTCTGTGACGTTAATTTTTTCATTGGCTAAAATAGTAGTGATGTCGCGTAATAAGCCGGAACGATCATTGGCCACTACGCGTAAGGTAATTTGATAACCGCCATCACTGCTTTCTCCCCACACCGCTTCTACCATGCGCTCGGGGTGGTGAGTCGTCAGCTCGGTTAGTTGTTCACAGTCGGCTTTATGAATAGAAACACCGCGCCCTTGGGTAATAAAACCCACGATTTCATCCCCCGGGATCGGCTGACAGCAGCGAGCAATATTAGTCAGTAAGTTACCCACTCCTTGCACTACCACCTGCCCTTTACTGCCAGTGCTAGCCGGCTTTTTGCTGGCTTTTAACTCGAGTTGGCGCAATACCGCTTCGTCTTCTTCGGCACTGGTGGGCTTTTTATGCTGGCTTTGTAAAAAGTTAAGCAGCTGGTTAATTCGCAAATCGCCCCCGCCCACTCCCGCTAGCAAATCGTCGGTGCTGGCAACATTGAAGCGCTCTAACACGGTTTTATTAAGTAAAGAAAAGCTTAAGCCTAACCGCTCCAACTCTTTGTCCAGTAACTCACGACCCGCTTGCACGTTTTTATCGCGGTCTTGTTTTTTAAACCAGGTGGCCACCTTAGAGCGGGCACGGCTGGTGCGCAAAAAACCTAAGTTAGGGTTTAACCAATCACGACTAGGGTTAGGCTGCTTTTGGGTAATAATTTCGATTTGGTCACCGGTTTCTAGCTGATAAGTAAAGGGCACTATTCGCCCGCCTATCTTGGCACCAATACAGCGATGACCTACTTGACTATGAATATAATAGGCAAAGTCTAAGGGCGTTGCCCCTAACGGCAGATCGACCACTTCCCCCTTAGGGGTAAACACATAAACGCGGTCTTCAAATACCTGACAACGCAACTCCTCTACCAAGGAGCCGCTGTCTGTCATGTCTTCTTGCCAAGCCAGTAACTTTCTTAACCACGCAATTTTGTCTTCAAAACCGCTACCCTTACTGCTACCAGAGCCTTCTTTATATTTCCAGTGCGCAGCGACTCCTAGCTCGGCATCTTGGTGCATTTGCTCGGTGCGAATTTGAATTTCAACAGTTTTCCCTTCAGGCCCAATCACTACCGTGTGAATAGACTGATAGCCATTGGGCTTAGGGTTGGCCACATAATCATCAAACTCTCGAGGAATATGGCGCCACAGGCCATGCACTATACCCAAGGCCCCATAGCAATCTTGCAGATGATGGGTCACCACTCGCACCGCGCGCACATCAAATAGCTCGTCAAATTCCAGATTTTTCTTCTGCATTTTGCGCCAAATACTGTAAATGTGCTTAGGTCGGCCATACACATCCGCCTCAATTCCGGCCTGTGCTAATGAGGTTTTAAGCTCGGCGACAAAGTTATTCACAAACACTTCGCGAGCTAACCGCTTTTCATGGAGCAGTTTAGCAATAAACTTATAGGTCTCTGGGTGGAGATAGCGAAATGAAAGATCTTCTAGCTCCCACTTCAGCTGACCAATCCCCAATCGATTCGCCAACGGCGCATAAATGTTGGCGATTTCTTTAGCAACTAGGACCCGCGTCTCTTCATCAGCTGCTTTTAATTCCCGCAGGCAGGTAATACGCTCGGCTAACTTAATCACCACCGCCCGCACATCTTCTACCATAGCCAGTAACATGCGCCGTACGCGATCGACTTGTACTTCGGCATTTTTTTGGTCGACAACTTGCTGTAACGAGCCAATCGCCTCCATGGCTTTTACACCTTGTAGCAAGCTGGCAATGGTGGGATTAAAATCGGCAGTCAACTGCTCTGAACCAAGATAGTCGGTTTCATAATAAGGATAGAGCAGCGCCGCTTTTAGGGTGCCGACATCCATATTTAAGGTGAGCAAAATACCCACCATTTCGAGGCCCTGCCCCTGTAGTTTAAGCCGGAGTTCCTCTGGAACCGCTAAGGCGGTGCAATACTCATAAACGGCTTTTAGGGCGGCTTGTTCGTGTGCCGCTAAAGGTAAGCTGGCCACCCATTCTGTTAAGCTAAAAGGGGTGGTTAGGTGAGTATTTCGTATCGCAACCATAGCTTTTCCTTAATTCAACTCGAACAAGGCCATCGCTTCGCAATGGGCAGTATGAGGAAACATATCGATTAACCCTAAACGACTCAAACGATAGCCATTTTCTACTAAAAACTGACCATCATCAGCCAGTGTCACTGGGTTACAAGAAACATACAAGATGCGCTGCGGCGCCAACTGCCTTAAATAAGGAAGCACCTCAGCGGCTCCCGCACGACCGGGATCTAATAATACATGGCCAAAGCCTTGTTGTACCCATGGCGCGTGAGTAAAGTCCGCTGCTAAATCAGCTCGATAAAACTGGGCTTGCCATAAGTCGTTATCTTCAGCATTGCCGCGCGCTTGCTCCACCATATCCATGACGCCTTCTACTCCTACCACCGGATGACCAGAGCTGGCTAAAGGGAGCGAGAAATTACCTACGCCACAAAATAAATCCAACACTGGCTCAGCGGGCGCCGCCGCCAGCCATTGCTGTGCTTGCTTCACCATTTGCTCATTAAGCGTGCCATTGATTTGAATAAAATCCCCGGGGGTGAAGGACAACTTCAGCTCATCAAGTTGATAATAAAGGGGGAATGGCACATGTAAAGGACGGCGACTTTTATCATCTTGTAAAAAGAGCGCCAGTTTTTTTGTTTGTGCAAAGCTCAGTAGTCTATCTAGGTCCGCCGCCGATAGCGTCGCCATATGGCGCAGTAATAAAGCAAGACCCTGACTACTTTCATACAGCTCAACATGCCCAAGTTGCTTAACGCCAGTCAATTGATTAAGGAGCTTACGCAACGGACTAATTAATGCCGATAAACGAGGTAACAAGACCCCACAGTGTTCGATTTCTACCAACTCATGAGACTGCGCTTGGCGAAAACCCAAGGCGACGCCTTTTTTATGTCGCCGAATGGCCAGCCGTGCTACTCGCCGATAGCCTTGATGTTGTTCATTATACAACCATTCTATATGTGGTAGCTCATCAAACCCGTGGCGAGCAAACAGCTGGGTAACAGTACGCTGCTTAAGATCGCGCTGCTCCGCCATTGGCATATGTTGGAGCGAGCAACCACCACACTGCGCTGTGTAAGGACAAAAGGGCGTGACCCGCTCCGGCGCTGGGCGCAAAACCGAGATCAGCTGGGCGCGCTGGTATTTGTTGTTTTGTACGGTAACGCGTACCCGTACCCGCTCCCCCTTTAGGGCTCCTAGCACAAATAAAGGTTTCTTTTGGTATAAAGTAACCCCTAAACCTTGGCTGTTTACATCAGCGATGGTCACTTCTAATGTTGGCTGCGCCTTGGGAGTAGATTTACTTTCCTTGAAGAACTGGACCATAACTATGGAGCCCTCGGGGTCGCTATGTCATCATAGATATCTGTTGATTTGATGCGCGCATTGTCCCACATTAGCTTCCTATGACCAAATACGGCCTCCGCGCCAGAATACTGGCTTACACTATCATTCCGACGCTGTTGATCGGGACCCTCTTGGCTGGTTACCTTTCTATTAATCGCTATCAGCAATTAGAAAGAAGCGTGGTACAGCAAGGGATCAACGTGATCCAGCCGTTAGCCATTGCCAGTGAGCTAGCACTGGCCAACCGCAATCGAGAAGCGCTCAATCGGTTGCTCAGTAATATTCATCGCAATAATAGCCCACTAGTAAAAAACATTGCCTTATTTAAAGGCGATGGCCGATTATTAGTCACCTCAAGCTATCATCGTGATTTAAATCGTCTGCGCCTACCAGAAGGTGAGGCTATTCCCGAACAAACTCAAGTTATAAAAAGCGCCGACGGCATCTTATTGCGCACCCCTATTCTTAGCGATACGCTGCCCCTTAATAAAGATTGGGACGCCACTGCCACAGAGCCTATTGGCTATATCACAATGCAACTCACCAGCGACTCAGCTACGCTGCTTTATTATAAGGACAGCTTCATCGCCGCCTTGATGGTGTTATTAGGCAGTGGTTTAAGTGCCTTGTTTGGTATTCAGCTGATACGGCGCGTCTCTCAGCCCATCTCCGACATGGTAAGCGCTATCTATAAAATTCGCGAAGGGCGTCTCGATACGCGAGTGACGGGGGTGTTTACCGGTGAAATGGAAATGCTAAAAAATGGTATTAATGCCATGGCGAAATCATTGATCGAATGCCATGAAGAAATGCAGCAAAGTGTCGATCAGGCCACCTCTGACTTACGAGAAACACTAGAGCAGATCGAAATTCAAAATATCGAATTAGATATGGCAAAAAAGCGCGCTCAAGCCGCCGCTCATGTCAAAACCGAGTTTTTGGCTAATATGTCCCATGAGCTGCGTACCCCACTGAATGGGGTGATTGGCTTTGCCCGACAATTACAAAAAACGCGCCTTACACCCAATCAGCTGGATTATCTAAAAACCATAGAGCGCTCGGCAGAAAACTTACTGGGTATTATTAACGATATTCTTGACTTTTCTAAGCTCGAAGCGGGCAAGCTAAAAATGGAGCAGCTACCCTTTTCATTACGCGATACGCTACAAGAAGTGACTACCTTATTAGCTCCGAGTGCACACGATAAGGGCTTAGAGCTCTCGCTGCGGGTGGACGCCGCTGTGCAAGACAGCCTATTAGGCGACCCTCTTCGTTTGCAGCAAGTACTCACCAACTTGGTAGGTAATGCCATCAAGTTTACTGAGCAAGGCAACGTGGATATCCGCGTTGATGCCTTCCCAGCGAGCGCCCCTCACTTATCGGCCTTGCGCATTCATGTACAAGATACAGGGATTGGTATTTCCGAGAAACAACGACGCCAATTGTTTCAAGCGTTTAATCAGGCTGACTCCAGTATTTCACGCCGCTATGGCGGCACCGGCTTAGGCTTGGTCATTACTCAAAAGCTGGTTCACCAGATGGCCGGCGTAATGGATCTTCATTCTGAACTAGGGATAGGCTCGGTATTTAGTTTTAGCTTAGAGCTGGAGCGCGCCAGCCTGCCGCTGGCAGAGCCGCTGCCGCTAACAGAGCTCGGTAATAAGTCCGTACTGTATATAGAGCAAGATAACTATAGTCGTCGTGCTACCAGTGCTTTATTAGGGGAATGGCAGGTGCAAGTAGTGTACGAGCTAACCGCAGATTCGAGTATCGACTTTGTACTATTAGGCTTTACGCCAAACACTCTGCCCAGCCAAATGGAGCAGCGCATTCGCCAATACACCAGTCAAAATTATAGCGTAGTGGTGCTGGTCAGCTCAACGGATCCATTGTTAATCGACAGTTTGCTCGCCGCAGGCGCCAGCACTTGCTTAAGTAAGCCGGTGCACTACCAACGTCTTGCTCAGGCGTTAATGGGTAAGCCTACCCCTGAGCCGGAGGCTCAACTGCAAATTGCTTTGCCCTCGCCTTCCACCAAACAAGACTTACGAGTACTGGCGGTGGATGATAATATTGCTAATTTAAAGCTGATCAGCGCCATGCTCAGCGAACAAGTGCGTCAAGTGGATATTGGTGGGGATGGCCAACAAGCGCTAGATCTGGCGATGCATCATCGCTACGATATTATTTTTATGGATATTCAGATGCCCGTCATGGATGGCATTCAAGCCACCCAAGAAATTCGAGCCAGCGATGGGCCTAATAAAACCACACCCATTGTAGCGGTCACCGCTCATGCGATTGAAGGCGAGCGCGAGCATTTATTACGCCAAGGTATGAATGACTATTTAAGTAAGCCCATTGATGAATCAATACTGGCGCGCATCATTAAAGACTTTAGTAATACCTATTGTGCATTCGGCCAAATTAACTGGCAGCTGGCGCTGAGCAAGGTGGGTCATAAAGAGGCGCTCGCCAAAGAAATGTTGAATCTGCTGCTTGTCAGCTTTGATGAATTTAGCCCTTATTTAGCGGCAGCATTGGCACATGAGATTAGCGGCAAAGATTTATATGAGCCTTTACATAAGCTGCATGGGGGCGCTCTTTATTGTGGCGTGCCGCAGCTGCAAAGCTTATTAGCAGAGCTAGAGCAAGCGCTGCTCGATAATGCCGACCTAGATGACTTAGTACCCGAGTTGCTCGAACTAGAAGAGCGCATTGGTCAAGTACAAGTAGAAGCAAGCCATTACCTATAAAAAATGCGCTAGAGGAATATAGCTCCTGCTAGCGCGTACGGTCGTCTAACTAAAGCAGCGCTTAAATACCTTGGCGAGCCTCTTGCATCAGTCGCTTCATATCAACAATGGCTTTTTCTAAGCCGTCAAACGCGGCGCGCGCTATGATGGCATGGCCAATGTTTAGCTCAAGCATTTGTGGAATTGCCGCGATGGGTTTTACATTATGATAATGCAAACCATGGCCGCCATTCACCTTTAAGCCTTGTTCGTGAGCATACGCCGCTGCATTAGCAATACGCTTTAGCTCCGTCTCTTGCTCTTCCACGGTGTCGGCAGTGGCATAATGACCGGTATGAATTTCAATATAAGGGGCGCCAGCGGCCACTGCTGCCTCAATTTGACTATGCTCTGCGTCGACAAATAATGACACCTTAATACCGGCCGCCGTTAACCGCTGCACCGCTGCGGTGATTTTTTCGGCATTCGCTAATACATCGAGGCCGCCCTCGGTGGTAAGCTCTTCGCGCTTTTCTGGTACCAAGCACACAAAAGCCGGCTTAATACGACAGGCAATGGTGAGCATTTCCTCAGTAACAGCAATTTCTAAATTCATGCGGGTTTGAATAGTTTGGCTTAACAGCTCTACATCACGGTCCACGATATGGCGACGGTCTTCTCGCAGGTGGATAGTAATGCCATCGGCTCCCGCCTGCTCTGCGAGTGCTGCCGCTTGTACTGGCTCAGGGTATGAGGTGCCTCGCGCATTACGCAAAGTGGCCACATGATCGATATTGACACCTAAATAGAGTTCATTCATTGCGACTTACTTCTCCTTCCTTTGATAAACAGAGCACGGCTGCGCAGCTCTCGCCCCCCTAAATACGGGGCCAGTGCCTGACGGCTAAAATGTTTCGCACAGGCCAGCACCTCAACATTTGTAAAGTCCAAGGCTGCTAAGCCATATAGATGTTCGCCACGGTAAGCACCCGGCTGATGTTTGGCAAGTGCTACAAAGCCTACTTCGGCTTGATATTCATACCACAGCTTAGGTTGCACCGCTTCATTGCGATGAGCGTCGAGCGTAAAGTCCACTCCATAACCTAATATATCTAACATATAAAATTCAAAATGGCGTAAGCATGGCTCAATAGCCTCGCCATTTGCTAGCCGCTGCAAGGTATTAGCATAAGCATCAAATACCTCATCAAAGGGAATGTCGGCGGCAAATAAATAATAGATAAGCTCGTTAAGATACAGACCACTGTATAAGGCGGTGCCCGTTAACGCGATAGCGGGCGCGGTGGCTTCGGCATGATGTAGGTTTTTTAGCTCACCTTTGCCGGCAAACCGAACGCTTAAGGGCACAAAGGGCTGTAATAGCCCTTTAAGCGGTGAACGCGGCCGGCGACTACCTTTAGCGACTAAGCTTTGCCGCCCCTGCTCGCGGGTAAAAACTTCTACCAGCTGGCTGGTTTCACGGTAGGGGCGACTGTGAATAACAAAGGCGGCTTGCGCCGTCATTATTCGTCTCCATACCCTAAGCTACGCAAAGCGCGCTCGTCATCGGCCCAGCCCGACTTCACTTTTACCCATAACTCTAAAAAGACTTTTTGCTCTAGTAAGCGCTCGATATCGAGTCGTGCTTCGGTACCGATCACCTTTAGCTTTTCGCCTTTATTGCCGATCACCATGCGCTTTTGTCCGCTGCGCTCGACTAGGATCAAGCCATTAATATGCACTATGCCTTGTTCGTTTACTTCGTAGCGCTCTATTTCTACGGTGACCGAATAGGGTAATTCTTCTCCCATAAAACGCATCAGCTTTTCGCGAATGATCTCGGCTGCCATAAAGCGTACTGAGCGATCGGTAATATAATCTTCTGGAAAATGGTGCGGTGAAGGTTTTAGTCGCTGGCGAGCCAGTTTAGCAATAGTGTCGACATTGGTACCTTTTTCGGCTGAAATAGGCACAATGTCGGCAAAATCCCGCTGCTCCGATAGCCACTGAATATGCGGAAGCAGTGCTTCTTTACTCTCTACGTTATCAATTTTATTAATGGCCAACACCACTGGACAGGTCATATGGCGCAGTTTATTTAACACCATTTCATCATCTTCGGTCCACTTGGTGCCCTCTACCATAAACACCACCATCTCTACATCACCTAACGAGCTACTGGCGGCACGGTTCATCAGACGATTAATGGCCCGCTTTTCTTCAATATGAAGTCCTGGGGTGTCCACATAAATGGCTTGATAGACCCCTTCGGTATCAATGCCCATAATGCGGTGGCGGGTGGTTTGGGGCTTACGCGAAGTAATGCTGACTTTTTGGCCAAGTAATTGATTCAATAAAGTCGACTTGCCCACATTGGGGCGCCCTACGATGGCAATAAAGCCACAGTAAGTTTGAGCGGTATCAGTCATAGTAAAATATCCAGAGCGTGTTCGGCAGCAGATTGCTCTGCCTTGCGTCGGCTAGTACCAATGCCAATCACAGGCTCAGGTACGCCATCAATTTGGCAGTGCACAGTAAACTTTTGGTTGTGAGCCTCTCCAATAACATTCACCACTATATAGGTAGGCAAAGGCTTACGCTGACCTTGCAGTAATTCTTGCAAGCGCGTTTTAGGATCTTTTTGATCAATGCCCGGCTGAATGTTATTGAGGCGACTCTCATACCAAGATAGTAATAAGGTCCACATCTGCTCAATAGAGGAGTCGAGATAGATACCGCCAATCAAGGCTTCTACCGCATCGGCTAAAATGGACTCTCGTCGATAACCACCGCTTTTTAGCTCACCTGGACCTAAAATTAAGTACTCACCCAAGTCAAACTCTCGCGCCAATTCGGCGAGGGTTTTCTCGCGTACTAAGGTGGCGCGCATCCGCGACATATCGCCTTCATTTACTTTAGGAAAGCGGCGAAATAGTGCATCGGCTATCACCATGCTGAGCAAAGAGTCACCCAAAAACTCTAATCGCTCATTGTGGCGCGAGCCCGCACTGCGGTGGGTTAAAGCGCGCACCAGCATCGCCTCATCATTAAAGTGGTAGCCCAGTTTATTTTGTAATACTGTCAGTTTATTCATTACTGAATCGCACCTATGCGACTGAACCGCACTTTGCTTGGTACCCATTTAGGCAACCAGCTGTCGGACGTTCGATCAAATTCAAAGCTAGTCCAAATCGCCACCGCTTTTCCCACCAAGTTTTG
>JAAYRH010000211.1 GCA_012518835.1 Aeromonadales bacterium | reverse complement strand
TATTTGCACTAATAGCTGACATAAATTGCAGCATAAGCTGACATAGCCTACCTTTGTAGTAACAAAACTACATGCAAGGTGGTTTTATGTATCAGCGCCGCTTAAAAAGCTCTCCTGTTAAAAACCTCTTTCGCTTTGCCAGCAGTAAGACCAGATCTGTTCTTACGGTTGAGTCGACTCTCGAATTTAATACCTGTTTTCTCTTTATCTTCTCTGTTTTATCAAGCCATTCGCTCATTTCATTAAACTGTCATCTAGCTCCTTTACTATGCCGTTATCGGATGGCCCAGGCTTCCGTGTTGCGATGAAAACCTCAGAGTGGTTTGATGAATCAATGGAGATAGGTATGTCCTCGAAAATAAAAACACTGGTTGCCTCACTTAGTCTTTGTACGGCGCTTAGTAGCTTTTCGGTAACAGCGGCAGTGGATAGCGAATTACCCCATTATGAGCGGGTGAGTGGTATTTCTGGCAACCTGACCAGTATTGGCTCTGATACGCTGGCTAACTTGATGACTTTATGGTCGCAAGAATTTAAAAAGAGCTACCCTAACGTCAATATCCAAATCCAAGCGGCGGGTTCATCTACGGCAGCGCCAGCGCTGGCTGAAGGCACGGCCAATATGGGGCCGATGTCGCGGATGATGAAAGATAGCGAGATCCAGTCATTTGAAGCCAGTCATGGTTATCGTCCGACCCCGGTGCCCGTCGCCATAGATGCCTTGGCGGTGTATGTCCATAAAGATAATCCCATAGAAGGGCTTACCATTGCGCAGGTGGATGAGATTTTTTCTTCTACCCGCCGCTGTGGTTCTGGTAACGATATTACTCGTTGGGGAGAACTCGGATTAACCGATGCCTGGGCTAACCGACCCATTCAGCTCTATGGTCGTAACTCGGTCTCCGGCACTTATGGCTATTTTAAAGACAATGCCTTATGTAAAGGGGACTTTAAAAGCAGTGTTAATGAGCAGCCTGGATCGGCGTCGGTCGTGCAATCGGTTTCTTCCTCATTAAATGCCATTGGTTACTCTGGTATTGGCTATCGTACTTCATCGGTACGAGCGGTACCGTTGGCGAAAAAAGAGGGCGAACCTTATATTGAGGCCACCCCTGAGCAGGCTGCCACTGGCGACTTCCCTTTGTCACGCTACTTATATGTCTATGTGAACAAGCGTCCTAACCAACCTTTATCACCGTTAGATCGGGAGTTTGTAAAATTAATGCTGTCTAAACAAGGCCAAGAAGTAGTCAATCGAGATGGCTATGTGCCCTTGCCGGCTACGGTAGTGGAGCGTCTCTACCAAGAGTTGGATTTGTAACCAGCCACCTTGTAGCTAGCAAACTAGCACACGATAACCATTTCTAAATGCCAGTCAGTTAAGCTGTCTGGCATTTTTTGTTTGTCATTTAGCTGTCATATAAAGGGCGTAAAGTGCAGGCATTATTAATTCCAAGGGTTAAACCATGCAGGACATATCGTCGCTATTAGAGCAGGAGCTAAACAGCCCCCGCATGCGTACTCGTCGAAAATTTCGTGCATTAAAAGATAACTTAGCGCGCCGTACCATTGCCTTAGGTGGCTGGGGCGTCATTGTGGCCATCACACTGATTTTCTTTTATCTGCTGTATGAAGTGATGCCGTTATTTAAAAGTGCGACGGTTACACCAGAAAGTAGTTTTGTCTTACCGGCGTCGACAGACTCTAACAACATTTTGCAGGTGTTTACTGAAGAGCAAAATGAGATTGCTGCCGTGTTAACCGACCATGGCCAGTTGTTATTTCTGGATGCGAATAATGGTGAGCTGATATCTGAGCAGCAATTGGCGTTAGATAGCGCAAGCATTAGTAGTGTGAAAGGTAAAACCCCCGGCGACGACAGCCTGCTAGTAGGGTTAAGCAACGGTAAAGCACTGGGCGCGAATACGACATTTAAAGTGCAGTTTGATGAGCAGGGCCAGCGCTTAGGAGTAGTGCCTAGTGTAAGTGCTTTGTTTGGTGGTAAAACCATTACGCTGGATCCCCAACAGCGCGCTATTCACTATATTACGCAACAAAAGGCGCCTAACGGCACACTCTTAGCCGGCCTAGTGAACGATGGCCAAGTGGTGATGACCTTAATAAGCCAAGAGACTAACTTTATTACCGGTGCGGTAGAGGAGAGTACTGAGCACATTAACTTTCCTAATAACACCCCTTATCAGCGATTGCTGATTGCTCCTGATCATCGTTATCTGTTTGCTTTACGGGATAATGGCCGCTTGGATGTGTATGACTCTCGCAGTTTAAATAATATTCAGTTGTTGCATACCTTGCCGGTGGTGGAGCCGGGTCGACAGGTAACGCAAATGATTTTCCAGCTGGCGCAACAATCGCTATTAGTCGGCGATTCTAAGGGGCAGATCAGTCAGTTCTTTATGGTGCGAGATGAGCACAATCAGCAAGCATTAACTAAGATTCGAACCTTAACGCTGGGTGATGCTCCCATTAGTATTTTGGAAGCTGAGCAGCGTCGAAAAGGTTTTGTCGCCATTGATAATACCGGGCGAGTTGGCATCTTTAATACCACCGCCGAGAAAACCGCCATTGATCAACCATTATTATCCGATGCGCCCTTGCGGGCGGCACTATCCCCTCGGGCCTCGATGTTATTAGTGCAAGATGCCCAAGGGGTTTTTCAGCGCTATGCCATTGATAACCCCCATCCCGAAACCTCGTTAAAATCACTGTGGGGTAAGGTGTGGTATGAAGGCTATAGCGAGCCGGAATATACTTGGCAATCGTCTTCTGCCTCTAATGAATTTGAGCCTAAATTTAGCTTGACGCCCTTGGCTTTTGGCACCTTAAAAGCAGCATTTTATGCCATGTTGCTGTCGATCCCCTTAGCGGTGTGCGGCGCTATGTATACCGCCTATTTTATGGCGCCCGCGGTGCGCAGCAAAATTAAACCGGTGATTGAGCTTATGGAGGCGCTGCCCACGGTGATCTTGGGCTTTTTTGCCGGTTTATTCTTAGCACCTTTTATGGAGTCTCATCTGCCTGGGGTGTTTGCCATTTTACTGGTATTACCGCTGGGCATTATGACTTTTGGTTTTTTATGGGCACAGCTGCCTACTAGCCTTCGTTATCTGATCCCCGAAGGCTGGCATGTGGTGTTATTAATTCCGCTGGTGATGGTGCTGTCTTGGCTATCATTTAGCTTAAGTCAGCCCATGGAATTAGTGCTTTTTAACGGAGATATGCGCAACTGGTTAAGTAATGACCTAGGTATTAATTTTGATCAGCGTAATGCCATGGTGGTGGGCTTTGCTATGGGCTTTGCGGTAATCCCCACTATTTATTCGATTGCAGAAGATGCCTTATTTGGCGTGCCAAAGTCTTTAAGTCATGGTTCGTTGGCGCTTGGAGCCACGCCGTGGCAAACCTTGGTAAAAGTGGTACTGCCCACTGCCAGTCCGGGGATTTTTTCAGCGGTGATGATTGGCATGGGCCGAGCCGTGGGTGAAACCATGATTGTGTTAATGGCCACCGGTAATACGCCCATTATGAATGCCAATATCTTTGAAGGCATGCGCACCTTAGCGGCAAACATTGCGGTGGAAATGGGCGAGTCTGCTTTGGGGAGCAGCCATTACCGCATTTTATTTCTTGCAGCCTTAGTGCTGTTTCTCTTTACCTTCGTGGTCAATACCTTGGCGGATCTAGTACGCCAACGGCTACGTAAGAAATACAGCACCCTTTAATACGAAAGCAGGGCAGCGTTAGGAGCTTAGGATATGCCAGTGTCTCTTAGAAAGTGGTTTGCGAGTGGTAGCCCTTGGGTATGGCTTAATGCCGGTGCCGTGGCTATTAGTGTGGTCTTGGTGCTGGGTTTGTTAGGGGTGATTGCCACCCGTGGCTTAGTGCACTTTTGGCCAGCTAGTTTGCAAGAATATACCTTTACCGATAGCACGGGTGCACAAATGAGGGTGCTCGGTGAGCAAGTAGAGCAAGAACAAGTCACCGCGGAGCAAATTCGTAACTCAGGAGTTGCGGTGCCAGAAGGGGTAGACACTCTTGGTCGGCAACTCATTAAGGTGGGGAATCGCGATCTCTATGGTTCCGATTTTCGCTGGGTATTGGAGCGCGAACTCAGTGACTTAGCTTACCCAAAACAGGCGGTCACCATTGAGCGGCGCGAGTGGGGCAATTTCTATGGTTATATAGTGGGCATCAAAGAAAATGGTGAGCTGATTGCTGAACAAGACCCTACTGATAATAACCTGTGGCAAGAAGTACAACAGCGCACTGAACGTGCTACGGGTATTTATCAACACCTGCAACGTTTAGAAAACGGCGATATTGCAACCATTAACTATCAGCTTGAAAAATTACGTTTAAAAGAGCGAGCGTTAGAGCTGGAGGGCGTAGCCACCCCAGATAACCTTGAGTCGCTACAGGCAGAACAAGCTGCCTTACAAGCGCAATACACTCGTTTAGAAAATGAGCTAATGGCGCTGTATCGTCCTTTTCAGCGAGATACCTTAGTAATGGTGACGGCAGATGGTCAGCAAAAGGAGGTGAACTTTAGTGAAATTGTACGTTTATATCAACCTAACGCCCTTAGTAGCTGGCAGAAAATAAAGCACTACGCCATGAAGTTAGCTGAATTTGTTTCAGCTGACCCTCGTGAAGCCAACACTGAAGGTGGTATTTTTCCAGCGATTTTTGGCACCGTGCTCATGGTGATGATGATGTCGTTAATCGTCACGCCGTTTGGGGTAGTGGCGGCGGTTTATTTACGCGAATACGCCAGCCAAGGAGTGGTGACACGCACCATTCGTATTGCGGTGAACAACTTGGCGGGAGTACCCTCCATTGTTTATGGGGTGTTTGGCTTAGGCTTTTTTGTCTATTTTATTGGCGGCAACTTAGATGAGTTGTTTTATGCCCCAGCACTACCATCACCTACCTTTGGCACCCCAGGACTAATGTGGGCGTCACTCACCTTAGCACTACTAACCTTGCCGGTGGTGATAGTGGCCACCGAAGAAGGCTTATCACGTATTCCGCGCTCGGTGCGAGAGGGCTCATTGGCACTGGGTGCCACTAAGTTTGAAACCCTGATGCGGGTGGTGATCCCCCTGGCAAGCCCAGCGATGATGACCGGCGTAATTTTGGCTGTCGCCCGCGCGGCAGGGGAAGTCGCCCCCTTGATGTTAGTGGGGGTGGTCAAATTAGCGCCTAACTTACCTTTGGATGCTAACGCCCCCTTTTTGCACTTAGAGCGCAAGTTTATGCACTTAGGCTTTCATATCTATGATGTGGGCTTTCAAAGCCCTAACGTAGAAGCAGCGCGGCCCTTGGTGTATGCGACGGCTTTGATGTTAGTGGTAGTGATTGCGGTTTTAAACTTAACAGCCATTGCGATCCGTAACCGCTTGCGCGAGAAATACCGAGCACTGGATATGTAGGTAGCGTCTGCATAATGTTGAGCTTATATCCAAAATTGTGTTTTCTATTTTTAAAGTTTAATTAAAAGGCAACCAGCATGACTTCTACTCCAGCAACCCATGCCATGAAATTTAGCTCATTAGGCCGGCCAGTGCAGCATTTGAGTTTGGCGGACGAAACGCCCTGTATTGATGTCAAAGGGATGCACCTGTATTACGGTGAAACCGAAGCGCTAAAAGGCATCACTATGCAGATCCCGCAAAAGCGCATTACCGCCTTTATTGGCCCCTCGGGCTGCGGTAAATCCACTTTGTTACGCTCTTTTAATCGTATGAATGATTTAGTGGATGGGGTGCGCATTAAAGGCGAAGTCACCATTGATGGCCAAGATATTTACGCTAAAGGGGTCGATGTGGCTGATTTGCGCCGCCGCGTGGGCATGGTATTCCAAAAGCCGAACCCTTTTCCTAAGTCGATTTATGAAAATGTCGCCTACGGTCTGCGTATTCAAGGCATTAAAAATAAACGCTTGCTAGATGAAACCGTGGAGTGGGCGCTGCGCTCGGCGGCTTTGTGGGATGAAACTAAAGACCGGCTGCATGAGTCTGCGCTGGGTATGTCGGGTGGTCAGCAGCAGCGATTAGTGATTGCCCGCACCATTGCGGTTAAACCCGAAGTACTGCTACTGGATGAACCAGCCTCGGCACTGGATCCTATTTCCACATTAAAAATTGAAGAGCTAATCAACGATTTAAAAGACCGTTTCACCATTGTGATTGTGACCCACAATATGCAGCAAGCGGCGCGGGTGTCTGACTACACGGCCTTTATGTATTTAGGGCAGCTGTTGGAGTTTGATAGCACGAATAAGCTATTTACTAACCCTGCCAATAAGCAAACCGAAGACTATATTACCGGGCGTTACGGCTAATAAGGCGCTTGGCGGGCAGGCTCGCTGAGCGCTATCAGCATACTTTATTTATTCACTCACACAGGGCCAGCATATGAAAATAAATCCAGACAGCCATGGCACCCATATCTCGCAGAAATTTAATGAAGAGCTAGAAGAGATCCGCAGCCAATTGTTAGAAATGGGCGGTTTAGTAGAACAACAAGTAAAGGATGCAGTGCAATCGCTACTCGATGGTGATGCCACATTAGCGAGTGAGGTGCGAGCTAAAGATCACCAAGTTAATATATTACAACTCGAGATTGATGAATTTTGCACACAAATTTTGGCACGACGCCAACCTACAGCATCGGATTTACGGTTAGTACTGGCGGTGATCCGCGCCACCGCCGACTTAGAGCGTGTTGGTGATGAAGCCTGTAAGGTAGCCGGTGCCACCTTAAAACTAGTACAAGAGGGCACCTCACCCCGAGGCTATATTGAAGTGCGTCATTTAGGGAACCATGTACGGCACATGGTGCAAGAAGCCCTGAATGCGTTTGCTCGTTTTGATAGTAAACAAGCGCTTGAAGTATTGCGTGAAGATGACAATGTGGATTTAGAGTACCGCTCAGCTACTCGTGCTTTAATGACCTTTATGATGGAAGACCCACGCTCTATCTCACAAGTGATGAATATTATGTGGGCGCTGCGCTCTCTAGAGCGCATTGGCGATCATGCCAGTAACTTAGCGGAATCTGTGATCTATTTGGTAGAAGGGCATGACGTTCGCTATGCCAAGTTAGAGCAGGTAGAAGCGGCGATTGCCCAACGTCAAACTCAGCGCTAATCACCTAATAGCGCAAGCTGTTTTCTAGTAAATAAGCCGCTTACGAGTAAGCGGCTGTTACGATTGTGGTACTAAGACATGGTTAAGTGGAAAACAACAGCGAAAGCAGCTGCCCTGCTGTTCTTGGCTGCTGATCTCTAAATGGCCCTGATGGCGTAACATCACGTGTTTTACAATCGCTAACCCTAAACCGGTACCACCGGTTTGACTGGAGCGGCCTTCATCAACGCGATAAAAACGTTGAGTAAGAAAACGTAAATGTTTGTGATCGATGCCTGGGCCATTGTCTTGTACTTCAAGATAAGCACCGCTGTCATCCCGATACCAACGCACAGTAACGATACTGCCAGCCGGGGTATATTTAACTGCGTTAAATAGCAAATTAGAAAAGGCACTGCGCAACTCATTCACACAGCCGTGTATATACAAGTGCTCATCAATATCTAAGATAATATGATGCTGATTGTCGGCTAGCAGTAGGGCTTCTTGGCGGATGGTGGTGACTAGCTCAGTGACATCAATGGGTACCGCTTCGGCTTTAAAGTCACTGGTTTCTAGACGAGATAAAGTGAGTAATTCGGTGACTAAGTGCTGCATGCGTGCCGACTGTTCAGTCATTAAGGTTAAGCCCCGTTGCCAGTGGTGGGGGAGATCTTGGGCATGATCAGTAAAGGCTTCTAAATAGCCTGCCAATACCGTTAACGGCGTACGCAATTCGTGAGAGACATTAGCAACAAAATCTTGGCGCATCCGCTCTAAGCGTTGCATTTTAGTGCAGTCGCGCACCAATAATAACCGTTCGTTTTTACCAAACAGGGTGATCTGATACTCCAGCAATCGGTCCTCGGTAAGGTGAGAGGACAGCACCAGCGGATCTTGATATTGCTGGCGCTCATAATAATCAACAAAGCGCGGATTGCGTAGCAAGTGGGTAATAGGTTGACCGCGGTCGCTACGAGAGGAGAGTCCCAACATTTTTTCTGCTGCCTGATTCCACCATTCTAGGTCGCCTTTATCATCTATCATTACCACGCCATCGCGCAGAGCTTGGCTGGAGTCTTGAATACGGTCGATAAGGGTAGTTAGTTGTAATTGGTCGGCTTTTTGACGGCGTTGATAATGGTAAATACCATCAAATACTTCTCCCCACAGCCGCTGTGCTTCGGGGGGCACTTCATGAGGGTGTTGTAGCCAGCGAGCTAACCGGAGCAACTGCCAGATATGCTGTACTAACAGCAAGCACAGCACCATAGCGGCTCCCCAACCAGGCTTATCCCAATACCAGCCCAGCCAAGCCCCGAGTAATGTAAATACTATTAGGCGCAGCACTTCTTTGCGTAAGACGGGCATCATAAAAAATCATCGGCCATCAATTATTTACACCTTTGTAGAGAAGCGATAGCCACTGCCACGCACGGTTTGTATCAAATATCGGTGACTATCACCTAAGGTCAGGCGAAGTCGGCGAATGTGTACATCCACGGTCCGTTCTTCCAGATATACATTACCGCCCCATACCTGATCTAACAGTTGGCCACGAGTATAAACCCGTTCAGGATGGCTCATAAAAAACTGCAGTAAACGAAACTCGGTGGGCCCAATATCTAAAGGGGTATCGTTAATACTGACCCGCTGGCTATTGGGGTCTAATAGTAAACCGTTAACTTCAATGGCGTTATCC
>JAAYRH010000210.1 GCA_012518835.1 Aeromonadales bacterium | reverse complement strand
TCAATATATTGAAAAAGATGCCGCCCTGGAGCGACGTTTTCAAAAGGTATTAATTAATGAGCCCTCGGTAGAAGACACTATTGCCATTTTGCGAGGCTTAAAAGAGCGTTATGAGCTGCACCACCATGTGCAGATCACCGATCCGGCAATTGTGGCAGCGGCGGTGTTATCTCATCGCTATATTGCCGACCGTAAGTTGCCAGATAAAGCCATCGACTTAATAGATGAAGCAGCTTCTAGCATTCGTTTACAAATTGACTCTAAGCCAGAGCCGCTCGATAAGTTAGATCGGCGAATTATTCAGCTTAAATTAGAAGAGCAGGCACTGTTAAAAGAAGATGACGAAGGCAGTATTAAGCGTTTACAGCTTATTCGTGATGAGCTAACAGAAAAAGAAGCGGAATATGCCGACTTAGAAGAAGTGTGGCTGGCAGAAAAAGCCGCGATGGCCGGTACCCAGCATATTAAAGCCGAGCTTGAGCAAGTACGTCAAGATCTTGAAGTTGCTCGTCGGGCCGGGGATTTGGCGCGGATGTCTGAGCTGCAATATGGCCGTATTCCTGAGTTAGAAAAGCAGCTGGATATGGCCGGCCAGGCAGAGATGCAAGAGCAACATTTGCTTAAAAACCGAGTCACCGATGAAGAAATTGCTGATGTGCTGGCGCGCTGGACCGGTATTCCCGTAGCAAAAATGCTCGAAGGTGAGAAAGATAAACTACTACGCATGGAAGACAGCTTGCATGAGCAAGTGATTGGCCAAAACGAAGCGGTAGATTCAGTATCGAATGCCATTCGTCGTAGTCGTGCCGGATTATCGGATCCTAACCGTCCCGTTGGCTCTTTCTTATTTATGGGCCCCACGGGGGTAGGTAAAACCGAATTATGTAAAGCACTGGCCGACTTCTTATTCGACAGTCGGGATGCCATGGTGCGCATTGATATGTCGGAGTTTATGGAAAAACACTCGGTATCACGACTGGTAGGGGCACCTCCTGGTTACGTGGGCTATGAGGAGGGGGGGTATCTAACTGAAGCAGTGCGTCGTAAGCCTTATTCGGTGATCTTGCTTGATGAAGTAGAAAAAGCGCATCCTGATGTGTTTAATATTTTACTCCAAGTATTAGATGATGGCCGTCTTACCGATGGTCAAGGACGTACCGTAGACTTTCGCAATACCGTGGTCATTATGACTTCGAACATTGGCTCTGATCTAATCCAAGAGCATAATCACGACAAAGCCTACGATGAAATGAAAGAAATGCTGATGGGTGTACTAAGCCAGCAGTTCCGCCCAGAGTTTATCAACCGTATAGATGACATCGTGGTGTTCCACCCCTTAGCTGAAGAGCAAATTAAGTCCATTGCCCGTATCCAGCTGCAAAGCTTAATTGAGCGCTTAGATGATAAAGGCTTTGAAGTCACTGTGACCGATAAGTTGCTTGATAAGCTAACGCATGCGGGCTTCGATCCTTTATTTGGAGCGCGTCCGCTAAAGCGGGCCATTCAGCAAAAGATCGAAAACCCGCTGGCGCAGGCGATATTGGGTGGCAAGGTACTACCCGGTCAGCCACTAGAGTTGGATGCCGATAGCCAAGGGTTGATATTCAATCAATAAATCGTCTATCAAGATAGATTAAGAGTAAAAAGCAAAACACCGAACTTCAGGTTCGGTGTTTTTTTAGGTATTCATTTAATTTTTGATATAACGGGTTAACCAGGGCGACCATCAATTCTTGGTTTAGTGAGTATTGGCCAGTAGACCCAGCAATAAATTCCAAACGCGACTATCCATGCCAGTGCACTGCTATGATAAGCTTGACTGTTTAAGGCAGGGGCTACCATTGGCAACAAACTACGTATTAGCCCTGCCAAAATAATCAGCACAAACGCCACTATGACTGGGCGGCCTATTTCTAAGGGGCGACCAGAATGCCCTAGCGATACGCGAGCTATCATACCTAACACCACAGTACCCAGCGCGCCGGCAGTTAACCAATGACTCGCTAAAGACACACTGGGTCCTAATTTTAATAGCGCTGCTGCTAAGATCGCCAATCCGATTGGAATGAATAAATAGCCTAAATGCAGTACCCATAACAAAGGGGTACCTAGCGTGAGTTGGCTGTTCCAACGAGCCAGTCGTATTAAGTGCGATACACTCGCCACTAATAACAGTAGTGCGAGTAACCAATTAACCGCATCAATACGAGGCAGTAACAACCAGCCCGCTACCGATAACCAAATACTGCTTAGGCTGAGCTTTTCTAACCAAGCCAGCGACTCGACTTTTGGGGTCTTAGTGGCACGGGCAGTAAAGAAAGGAATAACCCGGCCACCCATCACCGCTATTAATGCCGCTAACGCTAACGCCGTGGCAATAAAGCTGCGCTCTATCAAGGGCCAATCATAGGTGCTGGCCGCGTAATAACTTAAGGCGTTCAGTAAGGTGAACAGTAAAAATAACGGGACAAAAAATAAGTTACGCCACTGCTTCACTGCGATTACCTGCTGAGCCAGCATACCGGCGATCAATAGTAACCAAGCCAAGTCGAGGGCAATAATCCAAGTGGTGAGCTCACCCCATAAAGGCAAACTCAGCCTAGGTAGTAACCACAACAAAGACACCAGTGCCAGCGGCCAGCTTTTAACGCCGGGAATTCCAGTCCAAGTTTGCATCGCTGTTAATACAAAGCCCGCGACGATGGCCAATGCAAAGCCAAACAGCATTTCATGAGCGTGCCACCAAATAGGATTAGTGACACCGGGTAAGCTGTTAACACCCACCAAGCTTAGTAGCCATAAAAACATAGCGACCGCAGAGAAGAGGGCGCCCCCTAAAAAAAACACTCTAAAGCCTAAGCGAAACAGCGGCCATATTTTATTTTCTTGTTGGGCGTCGGTAATTTGCATCATAGACACTGCCTTTTAGTGGTATTTGGTATGCATCTTATAGCATGTGGTGAGAAAAAACGGGAGTTATATCAAATAGTAGGATTAATCATGACTAATTGTTCGATTAAGTAGCGCTTTGCTCAAATTGTCGCCGCTTGAGTAGATTTTGGCACTAAATTCATAAATAAGGCTTGCGCTTAAACAAGCGTTCCCTATAATGCGCATCCACTGACACGGGGCAACCGCTCACGGTCACAAGCGATTTGAAGCAACAAAAAATAAGTTACTTTAAACACTTGACGAACAAACTGGAATGCGTAGAATACGCATCCCTGACCTAAACAAGGTC
>JAAYRH010000209.1 GCA_012518835.1 Aeromonadales bacterium | reverse complement strand
GGCAAAAAATCTTTAAACCCTAATGCTTGCGCATTACCTGCAGCTAAAGCGCAGGACTACAAAAAACAGCTGTAAGCTATCAGCCATAAGCGTTCAGATCACCCAATCAGTAAGTGCAGTGCTTACTTTAAGCTTTTACCAATAAAATCATTTTTTAGATCTAATCTTGATCTTTTCGCGGATTTCGTGGGTTTCGTTGCAAAAAGATCTTGGTTTTGCTCTTCACTCACCACTCACCACTCACCACTCACCATTGCCCTTAACCGTTTGGGCTAATCGCCAGTAAGTGACCGTCTAAAAAGCCCACACAAATACTATATAACCAGCGCCACGCTTCGTCTTCTTCAAAGGCGGCTACCGCGCGGTCGGCGGCGGCTAGCATACTGTGCAACTGCTGAATTTTGGCCAGCGGCAAGCGGGCGAGCGCATTTTGCATCAGCCCTTGGCGGCTTGACCAGACGTGTAACTGGCTGGCCAACTGAGAAAAAGACTGCCCACTTTTCATACCTCTTTGTAATTGACTTAAGGTGTTGAGCTCTCTAGCAAACAGGTGACACAGCATGCCGGCTTCAATGCCTTCTTGGCGCAATTGCAATAAAATGCGGGTCGCCCGTTTTACTTTGCCCCCCAGTAGCGGGTCAAATAATTGAAAAGGGTTAAACACATTGTGAGGCTGCACTTGCTGTTGCAATACAGCTAAGGTTAGTGGTTGAGGCAGCGCTTGTAGGGCCAGCTTATCAATCTCGCCGGCAGCAGCTAATAAATTCCCCTCAAAAGCATAGGCGAGCCACTGTAGCGCGTCGGGTTCGGCACTTAAACCATGCTGATGTAGACGCTGGCTTAGCCAACGAGGAAAGTGTCGCGCGTCGGGCGTAAACACCGGTATCACGGGGCCTGCGGCGCTGAGCGCTTTAAACCACACACTTTTTTGCTGCTGTTGATTTAATTTTGGGCCGCTAAATAACAGCAATAAATCATCATGACTTTGCGCGACTAACTCTCTTAAGCGAGTAGAGCTGTTTTTATCGAGCTTGTCAGGTAATTGTAACTCTATGATTTGTCGTTGACTAAACAGGCTCATCGACTGACTGGCGGCAAAAATGCTGTCCCAGTCTAGGCCGTCCTCGGCGCTAAAGCGCTGGTGGTCATCAAAGCCTAAGCTTCGTGCGGTGTGGCGTAAGGTGGCAAGCGCTTCTAGTTTAAGCAGCGGCTCATCACCATAAATAAAATAGCAGGGCGCGAGCCCTGCTTGAAGATGTTTTGCTAATTGTTCAGGATAAAGACGCATTAGAAAGTCAGACGGTTTAGGTGACGGACAATTTGTTCGGCAGCCTCAAACTCCATTTGCTGGCGCAGTTGGGCTTGCTCTCGACTCGATGCTAAGGCTTGAGACGATTTATCTAAAAAGCTGCGGTTAAAGGTCACATTAAAGACCTGCACTGGCTCATCAGGCATGGTGAGCGTAAAGCGAGTGCCAAAGCGCATCGCATATTCCAGTGCATCGGCGCGACTATTAACCGAAGCTACAGTGTTGCTTTGGCCTAAGCTGGCGATCGACAGCACTGGCGTGGTAGAGGTGGCAGGCACTAGGGTGGCGCCAGCTCTTTCTAAACGTGCGGCAACAATGCGATAAAATTGACTTTTATCATCGCCGGTTAAGGCGATTTCTTTCAATTCTGGCGCTAAATTCTCGCCACCCCTGAGCTGAAAGCCACAACCTACTAACAGTAAGGTCAGCAGTATTAATAGCCCTGCTTTAATATGAGTCAGCATATAAAAAACCTAATCGAGCTATCAGCCAGAAGCTGTAAGCATAAAACTGAGTAGAGAGAACTGCCTACTTTCTACCATGAAGTGAGAGGGCAAGATGCGTTTACCCTCAGCTTTTCACTATTAATTGGCGACGATGTTCAATAATTTGCCAGGAACATAAATCACTTTACGCACGGTTTTGCCTTCGGTATGGCGCGAGACATTATCATCGGCCAAACCGGCGGCTTCGACTGCTTCTTTACTGGCATCGGCAGGCACGGTAATTTTACCACGTACCTTCCCATTCACTTGTACTACTACCAGCTTTTCATCTTCTACTAGCGCTTGGGTGTCCACGGTGGGCCAAGGTGCATGATCGATATCTTGATGACCTAGCGCTTGCCATAACTCAAAACAGGTATGAGGAATAATAGGGTGCAGCATAATGGTAATAGCTTCACAGGCTTCTTGCAGGAGCGCACGGTTTTGTGCATCTTGAGCATCCACTTTGGTGAGCTTGTTCATTAATTCCATAATAGCAGCGATGGCGGTATTAAAGGTTTGGCGGCGACCAATATCATCGCTTACCTTATTAATGGTTTTATGAATGTCGCGACGCAGTGCCTTTTGCTCGCTGTTTAAGCTGGCGATATCTAGGGGGGCTACTGGGCCTTGTGCTTGATGCTCATATACCAAACGCCATAAGCGTTTAATAAAGCGCTGCGCGCCTTCTACGCCGGTATCTGACCATTCCAGCGTTAAGTCGGCTGGAGCGGCAAACATCATGAATAAACGCACGGTATCGGCGCCGTACTTTTCAATCATTACCTGTGGGTCAATACCGTTATTTTTTGACTTCGACATCTTAGTCATACCGGTGTAAACCAGCTCGTTACCCTGATTATCGGTGGCACGAGTAATACGGCCTTTTTCATCACGCTCGACGTTAGCGTCGAGCGGGCTGACCCAAGTGCGAGCACCTTTAGCATCGGTGTGATAAAAAGCATCGGCTAATACCATGCCTTGGCACAGCAGGCGCTTAAACGGCTCATCAGAATCCACTAAGCCCGCATCACGCAGTAATTTATGGAAAAAACGCGCATACAGTAAGTGCATGCAGGCGTGTTCAATGCCGCCAATATACTGATCCACTGGCAGCCAGTAGTTAGCTTGCTCAGGATCGAGCATGGCTTGATCGTTGTGCGGGCTACAGTAGCGGGCGTAATACCAAGAAGACTCCATAAAGGTGTCGAAAGTATCGGTCTCGCGCAGTGCTGGTTGGCCTTGATAAGTGGTTTTTGCCCACTCAGGATCGGCTTTAATCGGGCTTTGAATGCCGTCCATCACCACATCTTCAGGTAGCACCACCGGCAACGATTCTTCGGGTACGCCGACGACGCTGCCATCTTCTAGATTCAGCATCGGAATAGGCGCGCCCCAATAGCGCTGACGACTCACGCCCCAGTCACGCAGACGGTAGTTAACGGTTTTGCGGCCTAGACCTTTGGCACTTAAGGTGTCGGCAATAGCGGCAAAGGCTTGCTCAAAGTTCATGCCGTCAAACTCGCCCGAATTAAAGAGAATACCTTGCTCGGTATACGCTTCGCTGCTGATGTCGAGCTCGCCTTCCTCAGGTTTGATCACCGGCACGATATCTAACCCGTATTGGTTAGCAAACTCAAAGTCTCGCTGATCGTGAGCCGGTACCGACATCACGGCGCCAGAGCCATAATCCATCAACACAAAGTTGGCGACCCAAATTGGCACTTGCTTACCGGTGAGCGGGTGGATGGCATATAAGCCGGTGGCCATGCCTTTTTTCTCCATGGTCGCCATATCGGCTTCGGCTACGGTGTTATGTTGGCACTCGTCTATGAAGGCTGCCAGTGCCGGATTATCTTTGGCAGCGAGGGTTGCTAACGGGTGACCAGCGGCCACCCCCACATAGGTGACGCCAAATAAGGTGTCGGGGCGGGTGGTATAAACGTCAAAGGATTGCTCTTGCTCAGCCACGGCAAAGCTTAAAGTGACGCCTTCGCTGCGACCAATCCAGTTACGTTGCATGGCTTTTACTTGATCGGGCCACCCCTCTAGGGTGTCGATATCGTTAAGCAATTCTTCGGCGTACGCAGTGATTTTAATAAACCATTGCGGAATTTCTTTGCGCTCCACCGGCGTATCACAACGCCAGCAGCAACCTTCGTTAACCTGCTCGTTGGCCAGTACGGTTTCATCGTGAGGGCACCAGTTAACGGAAGAGGTTTTTTTATAGACCAAGCCTTTTTCGTATAACTTAGTAAAAAACCACTGCTCCCAGCGATAATATTCAGGATCACAGGTCGCAAACTCGCGGCTCCAGTCATAGCCAAAGCCTAAACGCTTAAGCTGATCCTTCATATAATCAATATTTTCATAGGTCCAAGGGGCCGGCCCCGTTTTATTGCTGATGGCGGCGTTTTCTGCCGGCAGGCCAAAAGCGTCCCAACCTATCGGCTGCATCACATTTTTACCTTGCAGCCGTTGATAACGAGAGATAACGTCACCTATGGTGTAGTTACGTACATGCCCCATGTG
>JAAYRH010000208.1 GCA_012518835.1 Aeromonadales bacterium | reverse complement strand
TATTTTCGGTAAGCGAAACAAAACCTAACGGTACTTTGCTGTTACCACCCACACAGGCACATTTTAGCTCGCGTTTATCGATATAAACGGCCTTAATCACCGAGGCTGAGCCAATAGCACCGATCACAATGGCTAGCGGTGCTGCCAGCCATAGCATGGCACCGGCGACCATCAAGACACCGGCCAACGCTTCAGCAAAAGGATAAATTTTACTGTAGCGCACCCAACGCTGAGCTAATAGATCGTAATTAAGAAACATGGTGGAAAAGGATTCAAGATCCTGCAGTTTTTGCACGGCCAGCAAACACATGGCAAAGGCAATAAACCATTGGAAAATTCGTACATTAAACAGCTCGTGAAAATGATACCAACCTACTGCCAGCGCCAGCATGGCCGCGATAGCAAAGATGGCGATCACCGGCTGATAAGAGGTCTCGCTTTGCTCAGCTTCCGGTTTTTGCTCACCTAAAAATACCGCTAACTCATCAAAGCCGCCAATCCGCTTACCATCGATAAAAGTTTGTGGCGTGGTATCCACTTGATGTTCTTCTTTAAAAGCATCGGTTTGCTCACGACTGGTGAGCCAGCGATCGTCTACCTGATAGCCGTGGCGCTCTAACAAGTCTTTGGATTTAAGACCAAAAGGACAAATGTGCTTATCCATTACCATGCGGTATAACACTGCACTTTTAGCATCCGATGACATAGTACCTCCGCTATTAGTTGTGTTTTTTCATTACAATTTACTAACTATCATGCAAAACTATTAACAGAGCAAATTAAGAAACTTTGCTTCTTATCAGGGAGGTGAATATGGGCTTACTAGTAAAAGGTCAGTGGGTTGACCAATGGTATGACACCGACGCCAACGACGGGGAGTTTGCTCGTAGCGAGTCGCAGTTTAGAAACTGGGTTACCAAAGATGGTAGCGCAGGACCTACTGGTGATGCCGGCTTTAAAGCCGAAGCTGGCCGCTATCATCTCTATGTTTCCCTCGCTTGCCCTTGGGCACATCGCGTGCTGATTTTGCGCAGGCTAAAAGGGCTAGAGTCGATGATTTCAGTATCGGTAGTTAATCCGCTGATGGCGGAGCACGGCTGGACCTTTGACGAGGCACCAGGTGTGATTAGCGATCCCATCATTAATGCCCGCTATATGTACCAGATTTATACTGCTACCGACCCCAATTATTCTGGTCGCGTGACCATTCCGGTACTGTGGGATAAACAGCAACACTGTATTGTTAATAACGAGTCGGCCGAGCTGATCCGCATGTTAAATAGCGCCTTTGATGACATTGGTGCTACGCCCGGGGATTATTATCCTCACGCCTTGCGTGGCGATATAGACAAGTTCAATGCCAAGATTTACCCCAACGTAAATAACGGAGTCTATAAAGCCGGCTTTGCCACTACCCAGCGTGCTTATGAGCAGGCGGTCATGCCGTTATTTGCCACGTTAGATGAATTAGATCAGCACTTGAGCCACCATCGCTATCTAGCGGGCGAGCAAATTACCGAAGCCGATTGGCGCTTGTTCACTACGTTGATCCGCTTTGATACCGTGTATTACAGCCACTTTAAATGCAACATAAAACGCATCACCGACTACCCTCACCTGTCGGGCTATTTGCGCGAGCTTTATCAGTGGCCGGGCATTAAAGACACTATCAATATGGCGCACATTAAACAGCACTACTACCGAAGCCACCTCAACATTAACCCCACCGGCATCGTGCCCGTTGGCCCCGATCTAGATTTAGAACGACCTCATGGGCGCGAGTGAAAGATGTCTGAAGGCATCAAAAATCAGGCCAACTGAGCGATAAAATAATCCACAGCTCAGTCTGGCTTGCACGCTGTGACTGAGGTATTTTATGTAAGCGTTACGATTTTCGGCTATGTTGCTCTTCAATGACACAACGCTACCTTCGAATAAATAAGATTTACTACCGCCAAAACAGGGAATAACTTATAATTTCTAGCCCTAACAACATAAGAATCCTACATGCTAAAAAAAGTCGAACACTCCTTGGAAAAAACTATTTTTAACAGCCGCTGGATGCTCGCTCCTTTTTATCTAGGTTTAGTGCTCGGTATCATATTGCTGTTTATCAAGTTCGTCCAAGAGCTCTGGCACATGACGACTCATGTTTTTATCGCCTCAGAAGCCGATGTGATCGTAGGGATATTAGCGCTGGTGGATATGTCGTTAGTGGCCAGTTTACTGCTCATTATTATATTCAGCGGCTACGAAATTTTCGTGTCAAAAATTGATACGGGTAATCATACCGACCGTCCTGACTGGATGGGAAAGATTGACTTTTCTGGTCTAAAACTAAAAGTGATTGGTGCCATTGTCGCCATTTCTGCGATTGATCTTTTAAAGTCGTTTATGGATATTCCTCGTGAAATGAGTGATGCAGATGCCACTAGCTTGATGTGGAAAGTGATCATTCACATGACATTCGTGCTGTCCGGCGTACTATTTGCCATCATGGACAAAGTTGCCGGTGACACTAAAAAACACTAATGCCTCTACTCCTTCGGCAGCGACGCTTTATACCAACAGCCAAGCAGCGTACGCTTGGTTGTTATGAACCCAATAACTTATTTTTAGTCCCCTCATTCATCTAGAATTCCCACTTGCCAAGCGAACTTTCTTCTAGGCTGAGCGATAACAGCCCTGGTCGCTAAAGGCGGTAGGAGTTACTCGCTCAAATAACAACATGAGTCGCTTAGCCATGTTTACGATTAATCACCAACAAAAAACACTAGACGACTGGTCTAATAAGATTTAAAGTGCCCACCATGAACACAAAACATCAAGATACTCGTCAGCATTTATTGGATACCGGCCGTGAAGTACTGGCCGCTCGAGGTTTTAGCTCAGTAGGGCTAAGTGCGCTACTGCAACAAGCGGGCGTGCCTAAAGGCTCTTTTTATCATTACTTTAAGTCGAAAGAGCAATTTGGCCAGGCGCTACTAGAAGATTATTTTCAGTTTTATCTGGCAGAGCTCGATCAGCTATTTAGTCAGCCAGCATTAACCGCTCAGCAGCAGTTAATGAACTACTGGCGCGAATGGCAGCGCCGTTATTGTGGCCCGAATAGCCGCAGTGACTGCTTGGTAGTTAAACTCAGCGCCGAAGTAGCCGACTTATCAGAGCTGATGCGCGTCACCCTAAAAAACGGTACCGATCAGGTCATTGAGCGTATTGGTAACTGTATTGAAGC
>JAAYRH010000207.1 GCA_012518835.1 Aeromonadales bacterium | reverse complement strand
TTTGGCGCCCACGCTCAGCACTACCTTAAGCAATTATCTCCACTTAGCGGCGAACTAAAGAAGTTTGCCTGCTACTTTACGCGTTCTGCATTGAATTTGGCTTTTCCTGCCGCGCTGTGTCATCAAGACTTAAATGTAAGCAATTTAATGGGCACACGGCCTTGGCTTATCGATTGGGAATATGCTGCCTTAAGTGACGTGGCATTTGAGTTGGCGGTATTAGCAGACAGTTTAGGGTTGGAAGAAGCACAGGCGCGCGCCTTAGTGGTTAACTATCAAGAGGCTGGCGGCGAGATGAGCTGGTCACGTTTTCAAGGACGACGGCCGTGGGTGTACTGGCTAACGGCATTGTGGGCGGCGCTACAATATGCAGAGCGCACGCAGTCGTCTTATTTAACACTGCAAGAGACGGCACTTGCGCAATTAGAGCGGTCTTTGCTTACGTTATAACATTATTTTTGTTTGCGCCACGGAGTAACCATGGGCCCTTTTATTCTTGATTTACACAGTTATGAACTCGACCAAGAAGAGCGTGAGCTATTAGCGCACCCGACGGTGGGTGGCGTGATTTTTTTTGCTCGTAATTATTATGACTCAGCACAATTGAGCGCCTTAGTAACAGCCATTCGCGCTATTAATCCCGATTTATTGCTCACCGTCGATCAAGAAGGAGGACGAGTGCAGCGCTTTCGGAAAGGTTTTTTTGCCTTACCTTCGCCAGGACTATTGGCGCAGCAAACGAGTCCAGATAAACTGGCGCTGATAGCAGATGCGGGCTGGTTAATGGCCGCTGAATTAGTGGCTCATGATATTGATCTTAGCTTTGCTCCGGTTTTAGATTTAGAGCGAGGCAGTGAAGTGATTGGTGATCGCAGCTTTGGTGATGACCCTGATACAGTGGTTGCTAATGCCAGCGCTTATATTCGCGGGATGCGCGATGCGGGGATGGCTGCGGTGGCTAAGCACTTTCCAGGTCATGGTAGTGTGCGTGCCGACTCACATATTGCCAGCCCCGTAGATAATCGAGAATATGAGGCGATTGCCAGTGCAGATCTTATTCCTTTTAAAACCTTGATCAATCAAGGGGTAGTACAAGGCATTATGCCAGCCCATGTGATTTATGAGGCTCTAGATTCGCAACCCGCGGGTTTTTCGCACTTTTGGCTGCAAAAAGTATTGCGCCAGCAACTCAACTTTAATGGGCTGATCTTTAGTGACGATTTATCTATGGCAGGTGCGGCTATTGCCGGCAGTTATGCCCAGCGGGCGCAAAGCGCACTGGCGGCGGGCTGTGATTTATTGCTGGCGTGTAATAACAGAGCGGGAGCGATTGAGATAATTGATACCCTTAGCCATGATGAGCAACGGGATCTTAGCTCCCTTAAAAAAACCATGAGCTGTGATAAAAAAGCGCTGTATCAAAGTGAACGCTGGAAGGCGGCCAGTAAGCGGGTACAAGGTATTAGCGAATAAGTTGAGCGAGGGTGCGCCCTCGTTTACTCAGAATTGTCTGCTATAAATAGCCGCTATTTATAGCAGACGGTTTTATAAATAAGGGCAGTAAATATGAAAAAAATTATCGTCGTCGGCGGCGGTGCCGGGGGCTTAGAGTTAGTCACTAAGCTAGGCCGTAAATTAGGGCGCACCGGTAAAGCCGAAGTGATGCTGGTGGATAAAAATCGCACCCATTTGTGGAAGCCGCTCCTGCACGAAGTGGCCGCAGGATCCATGGATGCAGGGCTAGATGGCTTAAGTTATCGCTCTCATGCGCATAATCATGGTTTTAACTTTCAGTTAGGCACCTTAAGTGACATTAATCGGGAAACCAAAACCATTACCCTTGCGCCCATGCTTGATGAAGGCGGTAAGCCCATGCTCAAAGAGCGAACCGTCAAATACGATATTTTGGTGCTAGCAATTGGCTCGGTCTCCAATGACTTTGGGACTAAAGGGGTCAAAGAACATTGCATTTATTTAGACAGCCCTAAACAGGCCGATCACTTTCACGATGAGCTGATCAACCGTTTCTTACAATACGGAGAAAGTGAGCTAAGCGAGGATAATAAAGTAGACATTGCCATTGTGGGTGGCGGTGCTACAGGCGTTGAATTGTCTGCCGAGCTGTATAATGCGGTGGAGCATTTAAGTGCGTATGGTTTTAAAAACCTCAGTACCGACTGTTTACGTTTGAACCTAGTAGAAGCAGGGCCGCGCATTTTGCCCGCCTTGCCGGAGCGGCTAGCCGGGATGGCGCAACAAGAACTGCGCGAGCTGGGTGTAAATATTAGAACTAACACCAAGGTAGTGGAAGCTACCGCAGAAGGCTTAAAAACCGCCGACGGTGAACTGATCCCCGCGACCTTAATGGTCTGGGCGGCAGGAATTAAAGCGCCGGCGTTTTTAAAAGACATTGGTGGGTTAGAAACCAACCGTATTAATCAGTTAGCGGTGAAGCCCACTTTGCAAGCCAGCCGCGATGATAGCGTCTTTGTCATTGGCGACTGTGCCTATTGCTTGCAAGAAAATGGTAAACCGGTGCCGCCGCGCGCCCAGTCGGCTCACCAAATGGCCAGTCTGACTTATAGCAATATCGTCGCGCTGCTTAACGATAAGCCACTGAAGCCTTATGTGTATACCGATCACGGCTCGTTAGTCAGCCTTAGTCGCTATACCACGGTGGGCTCGCTGATGGGTAACCTGATGCGCGGCTCCATGACCGTAGAAGGCTTTGTTGCAAGAACCGTGTATGTGTCTTTGTATCGAATGCACCAAGTGGCATTGCATGGTTACGTGCGCACCGGATTAATTATGTTTGTAGAGCGCATCAACCGGCTATTGCGCCCTCGTCTTAAGTTGCACTAAAAGCGCTAGCCCAGTAATTAATTTTGCTGGGCTAAGCTGGCGGTTTGTGGCGAGCGGCAGAAGATTTGTCATTTTCTCGATTCATAAACACAAAGGTGAGATACATCTTGGTTGGCAGGGACATCGCCATTCCGAGGGCAATACAGCCAGCGCTAAGCAAAATACCTTGTACGCCCATGTCTTCTATGAGTTGGCTATTGTGTAAATAAATCCCCAACACAATCAGCGAAAAACCAATACACATTAATATTTTAAGCACGCGCACTACGTATTTGTCTTTCATAAGCCCCTCTTGCAAACTAGGCCAAAACAAAACTCTAGTTTAGAGAAGCAAATAGTAGGCGGCTTTGATTTTGATCATGAGAGGAGGAGTTGACAACTCATTTTATAATAAGGCTGCTTGCTTTTATAAAAGCGCTCACCTTCGGTTTCCATGCCAAAGCGCTGATAAAAGCCGATGGTTTCTTCTCTAGCATCACACCAAAAGGTACGAATAGCGTGTTGCTCTAAATAAGCAAACACCGCCTGTAATAGCGCACTGCCAATGCCTTGCCCTTGATATTCTTGCAAGGTGGCGTATTTGCGTAATCGGGCTTGTTCACCCTCAATATAAATAGAAGCCACCGACACTAGGGTGCCATCGATAACCGCCCCAAAGTGGATGCCCGTTTCGTCGTTTTCTACCTCACAAAACGCAGGGGGCTTATTAGGCCACAGCACTTGATGGCGAACCGGTATCGTCTCTTGCCAGCTAATACGTCGTATATCCAATGCTTAGTTTCCTATCAAATAGATAAGGTATTAAGCCCCTCAGCTAGGCTGAGAGGCTGATTTATCTTACCAGATTAACTATTTAGAGCTAGGCGGCGGTTAATCCACCGTCGACCACAAATTCGGCGCCGGTAGCATAGCTGGACTCGTCAGATGCCAAAAATAGCACCATGTTAGTAATCTCTTCGGGTTTGGCTATACGTTGCAAGGGAATGTGCGTGGCAAAGGCTGCGACCTCATGTTGGGTATCACTTTGCATAATCATCGGTGTTTCAATGACGCCAGGGTGCACGGAGTTGACGCGAATACCATAAGGGGCGCCTTCCAGTGCGGCGGCCTTGGTAAGGCCACGTACCGCAAATTTAGTATCCGTATAACCTACTGCTCCGCCTACTAAGCCATTGATAGATGAGATATTGATAATAGAGCCACTGCGTTTTGCTTGCATGGCAGGCAACACCGCTTTAATCCCTAAAAATACCGACACCTGATTAATTTCAACAATGCGCCGATAGTCGGCTAAGCTCATGTCTAAAATGGGTTTAGAGTAAGTAATGCCGGCATTATTCACCAACACATCAATGGTGCCAAACTGTGATTGAGTTTGTTCAACCACCTGCTGCCAACCCGTTTCGTCACTGACATCATGTTGAATAAATAACGCATTTTCACCCAGTTCGCTCGCAAGTTGTTGGCCTTTGCGTTCGTTTAAATCAGTGAGTACCACCTTGGCCCCTTCAGCAATACACCGCTGAGCATGAGTTGCGCCCATGCCTTGAGC
>JAAYRH010000206.1 GCA_012518835.1 Aeromonadales bacterium | reverse complement strand
TGTGGGGAGTAATGTAATTAGCCAAACACTCTAAAATAAGAAATGCGATTAACGTCGCGCAAATGCCATACAAGATAAGTCGCGGATTCGCCATTTGGCTAAAATTGGTTTGCGCTATGCTGGTGAACAGTAATAAGGGCAAAGTAATATTAAAGACAAGGCGACTGGCACCATCAATAAAACCTTCATTCATCATGCTGCTCTTGCGTAGCACAATACCTAACAATAATAAGATACAAATAGGGCCAGTAATAGCGAGCGAGAATAATAGACTGTCGAAAAGCTGATTCATAAGAAGGTAGGTATTCCAAAGGCTTGTCTGGCTAGCATGCCTTGGCAACGAACATCAGGCAAGAAAGCGGGTTTAGTTCAGACGTAAATAGAAAAGGGCGCATTGCTGCGCCCTTTTCTATTTACGACTGATAATCACCGGCACGCTCTGGTTGGTAATCCACCGCAGTAATAGTGACTTGCAGTGCATTACTGTTAGGGCCAGGCCACTCCATGGTTTGGCCAACAGCTAAACCGAGCAGTGCGGCTCCTATTGGAGCTAGCACCGAGATTTTTTGTACATCGCCATCCATATCTCTTGGATAACACAGCGTTCTAGTAAAGGTTTCTTTATTATTAGCCATAGAAAAAGTAATGGTGGAATTCATGGTAACTATATTGTCTGGCACTTCTGTGGGCGGGACGACCTTGGCCCTGTCTAATTCAACCTCTAATTGAAGTACTGCATCAGACTCGGGCTGCCTTTCTAGCAGGGCTTCTAACCGAGCTAAGTCTAGGGTGGAAACAGTAATAGGTGGCAACTGCGCCATATAAACCTCCATAAAAAAGCAGGCAACGCTAATAGCGCTGCCTGAACCCGATACTTAACATATACCCTAAGTTTGTTACTTTAGCCAGTTACAGCCAATATCTCTTTGATAGCCAATATAAAAAGACCTTAAATTCTCATGATCCTCCTTTAGCTTGCGTTAAATCAACAAAGACGGTTTTTTCTTCAAATATACTAATCCCAATAATTTAATACATTGATTAACACTTGAAGGATCAAGCATGAAAAAAGTTACTTTGCTAGTCGCAGCTGCTTTACTTGCACCGTCTGCTTTTGCACACCAAGCCGGTGATGTTTTAGTTCGTGGTGGTGCCATTATGGTTAGCCCTACTACCGGCTCGGGTGATACTTTGGATGTACAGCCTAACACCCAGCTTGGCTTGACCTTATCTTATATGGTGACTGATAACTGGGGTGTAGAGTTGTTAGGTGCTACGCCTTTTTCTCACAGTGTCGAGATGAGCGGTGTAGAAGTTGCGAAAGTTAAACATTTGCCACCGAGTTTAATGGCGCAGTATTACTTTGGTGATGCACAAAGCAAAGTTCGCCCCTATGTAGGTGCCGGTGTGAACTATACTTTTTTCTTTGATGAGAAAGGCGGAGCTGCTCTTGATTATGCCAAAGTAGATGTTAAAAACTCTTGGGGCTGGGCTGCACAAGCGGGTATCGATATGGCGGTAACTGATAATTTATTTGTTAACTCTTCGATTTGGTACATGAATATCGAGTCTGACGTTAATGTACAAGGTCGAGGTACGGTCGATAAAACTAAAATTAATCCTATTGGTCTGATGGTTGGCGTAGGTTACCGTTTTTAAAAAGTAAACTGTGGCTTGCGAGGCAAGGTGTCTCAATAGTTTTTTGGGCAGAGTTTTGGTTCTGCCCTTTTTTTGTGTCTATTTTTTATCTTCAGT
>JAAYRH010000205.1 GCA_012518835.1 Aeromonadales bacterium | reverse complement strand
TCTATTCACTCTCTTTCACAAGAAATGATACAAGCAGGGGATGTGATCCAACGCCTCGATTTGCATGCCCGAGAAATCTCTAGCGTGTTATCAACTATTCAAGGTATTGCTGAACAAACTAACTTACTGGCCCTGAACGCCGCTATTGAAGCTGCCAGAGCCGGCGAGCAAGGTCGTGGTTTTGCCGTAGTCGCCGATGAAGTTCGTGTATTATCACAACGCACTCATGCTTCTACCGAAGAAATTCAAGTTACTATTACCACGTTGCAGCAAGCCACCACCGAAGCGGTGAATATTATGGAAACTAGTCGTAATTTAGCAGAGCTAAGTGTGGAAGATGCCGAAGTAGCCGCGCAATCACTTACCGAGATCACTACCGCTGTTACATTAATTTCTGATATGGCCAGCCAAATTGCCACCGCGGCAGAAGAACAAAGTCAGGTCACCATGGAAATCACCCAAAATACGACGGCAATCAAGGATGTATCGGATCAGCTCACCGTTGAAGCAGAAAATTCTTTGGAACACGCTAACGACCTACAAAAACAGGCGGTAGAGTTAAATGGCTTAGTAAGCACCTTTATCTTGTAGCCAACAGATCAGTCACTATCATAAAAACGGACCCACTCTAGAGCGGGTCCGTTTTTTATGGGCGAAACTATAAAAAAAGCGTAGCTACTATTTTTTAGTTCGAATACCAAAAATAGAATAGGCTGGGCATACCCCAATAAAAGCGGTCGCTAGTGGAATAATTCCTAACCAGCCCCAAGGTGTTTGCGGGCCAACAAAGACCATGGCAATTAATACCAAGCCTACGATAATACGTATAATTCTATCGGCACTGCCTATGTTCGCTGTCATCTGATAGTCCCTCAGTGTGGTTAAGCTTATTAATTACTCTAGTCGTTAATAGCGCCAAGCTCAGTGATAAAGTCACATAACAGACAGCTTTACGCTATAAGCCATAAGCTATAAGCCAAAAAAATAAACACTCATCTGGGAAAGGGATCGTGCACTTATGCTAAATCATGCCATTTTTAATAATCTGTCGGCGGAGTTGCGGGCAGTGGCGCTCAAGCATTGCCAAGTGTTGTCATTGCCTGAGGGGCAACAAGTGTTTGGTGCTGGCGATGCCTGTACCGGGCTGCCGCTAGTGCTGTCGGGGGTCATTAAAGTGCAAATGATCGGAGCTTCAGGTAATGGTATTGTGCTCTATCGCATGAGCGATAATGATATGTGTACCTTGTCGATAGGCTGTTTAATGACCGGGCATGGCTATCGCGCTGAGGCTATTGTGGAGCAAACCGCTCAAGTGTTATTGGTACCTCGCCCACTATTTGAGCGGATGATGGCCGAGTCGATAGCGTTTCGCCATCTTGTGTTAGCGGCGTACGGCCAGCGCTTAGACGATTTATGTTATTAGTAGAAGAAGTGGCGTTTCAGCGTATGGATCAGCGTTTAGCAGAGTGGTTAGCCAGTCGGCCCGAGCGTGAAATTTTAATGACTCATCAAGAGATTGCTACCGAGCTAGGCACGGCACGAGAAGTCGTGAGTCGCTTGCTTAAAGAATTAGAGCGAGCAGGAAAAGTGAAATTAGGGCGAGGAAAAATAGAGGTGCTCTCTTAAAAAAGATGGAGAGCCAACTGCTCTCCACCTATTTTTTAACGCGTTAATTAAGCACTGTTAGTTAATCATTATTAGCTAAGAAGCGCCGTTTAACGTCGGCGGCAGATATTTACCCGCACTTGGCCAGCTAACATGCTGCTTATTTAGAAAGCGCCATTCAAGCCTATCGCGATGGTGAGCGCACTACGAATAACGACTTACACCAATCGGCTGAACTGATTACTGGCATATAGCATATATTTTTTACAGCGGTGCTATTTTCTCTACCAATAACTGTAATTGCCGCTTACCCCGCCATTCGTTGACATCTAGTTTGTAGACTAACTGCACTTGTTTAATATTGGCATCGGGCCATACGCTCAAGTCTACATTAAAGGCGATAGCATCAATCGCCAGTGCCTCGCCGGCACACATCACTACCAGCTTTAAGTGTTTATCCCCCACCAACCGCTGTTGCACTAGAGTAAAGTGTCCGTCGAATAAGGGCTCAGGAAATGCTTGTCCCCAAGGGCCGGCTAACCGCAACTGCTCGGCTAAACTCAAGGTAAAGTCACTGCCTGCCAATTCACCATCACTTAAGATCTCGCCGGTTAATAATTCAGGGCTCACCCAGTCATCAACAATTTGCTCAAACGCCGTTTTAAACGGCGCCAGCGCCGACTTAGATAATGACAAGCCTGCCGCCATAGCATGACCGCCAAACTTATCTATCAGCTCAGGATGACGACTGTTGATAGCGGCTAACAGATCACGCAAATGAACGCCGGGAATAGAGCGCCCCGAGCCTTTTAACTCATCGTCACCGGCTTCGGCAAAGGCGATCACGGGCCGGTAATAACGCTCTTTAATACGCGAAGCCACTAGCCCTACTACCCCCTGATGCCAGTCGTCTTGATGTAATACTAAGCCAGAAGGGAGCTTGCCCTCGCCGATTTGTACTTTAGCAAGGCTCGCCAAGGCTTCATCTTGCATACTGGTTTCAATGGCTTTGCGCTCACGGTTAAGCTCATCCATCATGGCGGCTAAACGCCGGGCTTCATCCAGATTTTCACTCAGCAAGCAGGCCACGCCCATCGACATATCATCGAGGCGCCCTACAGCATTTAAACGCGGGCCTAGCGCAAAACCTAAGTCGCTGGCCACTAACTGGCTTTGGTTACGCCCCGAAATATCAATGAGTGCCTGAATACCGGGTCGTAATCGCCCTGCGCGCATGCGTTGTAAGCCTTGATGTACTAATACCCGATTATTTTCATCCAGGGCGACGACGTCGGCCACCGTACCTAATGCCACCAAATCTAAATAGTCGGCCATATTAGGGGCGGGCAACCCCTGTTGCTCAAACCAGCCTTGCTTACTTAACGCCGCGCGCAGTGCCACTAACAGATAAAACGCCACGCCCACCCCGGCGAGGTTTTTAGAAGCAAAGTCGCAACCGTTTTGGTTAGGGTTAACAATGGCATCGGCGTCGGGGATGTCATCGCCAGGCAAGTGGTGGTCGGTAATAATGACTTGCATACCCGCCGCCTTAGCGGCGGCTACGCCCGATATACTAGAAATGCCGTTATCGACGGTAATTAATAATTCAGTGCCAAGCTTAATGGCTTCTTCTACGACCAGAGGACTTAAGCCATAGCCGTAGTCAAAGCGGTTGGGCACAAAATAATTAACCTCACCAGCCCCCATGGCACGCAAGCCATGTACCATTAGTGCCGAGCTAGTCGCACCGTCGCAGTCAAAATCGCCGACAATTAATATGCGGCGCTGCTCGACAAGGGCTTGAATTAGCACCGCCACCGCATCTGGCAAGCCTTTAAACTCAGGCTTAAGCAAAGCGCCGGCGGATAAGTTCAACTGCTCGGGCCGTAATACGCCACGGCTGGCATAAATACGCTGAATAATCACCGGTAAATCACTCGGCAATTGATGCTCAACAGGACGACGGCGGCGAATAGGAAGGGGGGCAAGATCGGTCATAGGAGCGGCCATACTAATACTGGTTATATAAACAGGAAGATAACACTAACCGCCACGCCTTTAATTTGCAATTAAAGGCCAGCGCGGCGCTATAAGCTCAACACTTAATCAAAACTCTTATTGGCCACAGAAACCACGGAAACATAGCCATACGCTCAAAGCTAACCGCTATACGTAAAGCGTACCGCGTAAAGCTTCTCCGTGTTCTTCTATGGCAAAAAATCTTTAGCCTTTTTCTTTCACGTACCGCTTACGGCTTAAAGCTGATAGCTTAGTTAACCTCTTGGATGATGCTCTTCATGAAGCGCATTCAAGCGATGAGTGGCAACATGAGTATAAATTTGCGTGGTCGATAAGTCGGAATGACCGAGCAGCATTTGCACCACCCGCAAGTCGGCGCCGTGATTCAGTAAATGAGTGGCAAAGGCATGGCGTAACGTATGGGGGGACAGTTGGGTAGTAATACCGGCGCGCTGGGCATAAAGCTTGATGCGATGCCAAAAAGTTTGGCGGGTCATTTCGCGAGCACGGCGCGAGGGAAACACAATATCGGCGGTTTGCTCTTTTAGTAGTATGGCGCGGGCCTCTTTAAAATATAAGGTTAACCAGTGCAGGGCTTCTTCCCCCATAGGCACTAAACGCTCTTTATTGCCCTTACCCGTGACGCGTACTAAGCCTTGGCGCAAACTAATGTTTTCCATCGATAAGCTCACCAGCTCAGTGACCCGCAAGCCCGTGGCATAAAGCAGCTCTAACATGGCTTTATCGCGCAGCTCTAAGGGATCTTCAACGTTAGGCTCATCTAACAAGCTCAGCACTTGTTGCTCACTTAAATCTTTGGGTAATAAGGCGGGCAGTTTTGGGCCAGCAATTAAAATGCTGGGATCGTCTTCGCGCAGCTGCTCACGGTGTAAGTACTGAAAAAACCGTCGTAATACGCTCAGCATTCGAGCAGTACTCGTCGCTTTAAAGCCAAGCTCTAGGCGATGCGCTAAATAATGCTGAATGGCGATGCCATCAACTGCTAGCAAGCTGCTACCTTGGCTGTCTAACCAGAGGGAAAAATGAGTGAGATCACTGCGATAGGAGGCCAGCGTATTTTCTGCTAGGCCTTTTTCTAACCAAAGAGCGTCTACAAACTGGTTCACTAAGGGGTGACTCATCTTTACTTGCCTCTCTGACTAAGGGATCACTTCTGCTATTATAAGCCCATTATTTAACATACCTTTGGGATCCCATGAATATCGGTTTATTTTACGGCTCAACTACTTGCTATACAGAAATAGCTGCCGAAAAAATTGCAGCTCAGTTAGGAAGCGATCTGGTTGAATTACATAATATCAAGGATGTGCCCCTGGCGCGCGCCGTTGAATATCCTATTTTGATCTTAGGCATTTCTACGTGGGACTTTGGTGAGCTACAAGAAGATTGGGAATCCCACTGGGATGACATCGACGCCTTAGATTTAAATGGCCATATTGTGGCGTTATTTGGCATGGGCGATCAGCTCGGCTATGGCGAATGGTTTCAAGATGCCCTTGGCATGTTACACGATAAAGTCGTTGCTCAAGGGGCCATGGTGGTGGGCTACTGGCCAAACCTTGGCTATGAGTTTGAAGCTTCTAGAGCCCTAACCGACGATGGCGAATATTTTGTTGGCCTATCATTAGATGAAGCGAACCAGTATGACGATACCGACTCTCGTATCGAGACTTGGATAGCGCAGATCCTAGAAGAAATAGCCGCGCTATAGTTAACGCACCGCTATGGCATGCGGGCGCCCTAGCCCCACCATAAAGACCAGCGCGGTGGGTAATACCCAAGCCATATTGATGTCAAACAAGGGCAAAAAATCTAAAGCACTCATATCTAAACCTGCTGCCTGAATAGCGTCGAGCAATCCAAATACAAACGCCACCGTTAAACTTAATCGATAAGTAAATTGCGCACGGCGCATCAAAGGCCGTAAATAGGTAGCGATCACTAAGGCCACAGCGACCGGATAACAGGCCACTAGCACCGGTACCGATACGCTAATTAAGGTGTCTAACCCCACATTGGCAACCAGCATACACAACAGTGAAATAATCACTACCCAAGCTTTATAGCTGCCTTTAGCGGTTAACCGCTGAAAATAATCCGCACACGCCGAGACTAAACCCACCGCTGTGGTTAAGCAGGCCAAAGAGACAATGGCGGCTAAAATCCATAAGCCCGGCGCGCCAAATAGCGACAGCACGTAAGCACTAATAATTTCGCCGCCGTTACTTGCCGACGTCACCACACCTAAGCTAGTGCCGCCTAATATAAACAGCGAGATATATACAAAGCCTAAGCCCGCGGCGGCAATCAGCGCCGCTATGGTTAAATAGCGCGATTGTACTTTAATATCGCTCACTCCTTTTTGGCGTAATACATCCAAGATCAAGGTGCCAAACATGAGGGCGGCAAAGGTGTCCATAGTGTTATAACCATCAATAAAGCCGGTAACAAAAGGCTGTGCAAGATATGCATCATCCACAGTGGGCTGTGTACCTTGAGGCAAGATAAACACCGCTAACGCTAAGCCAACCAATAACAGCAATAAAATAGGCGTGAGTATTTTTCCCACCGCATCTAATAAATTGCCTTGATTTAACGACAGCAATAACACCACCCCAAAAAAACCAATGGTAAACAAGGTTAGCACCAGTTGGCTGGGATCGTTAAGAAACGGTTTAAAGCTCATTTCATAGGCTACTAGGCCCGTACGAGGGGTAGCAAAGGCGGGACCAATAATAATAAAAATAATGGTCGCCATCAGTGTGACGACGAAGGGCGGTAAATAACGCGCCATGGTGGTAAAGCCACCGCCGGCGAGCGCGGCTGCCACTAAGGTGAATAGCGGTAAACCCACCGCCGTTAATAAAAAGCCCAGCATGGCGCTGGTAAGATGCTCGCCGGCTAAAAAGCCGGCCAACGGCGGAAAAATAATATTACCGGCGCCCAAGAAAAAGGCAAAGGTCATAAACCCCAGCCCCAGCACATCAAACTTAGATAACGAGCCCTTCACTGCCACCCCATTGCGATATCCGCGAATAGCACTTCTTAATAGAAGCCGAAACATAATAAAAAATAAGGTGACACCAAGCCCATGAGCTAAAACACTAGAATATACGGGTCGCCTTGCGAGTCAGTAGCATAATGATGTGAAAATCAGATTCAAGACAAAATTTACATCTTTAAATAGAAGGGAGACACTAAGGATACATAATCACTACTTAAGCCAGAATCTTTAGTGTTAATAACAAGCTCATTATGAGTTGTGCAGCATTTACTGCTAGTAAACAGCAATAAAAAACGAGTCGGACTTTTTCCTTGCTTAGTGATCACCGCCGTTTGAGTGTGTAAATAAAAATTGCATTCGGCTGCCTGCGCTATCGCTTCAGGCTGTGCCTGAACAGGCAAGATGAGCCCGATGCGCCCCGTCGGCGTTAATAATCGACGGGCATGAGCAAATAGCTCCGCTAGGCTCAAGGTCTCATTATAGCGGGCTTGAGATCGCGTTTTAGGCAGTGCTAAACCTGGCGTAAAATAAGGCGGATTAGACACCAGCAAATCAAAACCCGTGGTGGGTGAATAATCTTGTACTTGCTCTGGCACTATATCGATTTGCTGAGCCCAAGGCGAAGCCGCCACATTTTGTGCGGCCTGCTTAGCCGCTGCTCTATCTAGCTCTAAACCAACTACATTAACAGTGGACTGACTGCGCTGCGCTAACATTAGTGCGATGAGTCCTGAGCCGGTGCCGACATCTAATATACGTTGCGCCTCGGCTAGTGGCGCCCACGCGCCGAGCAAGATACCGTCGGTGCCGACTTTCATGGCACATTGGTCATGCTCAATATGAAATTGCTTAAAGGTAAAACCACGGCTACTCATAGTATTCATTGCGATGTCATCAGGTTTTTTGTACGAAATTCCCTTATAATACCTGCCTTTTAAGTAGACCGAGACCGATCATGAGCAGTATGACCTTCGAGCAACTGGATCTGGAGCCTATTTTAGTCCGTGCTCTGGCTGACATGGGCTATGTAAAACCGACCACCATTCAGAGCCAAGTTATCCCCGAAGCCATGAGCGGCCGGGATATTATGGCGTCCGCCCCCACGGGTACCGGTAAAACCGCCGCCTTTTTATTGCCGGTGTGCCAGCATTTGTTGGACTTTCCTCGCCGCAATGCGGGCCCTGCACGTATTTTAATTTTAACGCCCACCCGCGAGCTGGCGATGCAAATTGGCCAAGATGCCAGAGCTATCGTTAAAGGCACCCACCTTAAAGTGGAAGTGATCATCGGTGGAGTGCATGCCAGTGAGCATTTACCGGCACTCACTAAAACCACCGATATTGTGATTGCCACGCCAGGGCGCTTGCTGCAGTACATAGAAGAAGAAAGCTTCGATAGTCGCGATATTGAAATGCTGGTACTAGATGAAGCCGACCGTATGCTCGACATGGGCTTTATTAACGAGGTGGACCGCATTGCCGCCGAAGCCCGCTGGCGCCGTCAGACCATGTTATTTTCTGCCACTCTAGAAGGCCGTGGCTTAATGCGTTTTGCCGCTGATCTCTTAAAAGATCCGGTAGAGATCACCGCTGCCCCGCCGCGCAGTGAGCGTAAAAAAATTAATCAGTGGATCCATCTGGCTGATGATCCTGAGCATAAGTTTGCACTGCTTACCCATATTTTGCGCCAGCCCGACGTCAGTCGCAGCATTGTTTTTGTTAAAACTCGCGAACGCTTAGAGGAGCTGGCGAGCCGTCTGCAGCAAGAAGGGTTAGACAACGCCTGGTTGCGTGGTGAAATGGAGCAAGTACGGCGAGTAGAGGCGCTTGAGCGATTTCGTATTGGTCGCGTGAATATTTTAGTCGCCACCGACGTGGCTTCTCGTGGTATCGACTTACCGCAAGTGAGTCATGTGATTAACTACGATATGCCACGCACCCCCGATGTCTATGTGCATCGTATTGGCCGTACCGGCCGTGCGGGTAATAAAGGCACCGCTATTAGCTTAGTGGAAGCCCATGATATGCCGCTGGTATTACGCACTGAGCGTTATTTAGATGAAGCCCTTAAGCGGCGGGTCATTGATGAGTTACGCCCACAACATAAAGAAGCTAGGGTCGTTTCCCGAAAGAAGAAAGACAAAGATCGTAAGACTGCTGCACCTAAGCCAAAAGAAAAACTGCGCAAGCGCGCTACTAAAGATAAAGGCAGACCTAAATGGGCGGGAGCAGCCCCGCCGCGAGTACGCCCACCTAAAATCGACGATGATGCAGACGAGTAAAGCTCGCTACTGAACAACGGCACTTAAGGTGCCGTTTTTATGTGCTCGTGATCAATAAGCAAAAAAAACCGGCCCATCAGGACCGGTAAAAAATGAAGAAGAGAGTATTCAAATTCAGTAAGCACACCTATTGAGAGTCTCTTTGTTATAAAAGGTTCAAAATAATAGGTACTTTCTATTTTTATACCAACCTAAGTATGTAGGTGATCAGTTTACATTAAGGCAAAAGCAAAAACTAAAGACCATATTTGCCACAGAAGAACACAGAAGACGCGGACGAAGTTCACAGGCGACAAGTGATCAATACTGTATAGGGTAAGAGTTCCTCTCGTTCAGGCTGTGGTGTTTGGCTCTTACCTATAGCGTGTTCTTCTCAGATCTGATCACTATTTTTCCGTGTTCTTCCGTGCCTCTCGTTACAAGGAAGCGTGGCAAAAGTTTTTGATCAGTTAATTTTCCAGGTTGGTATTACTTGCTGTTAACGGCGAGCGGACAAAAAAAACCGGCCCATCAGGACCGGTAAAAATGAAGAAGAGAGTGTTCAAATTCAGTAAGCACACCTATTAAGAGCAGTCTTAGCGCAAAAGGTTCATACTATTTATATAAATATCTTATTTTTTTTGCTCTTCGCGCTTAAACACCAATTCGGTGGCAGTGGACTCAGCTTCCACAAAGTAGTATCCGTCGGTATCAAAGGCCGTTAACTGGCTCACTTCACTCAGTTTGTGCTCAATAATATAACGTGCCATTAGGCCACGGGCTTTTTTGGCATAAAAGCTAATAATCTTATACTCGCCGTTTTTTTCATCCTTAAAAATCGGCGTAATAATCTGGCCACTGAGCCGCTTTGGTTGTACCGCTTTAAAATATTCGTTAGAGGCAAGGTTGATCAACACGTTATCGCCCTGCTCTGCCAAGGCCTGATTAAGCTGGTCGGTAATAAGGTTGCCCCAGAACTCATACAGGTTCTTACCACGCTCGTTATCTAGCCGAGTGCCCATTTCTAGACGATAGGGCTGCATTAGGTCAAGGGGGCGCAATAACCCATATAAGCCAGATAAAATCCGAAAATGGCGTTGGGCAAACTTAAAGTCACCAGCAGTTAAACTTTCGGCGTCTAACCCAGTATACACATCGCCTTTAAACGCCAATACCGCTTGCTTGGCATTATCGGGCGTAAACTTAGGCTGCCAGTCAGCAAAGCGCGCGGCATTAAGGCCAGCGAGTTTATCGCTAATCTTCATTAGCTTACTCAGCTCGGCCGGACTTAACTGGCGAGTACGCTCAATTAATTGCGCCGACTCTGCTAGTAAAACCGGTTGCGTATAGTCACTGATGACGGGTGGAGTGTCATAATCTAGGGTTTTTGCGGGTGAAACGACTATCAGCATGAACTACCTCAATATTCTATGGTTACATTATCTAACATACCGGAATCTAAACCATCATTGCCGCCGTGCAGCTTGATCATTAAACGCAAATCATTTGCCGAGTCGGCATAGGCGAGCGCTTCTGAATACCCAATATGATGTTGGCTATATAAATCAAATAACGCCTGATCGAAGGTTTGCATCCCTTGCTCGCGAGACTTACTCATCACTTCTTTAAGGCGGTGCAAATCGCCGTTGCGCAACAATTCAGCGACTAAGGGGGTATTTATTAACACTTCAAAGGCCGCGCGGCGCCCTTGCCCATCTCGAGTGGGGATCAACTGCTGAGCCACAATGGCTTTTAAGTTAAAGTGCAAATCAAACTGTAACTGGCGGTGCTTGCTTTCGGGAACCAAG
>JAAYRH010000204.1 GCA_012518835.1 Aeromonadales bacterium | reverse complement strand
CGCTTTACTGTAGCCTTAGGCCAAGTGAAATTGATGAGCAAGCCTATATTTAAGCCAGTTACCTTTAAATAATTTATTATTTGCGCTTCTGACGATGGATGTAGTGTTTTTTGGGCTTTTAGCTCCAGTAAGACTCTATCTTCTACTATAATATCAGCTCTAAACTCACCGACTTGCTGACCTTTGTAGTACATAACAAGTGGCTTCTCGTGGCTTATTCTCAAACCTTGGGCTACGAGTTCTAACATTAGCGCCTTTTGATAAATACTCTCTAAAAAACCTCCCCCAAGTTGACGATACACCTCAAATACCGCACCGCGTATTTTATAAGTTAACTCTTCCTGATACATAGAGCCTCCTTGCTTTCTAAGCTGAGCCTAAAGCATAGATCATACCCTTGGTTACATCACTACTAGCAGTTAAGCTCTTACTTAACGATGGTTTTATACTCAAACTCTGTAGGTTGCTCTAACCATTAAAATATTTTTTTTCCGTGGATTCTGTGGATTCCGTGGCAAAAGTCTTTATATCTTTTAGTGAGTTCAGTGGCAAAAATCACTAGCTCTTTGCTCTTCATCATCAATGGCGTTACAATTTTTGCATCTGCCCTACCGCGCTAGCTGTTATTCAACTGGGCGCGAGTCTTTTGTAAACGAATCGAGTAACTCATGAGCATCATCATCAAAACCCCCGAAGAAATCGAAAAAATGCGCGTCGCTGGCCGCTTAGCCGCCGAAGTACTAGAAATGATTGAACCTCACGTAAAAGTAGGGGTGACTACCGAAGAGCTCAACCAAATTTGTCATGACTATATCGTCAACGAACAAGGCGCTATTCCGGCCCCGCTGAACTACCATGGTTTTCCTAAATCAATTTGTACCTCTATTAACCATGTGATCTGCCACGGCATTCCTAATGAAAAAGCACTCAAAGATGGTGACATTATTAATATCGACGTCACCGTGATTAAAGATGGCTACCATGGCGACAGCTCAAAAATGTTTTTTGCCGGTAAACCCAGCATTTTGGCTGAACGCTTATGCCGCGTTACCTTAGAATGCTTAGAAATTGGTATTAAAATGGTGCGCCCGGGTATGCAGCTGGGTGACATTGGTGCCGCGATTCAAAAGCACGCTGAAGATCATCACTACTCTGTAGTACGGGAATATTGCGGCCACGGCATTGGCAAAGACTTCCATGAAGATCCACAAGTATTACATTACGGCGTACCGGGCACCGGTGAAACTCTAGAAGCCGGTATGTGCTTTACCATAGAGCCGATGATCAACGCCGGAAAGCGCAACAGCAAAATGCTAAAAGACGGCTGGACCGTAGTTACCCGCGACCGTAGCCTCACTGCACAATACGAACACACCTTGCTTGTGACCGACGACGGCTGCGAAATTTTAACTCTACGCAAAGACGACACCTTGCCACGGTTTATTACGGCGTAGTGAAAATCGGTGAAGAGTGAAGGGTAAAGAGTGAAAGAAACAACAAAAACACCGAGTCTGTTACCAGGCTCGGTGTTTTTGTTTAGCCATAAAACCGGCCAGCCCCACTTTTACAGGAACTAAACCAGAGCTGAAGGTCATTAGGTTCGAGAGGGCTTGTTCACTTTTCCCTTCACCCCTTACTCTTCACTAATTTAAGCACTCGGCGCTATCTTTTCGGACTCATACGCCCTTAATGTGCCCCACAGCACAGCCAGCCAAAATGGATACACCATGACGCCGCTATTATGGCCAAAAAACACCTGCGATAAACCAAAGTCCATAAAAGCAACAGGCAAAATAGCGCCCGCGGTAGCGAGCGCACGCAGCTCTAAATTGTCGCTTTTTAAACGACGAGCAAATAAACGTAATGGAATTAGATATAGCGCTAATAAGGTTAAGAAGCCCAATATACCCCGTCGAGCAAAGTTATCTAAATATTCATTATGGGCGTGGTTATCTGCAGCAAACTGAATGACTTCACCTTTATCGACTAATGCTTGCATACCTATTGCATATCCATCCCAGCCCCAGCCCGTTAGCGGCTTTTCAGCAATTAAAGTTAAAGCGCCTTGCCACATTTCAAAGCGTGCCCCTAAAGATGTAGCTTTTTCTTGACCACTTATATACATTTTTACATCAGTTATGCCCTCATTAACTCGAGATTGTATTCCGGTTTGAGGAACGGCATAAACAACAATAGCCAATGCTAAAATAATAGTGACAAGACATAACCGCAACTTTGCAGAAAATAAATTACCATAAGCACGATATAACACTAAAAAAATAAAGGGCAAACCTATCCAACCACCACGAGTGCCTGATAGTAAAGACCCTAATACGCCAAATAAAGCGCCCACTAACAAAAATTCGAGCCAACGTCGAGCATGGGGCTGTACCGCAGCCCAACCTAGGCCAGCTAAGCACAGTAAACCAAATAACATACTAATGTTGCCAAACTGTATAACATAAGTATATCCAGTAGCTCTGTATTCCTCTAACACTAGCTTTTGCCAAAGCGCCCAGCTACCGGTAAGAATCGAACCAACGACTAAACCACTCCACAACCAGCTCAGCTTTGGAGGATAAGCTAATACAAAAAGTAGCACAGGCAGAGCAAATAAAAACCGACTAGGCCGATCGTAAGTTTTGATATCCGCGCCAGTCCACATTAGCTGTGCCATAAATAGCAAACTATAACCAGCAACGATGGCCATTAACCACTTATCTTCCTGCTGTAAATTAGGCTCTGGTTTACGCCATAATAAAGTAATACTGGCTAGCAGTAATAATACCGGCCCGATGGTATAACCGCTTCTTACGACCAGCGATAAAGATCCCATCAAAAAAACAGCAAAACTGCTATAACGCTGAGCAAACGAAAGTGTATTAAAGTTTAAAGAGCCATAATTACTAGGAGGGGATTGTTTAATAAGCATTTTTGTTTATGAAACCTTTAAAAATAGTCCAAAATATAATGCGTATATCG
>JAAYRH010000203.1 GCA_012518835.1 Aeromonadales bacterium | reverse complement strand
TTTATTTCTTCGGGGTTCATAAATAGCACCATACGCTGTCCATAAACGCCGCGATATCTGTCATCCAACCCATAAATGGTGGTGTTGTACTGATCGTGCGAGCGCAGGGTTTGCAAGGTAGAAAGCATGCCGTTGGCCTTAGCGCTTACGACTTCGGGGATCAGGCTGGTAGGTAGCGGCGCGGCGCTAAAGTTGGCTTTGCCATTCGCGGTTTGCCAATCGTAACGAGCGGCGCTATTACCTAAGTAAAAGCCACCGGGCTGTTCAAGGCGTTGATTAAAGTCTTTAAAGTCGGGCAGCGTGGCGGCGATATGCTCACGAATAAGATCATAGTCTTTGGACAAGGCCAGCCAATTGACGGGGGTGTCGCCTAGAGTGGCGTGCGCGATACCGGCAATAATCGCCGGTTCAGAGCGTTGCTGCGGGCTGTTAGGTTTACCCACACCTTGAGAAGCATGCACCATGCTAAATGAGTCTTCGACAGTAATGTATTGGGCTTGGCCGTCTTGTAAGTCTTCTTCGGTGCGCCCTAAACAGGGCAAAATCAACGCTTCTTTGCCCGCCATTAAGTGGCTGCGATTTAGCTTAGTGCTAATTTGTACCGTTAAGTCACAGTTCATGAGTGCTTGCGCGGTGGCGTGAGTGTCAGGGGCCGCCGCCGCAATATTACCACCCAGTGCAATCAACACCTTAGACTGTCCATCCAACATAGCTTGAATAGCGGCTACTGCATTGTGGCCATGCTGACGGGGCATAGGATGCTTAAAGTGCTGCTCAAGTTGTGCTAGCAAGGCTTCGCTGGGTTGTTCATTGATACCTACCGTGCGATTGCCCTGCACATTACTGTGGCCACGCACAGGACATAAGCCGGCACCGGGTTTACCCAGTTGCCCGAATAATAACTGTAGATTAGCAAACTCGCGGATCATGGCCACCGAGTGTTTATGCTGAGTAATACCCATTGCCCAGGTAATAATGACTCGTTTAGCTTTCGCATAGACCTTTGCGGCTTCGGTGATCTCAGCTTTGCTTAATCCCGACTGCTCTACAATTTGCTCCCACGAGGTGGCTTTTACTTCGGCCTGATAGGCGGTTAAGCCATGGGTGTGATCCGCTATAAAGTCTCTGTCCAATAAACCTGGCTTTCCCTCATTGAGCGCTTGCTCATCCCACTCTAGCAACAGTTTAACTATGCCTCGTACCGCCGCCATATCACCGCCTAAACGAGGACAAAAATAATGACTAGAAATACGCGAGCTTAACGGCGTTAGCATTTCTACCGGACTTTGCGGATCGGCAAAACGCTCTAAACCGCGTTCTTTTAGATTATTAAAGCTAACAATAGCGGTGCCATTGCGGGAGGCGTTACGCAAACTATGCAGCATGCGCGGATGATTAGTGCCAGGGTTTTGGCCAAAGATAAAAATAGCGTCGGTTTGTTCAAGGTCTTTAAGAGTTACTGTGCCTTTACCAATGCCAATCCCCTGCGCTAAGGCCACACTGGTGGCCTCATGACACAAGTTAGAGCAATCAGGAAAGTTGTTAGTACCAAAGCTGCGGCCAAATAATTGATAAAGATAAGCCGCCTCATTGCTGGCACGACCCGACGTATAAAGCTCCAGCTGATTGGGATGCTCCAGTGCCTGAAGGTGGCGAGCAATTAAGGCAAAGGCTTCTTCCCAAGAGATAGCTTCATAGTGATCGGTGGCTCTATTAAGGTACATCGGCTGAGAGAGGCGCCCTTGATATTCTAAAAAGTAGTCGCTTTGATTTTGTAGCCAGCTAACGGAGTGCTTTTTAAAAAAAGCGGGCGTCACTTGTTTTTTAGTGGCTTCCCAGCTGATAGCTTTAGCACCATTTTCGCAAAAAGAAAAATGCTTGCCCGGCTGATCCCCCCAAGCACAACCGGGGCAATCGAAGCCTTTAACTTGGTTGGCTCTGAGCAAGTTACGAATATTGGCAGCGGGCTCTTTACTGCGTAGTACCGAACGAGTTGTTGCGACCAAGGAACCCCAGCCCCCAGCCGGGCTTTGATAAGGTTTAATTTTTTTAATCATAATACTCTCAGCATGAACGGGAGAGTTCGGCGGAGGAACTCTGCCAGCAATATTTAATTAACATTAGGCTAGCACGGGCG
>JAAYRH010000202.1 GCA_012518835.1 Aeromonadales bacterium | reverse complement strand
TCTTCAGAAGTAATGCTAAATATTTTACCCGCCACCATTAAGCCATTAATAAAGCTCTTAGCTTGCGCCCGCTCTATTAGGGACTTTTGATCCACAGAGGCAAAGTAATCTCTAAAAGTGGCTTGCAGATAATCTAAGTATTCTTGTTTGTTGTCCATGAATAGTTACTCCTGTTACATCGCTACTTTGTCAGCTTTTTTGTTTATAGTGTGCCCTAAGCTGCTTTGCATTATTAAGTGCTAGCCAAAAAACCAATAACAGACCCCTATCGCGGCTACTACGCCAGCTAGCTCGGCAAGCAAGGCGCAGCCCACGGCGTGACGGGCGCGCTTAATACCTACTGCACCAAAATACACTGCTAATACATAAAAGGTGGTTTCGGTACTGCCTTGAATGGTGGCAGCCACTAATGCTGCAAAGCTGTCGACCCCTTGGCTTTGCATGGTTTCAATCAACATGGCGCGCGCCGCACTGCCCGAGAAGGGTTTAACCATAGCGGTAGGCAGTGCATCGACAAATCGCGAGTCCCATTGCAGCCATTCAACCAGCCAGCGAATACCGTCTAGACCAAACTCTAAAGCACCGGAAGCACGTAATACCCCCACGGCACACAGCATCGCGATTAAATATGGCAGTAAATCTTTTGCTACCGAAAAACCTTCTTTAGCACCTTCCACAAAGGTTTCATACACCGGCACCTTACGCGCCACACCAAGCAGCATAAAACTCATAATAATACTAAATAGCGCTAAGTTGCCCAGTAACGAAGACAAGCTGGCCAGCGCAGTGGCACTTAAGGTGGCGAGTAGTGCCATAAAGCCGCCCAGCAACAAGGCGGCAGGTACTAAATATGCCAGTACTACCGGATGCCATACTCGCAGCCGTTGCATAAAGGCCACCGATAATAATCCCACTAAACTAGACGCGCTGGTCGCTAATAATATCGGTAAAAAAACCAAGGTAGGATCGGCGGCCCCTTGTTGGGCACGGTACATAAAAATAGTAACGGGCAATAAGGTTAACGAGGAGGCATTTAGTACTAAAAATAAAATTTGCGCGTTACTAGCACTGCTTTGTGACGGATTTAACTCTTGTAACGAGCGCATCGCTTTAAGGCCGATGGGCGTAGCCGCGTTATCTAACCCTAAGCCGTTAGCAGCAAAGTTTAACGTAATAAGCCCAAGAGCCGGATGGCCGCGGGGCACATCTGGCATTAACTTAGCAAATAACGGACCCAGTAACTTTGCCAAAATATCGACTAATCCGGCTTGCTCGGCAATTTTTAAAAAGCCCAGCCATAAGGTTAAGGTGCCAAACAGCAATAGCATTACATCCACCGACAGCTTGGCCATGCTAAATAAGCTTTCGACCATGGCGGCCCACACGTCAGGATCACCGCCCCACCAACGCACTAAGCCGGCAATGCTGGCCACAATAAAAAAACTCAGCCATAAGCCATTTAACATAAGATGTCCTTTAGTGCGTTTGAGTGGTTAGCGCCAATAACATGGCGGCAGTTTCAGCATCGGGCCGCCCATTATAATTTTTTGGTCGGTATTTCATTTGAAACGCCGCCAATACGTTACGTGTGGCTTTGTCTAACTGACCATGTTGTGGAACTTGATAGCCTACTTTAGCTAACTGAGCTTGATACCAAGCCACGGTCGGCAATTTCACCTTAAATTTGGCTAAATGACGAGCCACGACTTGTTGGTTAGGCCAGTAAATTAACCCCTCAGCTGCTAAGCGATGCCAAGGAAACAGTGGCCCCGGATCTAACTTACGTTGGGGAGCAATATCGCTGTGCCCCACAATGCTGGCAGGCGTTAAGTTATGGCGCTGCATAATGACTTTTAAGAGCAGTACTAGCGCTTCGATTTGTGGTTTACTCCAAGGTTGCCAGTGTTTTTTTCCTTGAGCATCTACCACGAAGCCGCGGTTAACCATTTCAATACCAATCGTGCTGGAGTTTAACCAAGTACGGCTCTGCCATTCACTTTGTCCCGCATGCCAGGCGCGATTATTTTCATCCACTAAGCGATAAACCGTCGCCGGCTGCTCAGCGATTAAGTAATGACTACTCACCCGCTCTTGAGTTAATGCTTGCAATGAACCTGGCAAGTCGCTAGCGGTGTAATGCAACACGATAAATTGCACGCGGCTATCTTGACCAATAGAGGTATAGCTGTCGTCGTACTTTAAACTGGTACAGCCCGATAGCACCACCACCAAACAAATCAATAAACGTAATATCATACAAACTCTTTAGCCACCCATGTTTTAAATAGCCCTTAAATGCGACGAATCAGAGCCAACAACCTGCGCTTACTTTCCTCATACCTCATCTTAACGCGGCTAAATCGTCCACAAAATCAAAAAAACACAACTATTGGTGATAAGTCACTCGAAATGCGCAACCTGCGGGCACGCTTAATCTACTCCTGCAGGAGTTTAACAAATAGTGTTAGCAGCTAAAGGCCCGCTAAATCCTCAGTCGTGCGTTAGTGATGCCAATGTCGACAGCTGCTCGCTTTCGCCACTCGCTTCATTCCTAAACGCTGACAATAACGACTTACATCTTGCAGCGTGCCGACCGGACCAGTAAAAAGGTGCTTAAACTCCAGTGTTACTTTAAGCCAGCTATCAAGCGGAATATTAATATTATTCAATATGTTAGCAGTGCTTGGCTGAATGGCGCCTCGCTTATCATCACGTATTATACGCCCAGTATCATCCACTAACGCTAAGTAGTCGTTAGCTGCAAAGCGTAAGCCTTTAGGCAGCGCTTGCTGCTCATTACCCACAAAAGGTAATAATCGCGCAGGCTGCTTACCGTATATGGCCGCTTTGATGCGACGCTGAATACTGGTGAAATCGGATTGCTCAGGCGTTTTGGCCATCTGTGCTCTAATGGGATTTAAGTCCACGTAGGTCATGCATGCTAACACGGC
>JAAYRH010000201.1 GCA_012518835.1 Aeromonadales bacterium | reverse complement strand
TGGAGCGAAGAAGACAGCTTTGAAGCAAAGACTCGAGTCCGTTTTAAACTCGACTTACCTACCACCAAAGAGCGGCTGCGCTTTATTATTGAAAGTGATCCAGAAGAATCAGAAGGAACTCTTGCTGAGCAAGGCTCTAGTCGCCTACGTAACGATCAGCGAGGCTTAGGCAGCACCATCGTTGGTTTAAATAAAATAGGCAAAAGAGATAAAACTGAAGCGTGGAATCTACAGGCTGGGGCCGGGGTAAAGGTGCGTTGGCCGCCAGATCCTTATGTGCGTTTTACTGGAGAAAGGTTATGGGACTTAGCTTCTCCTTGGCAGCTAGAGTCTTATAACCGTGCGTCTTGGTTTAATAAAGATGGTTATTCTATTCGTAGCAAATGGGATATTGGCCGCCCGCTAGATAAAAACCATCATCTGCGCTTTATTACTAACTTTCAATGGCAAGAAGAAGTCGACACTTTGGAATACTCTGAAGGGGTAGAGATTAACCAGTTATTAGGTGAGCGTAGCGTGATGCGTTATGCGGTAGCAGCGGTGGGCCGCAGTGCCTCCGACCCACGACTGCATGATTATTATCTCTATACGCATTATCGACGTAACTTGCATCGGGAAATTTTATTTGTCGACTTGATCCCCGAACTGCACTTTCCTCGGGAGCACGACTACGATGCGCAGTTTGGTATTACCCTGCGCTTAGAAATGCTGTTTACACGAGATTTAACTTTTCGCCGAAAAAGTTAATCCACCGGTCGATATAAGCGCACATCGGCTTCGTCTACCAAAGACGGAGCTACTTGCTCAAAGTAATCTTTAATATAGGGCTGGTCACAGTGGGCATCAAACACCTCACGACTGGCCCAATGCTCAACAAACACACAGTCCCATGACTCGCCGTTTGCACCCTCATAAGGAATCTCTTCCGTTAATTGATACAATAAGCAGCCTTCTTCTCGATGGGTATCACTAATCAACTCTTTTAACGCGGCTTGTAAAGCCACAGCCTTACCCGGTTTGGCTTTAAAGCGAGCCACGCAGTATACCGATGTCATGAATTAGCCTCTTGTTAACAAAAGCCCATGCTAATACAGAGTCTACCCAGAAGAAACTGCAGCCCTACCTTCTTAGATTTTAACGCTTGCTTCACTCAATCGTAAAATACCTGTTGACCACCTTCGGGGAAGAGGTTAGAGTGATCGCAGCTCGAAAGATACAGCGCTATTTATGTTCTTGTTACGATGTTCTAGTAGTACCTCGTCCTGTATTTCATAAGTTAAACCTGTATTTTTTCAAGCACGCGTATTTATGATAGATTTGTTTACAGGATTTAGGTATGTCTAATATCGTTAAAGGTAAAGTTAAGTTTTTCAATGAGTCAAAAGGTTTTGGCTTCATCGAGCAAGAATCAGGTCCTGATGTATTCGTACACTTCAGCGCCATTCAGAGCCAAGGTTTCAAAACCTTAGCAGAAGGCCAGGCAGTTGAGTTCACCGTAGCTCAAGGCCAGAAAGGTCCTCAAGCTGAAAACGTAGTTCCTCTGTAATAGAGACTCGTTACTAAAAAATTGCTAAGCCGTGCCCTAGGGTGCGGCTTTTTTTATGTTTAGTTTTTTTATTACTGTATATGATAAGAGCTCCTCTCATTCAGGCTGTGATGTTTATTCTCAGATCTGATCACTATTTTTCCGTGTTCTTCCGTGGCAAAGGTTTTGATCAGTTAATTTTCCAGATGGATATAAATGCTACCAGCGCCCAATAGCGTACCAAGACAGTAGTTTTAGCCCCACTGCACCTAGCACAATACACACTCCTAAACTCACCGCAGTTGCAACTCCGTAATAAGCTAAAATAGCTGTTAACACACTAGCACTGAGCATTTGGAGAGCCCCCGATAACGCAGCTGCAGCCCCAGCTAACCCTTGATAAGGTTCTAACAAGCGGCTCATTGCATTAGGAAACGCCATGCCATTACCAAAGGCTTGAATAAAAATGGCACTAATCACCCATACCGGCTGTAACGGCATCACTAACAACCACAGCCCCGCAGTTAACTGAATAAACGGGCTAAGTCGTAACACATCAGCAGCAGCTACTTTATGTTGGATACGATTATTAACGACTCCACCCAACAATAACCCCATGGCCGGAATTAATGCCCAGGTTCCATACTCGGCGGCCGTCATGCCAATTTGTTGCTGCATTACATAAGGCATCACTGAAACCGCCACCATCATCAAGGAAAACTGCCCCCACAACATGCCGCCATGGCCTAAAAAATGTCTAGCGCCTAATAAATGCTTATAGTTGGCGATGATAGTAGTAAAGCGTAAAGTTTGACGCTCACCGTGATGCGTTTCCTTAAAGCTCACCAGTAGCAATAGCCACAGGCCGGCAAGATATAAAAACATCACTAAAAATACGCTATACCAACCAAAGTGATAACCAATAAAGCCGCCTAGCGCAGGAGCGATGATCGGCGTAAACGCCGCCGCTATGGCGACATAAGACAGTGCATTGCGCAACGCCGGACCGGCAAAGCTATCTCTGAGCATGGCCCGAGATACCACAGCGCCACAACCCGCACCTAAACCTTGTA
>JAAYRH010000200.1 GCA_012518835.1 Aeromonadales bacterium | reverse complement strand
TCATCTTGGGCAATGGCATTAATGGTGAGGTCGCGGCGAGCCAGATCTTCTTCTAAGGTAATATTTGGTCCAAATTCACAAATAAAGCCGGTATAGCCTGCGCCCGACTTGCGCTCGGTACGTGCTAGGGCATATTCATCTTTGCTTTTTGGATGTAAAAACACCGGAAAGTCTTTACCTACTTGCTGATAGCCCAGCGCTAATAATTGCTCGGGCGTAGCCCCCACTACCACATAATCGCGATCGACCACCCTTAATCCTAATAAGGCATCGCGCACCGCGCCGCCGACTAAATAAATGTCCAATGGGTACTCCTTAAACGCTAGAGATATCGGTGCCGGCATACACCCGTGGCTGCTGCTGATAGGGGATATGGATCAAATTAAGTCGATAATGCCGGGCTTGCTCTACTGCTAGCTGTGTTGGTGAGCTTAAGGTGACTAAGGTGGCATTATGCGTACGCACCATCTTGAAGATAAGCTCAATACTGCAGCGGCTAGTGACCAAGAACATGCCCTTAGGTAGTGGGGGCTGCTGATGATGCCAACCCAATAATTTATCCAAGGCATTATGGCGGCCTACATCTTCACTGGCATGTAAAATTTGCCCCTCATCATCGGCAAAAAAGGCGGCGTGTAAGGCACCACAGTCTCGATTAAGAACTTGCCACTGAGGGAGTTGTTCGCGCAAACTCATTAACGCCTGGGTGCTAGGTAGCGCACTGGCAGCTAATGGTGGCAGGCTAGGAAAAGCCGCTGCTAAGGACTCGATGCCACATAAACCACAGCCGGTACGCCCCGCGAGATTGCGCTTTTTAGCCAACCATGGCTGATGGCAGCGATTAGCTAACGTAGCGTGAGCAATAATGGCTTTTTGCTGGTGCTCAAATTCTAAATCATGAATATCGCGATGATGGGTAATAATGCCTTCGGTTAATAAAAAACCGATGATAAAGGCGTCTAACTGATAAGGACTGACCATCATCACCACATGGTTCACGCCATTAATGGTAATCGCCAGTGGGATTTCGGTGGCTAGCGTATGCTGGGTGCCGCTAAGGGTAGTGACGGTTTGGCTAGGAGTAAGATCATCAAACAGCGTATCGTCCATTGTATTGTCCTGTGCCACAAAGGAACTGGCAGTGCGTGTGGGTGCAAGAGCAGTAGTGGCGGAAAGTAGTAGGAGTCGAACCTACCTAGGAACGTCTAACGCCCCCAACTGGGTTTGAAGCCCAGCCGCACCACCGGATACGATTACTTTCCATCTACATTAACCATGCCAAGCTAACGCTAGTTTGTAAATAGCGCATGATCGGAGCGGACATAATGCTTATCTTGCAGGCGACGACTATAGCCAATTCGCTGAAAAAACTCGAGTATTTGTAAGGTTCTTTTTCGCCCTAAGCCCAATTTATCTCTAAGTTGTGCAGCTTTAATGCCTTCTTGTTGAGTCGCATCGCGTAATAGCTGAGCTAATTGCTCTATATGCTGGTGATGATAAAACAAATCGGGCTGCACTTGATAAAGCTGACCTTGTTGTACCAGCTTGCGACCCAGCAGGCGAATATCTTGTTCCGGCGCCTCTAAGCTTGCCGCAATATCGCGCACCCAAGGTGGATCATATTTTCCTTGGTAAGCTTGCATTAATATCTGCTCTGCTAATTTTATCTCTTGCTCATTAAGGCTCACCGTATGCTCAGGTAAGTGATACCAAGCCCCTTTGACTAACAGGCGCTGCTGTTGCACTAGGCTGTGTAAGGCGTGCTGCCATAGCGCTAGTGGCATACCAGGATCGGTCATGCGGCGCAGACGCGCGCCACCAATACCGGGCTCATCGGGATAGCGTTCATGGGCGTGGGCGAGAGTGGCTTCAATATGGCTTAGCAAAGGCTGCCAGTGGGCTTTATGGATCAGCATGGGTACTTGTCTGCTAGATGCAGGAGTGAGCGATATCGCTCCGTCTGGCAGCGCTATTTGCTTAAGATCTTCGGGAACTAAACGCTGTAAATCGGCATAGGGTATACCGTAGGGAGCGTGCTGTAATAACGGCAGTAATTCATAATCATGTAGATAGTCGACGATGGCATTAAGCCACGCCAAGCGTGCTGGCGCGCGACGTTTTCTATCGGGTCCGTTAGCATCCAGTATTTGGCCACCGCCTAAGGTGTGCTGTGCTTGAGCGTTGCGAATTATAAAATGATCACCGGGCATGGCGCACAGCGGGCTGTCAAATACCAGTTGCGCCAGTACCTGCTGCCCAGGTTGTACCACGTCTTGGCTAAGAGGTACTAAATGTGCCATGACATGGGCCGCACCCACATGCACATGTAACGGTGTCCAAGTCGTCAGCTGCTGGCTCACACCGGTCAGCAATTGCAAACTCACATCCATGCGCAGCGAAGGTATAAAACAAGCGGCATCGGCTAACCAGTCGCCCCTATTAATCGTTTCTTTAGCTATGTTGGCGATATTAAACGCGCAACGCTGGCCCGTGTAGGCATGGTTGCTAGACTGGTTTTGCGCATGAATACTACGTATCCGCACTGGGATATTAGCGGGCATTAAGCGCAGCTGGGTATGGTTCTCGGTTAAATGAAAAGTGCCACTGTGTACAGTGCCGGTAACCACGGTGCCTTGGCCTTTTAAGGTAAAGGCCCGATCAATGGCTAAGCGAAATAACCCCCCGCGGGCCGCAGCTTGTTGGTGGCGCGCTTGCTGTTGTAAATAGTCACTTAAGGCGCGAATGCCCTTGCCCGATAAGCTGTCGACCACAAACTGGGGCGCGGTGGCTAAAAACGTATTGGCCAGCGCTTGACTAAGTTGCTCTTGAGTATGGGCCAGTTGTTCGGGCTGAGCCTGATCTTGCTTAGTAATCACCACACAACCTTGTGCTAAGCCCAGTAACGACAAGATGGCAATATGCTCAAGGGTCTGCGGCATAATGCCATCGTCCGCCGCCACCACTAGCATGGCATAATCGATCCCTGTGGCGCCGGCCACCATGGTGTGGATCAGCTTTTCGTGCCCAGGTACATCGACAAAACCTAAGCTACTATCCTGATCGAGCGGCTGATAAGCATAACCTAAGCTGATGGTGATGCCTCTTTGCTGCTCGTCTTTTAATTGGTCGGTATTAATGCCGGTTAGTGCCCGAACTAGGGCGGTTTTGCCATGATCAATATGGCCTGCCGTACCAATAATCATAAGGGATGACTGCTCCAGGTTGCTTTGAGTAAATGGGCTTGCTCAGAGGTTAAGCAACGACAATCTAAATAAAGCGCGTTTTTATGCAGTCGGCCAATGATGGGGGTGGCCTGAGTGCGTAACCACTGCTCTAGCTCCATAATGGCGCGGCTGGCTTTAGCGCTACCTAGATAGTGCACTATGAGGCCATAGCTTGGCAGGGAGTCAATGGGCATGGCGCCACTGCCAATCTGACTGTGCATAGGCGCACTAGCTACTTGATAGTCGCTACCTAATGTTTGCTGCAAAGAGGGCGCTAGCTGCTCGGCCTGTTGTTGAATATCACTTTTCGCGCGAGTCAGTAAGCCCAGTGTGGTTAAGCGCTCGGGCAATAACTCCGGGCTGCGATACAGTGCCAATATTGACTCGAGTGCCGCCATGGTGAGTTTGCCCACTCGCAATGCCCGCTTGAGGGGGTGCTTTTTAATAATGTCAATTAGCGATTTGCGCCCCACGATAAAACCCGCTTGCGGGCCCCCTAAGAGCTTATCGCCACTAAAAGTCACTAAGTCGGCGCCCGCGGTCAGCGTTTCTTTTACTGTGGGCTCGTGGGGCAATCCCCACTCGGCTAAATCGACTAAGGTGCCACTGCCTAAATCGACAGTAACCGGTATTTGATGTTGCTGCCCCAATTTGACCAGCTCGTTCAAAGTAGTTTCTTTAGTAAAGCCCACCACCGCATAATTGCTGCAGTGGACCTTCATTAGCATAGCGGTGTGCTCATTAATGGCGCGCTGATAATCCGCATAATGAGTACGATTCGTGGTGCCAACTTCAACTAAGGTGCTGCCGGCGCTACTCATTATATCGGGAATACGAAATGAGCCGCCAATTTCTACCAGCTCACCCCGAGAGACAATCACTTCTTGTTGTGAGGCTAATGCATTCAGCATCAAAAGCACCGCTGCGGCATTATTATTCACCACCGTAGCGGCTTCGGCGCCGGTTAGTTCACAAATGAGATCTTCAATTAAGCTGTCGCGATCCCCGCGTTTACCGGTGGTTAAATCAAACTCTAAATTGGTAGGTTGAGTTAATACCTGCGTTACCGCGGCAACCGCACTGTCGGGCAAGAGGGCGCGGCCTAAGTTGGTATGCAGCACAGTACCAGTGAGATTAATTACACTTTTTAGTCTCGATGCGGTGACGGTTGTTAGCTGCTGCTTAAGCTGTTGAATAATCGCTGCCGGCTCCACGTCCGCTGTGGGCAGTTGTTGGGCAACAGCACGGCTGCGCAACTGGGCTAGTAATAAGCGCAGCTGTTGGGTTACTAAAGTCAGCCCATAGTGCTGGATGGCTGATGCTAGCTCGCTTTGCCCCAGGAGTTTATCCAACGCCGGCAAATCTGCTGGCTGCGCCAATGAAGAAGTCGATAAGGTCATTATTGAGGTTCAGCTGCTTGCCAAAAGTAGGGGTTATTATTTGCGCGAAAGTAGTTAGCTTCGCCCATTAAAATATCCAGCGTTAGGCTGGCTAAATCATCGGCAAAGGCTTCGGCAAACTGCTCTTTATTAAGATATAAAATTTTTCGATACTGTTGACAGGCATCGCAAGACTCGGCTTTTACCGCCTCAGAGCCTTCGCTTAACGTGTGATAGGCGATGGTTTTGGTATCTTCACAGTGGGTGCATTTAACCCGCACTATATGCCACTGGGTGGCACATAAAGAGCAGGTGGCATAGCGAATTTGTTCTTTAGGCCCGCCCATTTGTACTGTAGTAGACACTGGCTGGCTGCCACAGCAGGGGCAAAGACCATAAGGGGTGCTCGCCGGTAGTTGCTGACTGTTAAGGCGGATAACTAATAAGGTCCAATACACTTGTAGAGCCGCCATAATAAAAGGCGCGTGTGCCAGATCAAGGTTTGCTAGCTCTTGTGCTAATAGCGCATCGGCTTGCTGCTCTATGGTATCGGGTGAGTCGGCGGTGTCTTTCGCAAGCTTTGTTAGATTATTGCGAATAGCGTCAGGCAAAGCATCTTGCTGCAATAATTGCGCGACTAAAGCGCTAAGCATGGTACGCCAGATGCTATCTCGTTGATGAGTGCTAGCAGTAAACGGCGGCATACCATGGGCTTGAGCTTGCGCTAATGCCACCTCATCTAGGGCAGGCAAGTCCCAGTCTTGCTCTAACAGGTGTTGCTGGGCTTCACTAAGCAATGCAATGAGTTCTAAATATTCTTTAATGGGGTTATCGGGCGCCAGCGTAGTTAAGCGCTCGGCACGAATTTTAAAAATATCAGGCGCAGGAAGAATAAGTCGGGGAATGCTGGTGCGATCGAGAGTTTCAATTTCGCCACGAGTAAGAATGCGCTGCATAACCACTCCTTTAATGAGGTGAGCGAGAGTAAACGCGAAGCTGCCGAAAAAAGTCGACCACAAAATGCGCTTGCTCAAAGATAAAAGGCCGCCAAACGAAACAGTTCATTTGACGGCGTAGTGTAATAAAAGTGCGGTAATAAATAGCTACATTAGCCGTTTATTTTAGCGTACTAGAGTCGCGCATTTTCTTGCGATACCACTTACGGTGGTGCTTATATGCCCAGCCGGGTGTCACTGTGCCTCGGGTCATGGCGCGTACGGAGCCTTTGACCCAAATGCCTGCATAAGCGTGCACTATAATGGCGCAAATAAGCACAAAGGCAAACAGCGCATGCAATAGCGACGACCAACGCAGCACTTCCACCGGAAAGGTGAAATAAGCACGCCACATCAAGACCCCCGAGACTAGCAGCCCAATCATCAAGACGATAAGTACCCAGTACAGCAGCTTTTGTCCGCCATTATAGCGGCCCGCTTCGGGCACTCCTTGTTCTTCATGAGAGATCACCTTAGGCACGGCTTTTAGCCAAGCACGGTCTTCGGCGGTCATGCGGTTATCGCGCCACAGTCGCAATGCAAAGCTAAAAAAGCTGACAAACATCACCACCCCAATAAAGGGATGTAAGATGCGTGTCCAAGTGCCACCGCCTAATACATTACTCAACCAAAAAAAGGCGGGGTGAAACAGCGCTAGACCCGATATCGCCAGCAATACAAAGCTAAGGGCAATCAACCAATGGTTAAGCCGTTGGTTAGCCGTATAGCGAACAATTTCCCTTGGTTCGTTAGCCATGTCTTTCCTCCTCAGCCGCCCTTTGCTCAGCTTCGGCTAGTGCCGCCGCGGCTTGTTCGTCGGCTTTGGTGACTTCAGAGGGGCGATTGCGAATATAATGCGCCGCACCTACCAGTGCCGTCAGTACCATAGCCGCCACCCCAATGGGTTTGGCGGGGCCTTTCCATGCAGAGACAATCCCACTAATGGTTGGCGCCTTAGCCAAACCACTATAAAGCTGGGGTTGGTCGGCGTGATGCAGTACATACATCACATGAGTGCCGCCCACGCCTTCGGGATCATACAAACCGGCGTTGTCATAGCCCCGAGATTGTAAGTCGGCAATACGCTCATTGGCGTGTTGCTTCATATCATCTTTGGAGCCAAAGGTAATGGCGCCGGTCGGGCAGGTTTTCACACAGGCCGGCTCCTGTCCCACCGATACTCGGTCGACACACAAGTTACACTTGTAAGCTTTTTTATCGGTTTTAGAGATACGCGGTACGTCAAAAGGACAACCGGTTACACAATAACCACAGCCAATACAGTGCTCTTGATTAAAGTCGACGATGCCATTGGCATGCTGCACGATGGCCCCGGGCGAAGGGCACGCCTTTAAACACCCCGGATCCTCACAGTGCATACAGCCATCTTTGCGGATCAGCCATTCTAGATCGCCATCGTCTTTTTCGTGCTCGGCAAAGCGCATCACGGTCCAGCTGTTTTCGGTCAAATCGGCGGGGTTATCATACACCCCGACGTTATGGCCAACATCGTCACGCAGATCGTTCCACTCCAAACACGCTACCTGACAGGCCTTGCAACCAATGCATTGCGATACATCGATAAGCTTGGCCACGCCACCGCCTTGCACGGTAGAGTTACGTACTTGGGTTGAAGGAGTAGTGGTCGCCGAGCGACGCTTAATATCCATTGCTGCTTGTGAAGCCATGACTTTCTCCTTACACCTTTTCGACGTTGACTAAAAAGGACTTAAACTCAGGTGTTTGTGAGTTAGCGTCCCCCACTGACGGCGTCAGTGTATTGGCTAAAAAGCCTGGCTGCGTCACACCCACAAAGCCCCAGTGAATGGGAATACCAATGTGGTGTACCCGCTGTCCGTCGATATCTAAGCCGCGAATTCGTTTAGTGACCACGGCCTGGGCTTTAATATAGCCACGGTGAGAGGACACTTTAACGGTATCGCCTTGGTTAATATTTAGCTCACCTGCCAGCTCGGCACCAATCTCCACAAACTGCTGCGGCTGAATAATGGCGTTCAGCAGCACGTTCTTGCTCCAGTAATGGAAATGCTCGGTTAAGCGATAAGTGGTGCCCACATAAGGGAAGTTCTCAGCGGTGCCCATATCGGCTCTATCATCTGCAAACAACCGTGCTGCGGGGTTACTGGTCGCTCTAGCATTATCTTTAAACAGCGGGTTATAACCCAGTGGCGTTTCAAAGGGTTCGTAATGGGTCGGGAAAGGACCTTCTGCCATATTACCGCGCGCAAAAAAGCGCGCGACGCCCTCGGGGTTCATAATAAATGGCCCCATGCCATCGGCGGGCGGCTCGTTGGCTTTAAAGTCCGGTACATCGGCCCCAGTCCACTTGCTGCCGTCCCAATGAACGAGTGAGCGGCGCGGATCAAAAGGCTGACCTTGCACATCACAAGAGGCGCGGTTATACAGTACACGACGGTTAGCCGGCCATGCCCACGCCCAATTTAGTGTTTGCCCAATACCGGTAGGATCACTGGTATCACGGCGTGCCATCATGTTGCCTTCTTCAGTCCACGAGCCGGCATAAATCCAGCAACCACCTAACGTAGAGCCATCATCACGCATTTCACCAAAGCCGGCGAGCTGTTCGCCTGCTTTACGGATGACGTTACCGTCGCCATCCGTTACATCACGTAATGCCCGACCGTTTAGCTCTTTGGCCAACTCTTCGGCGGTAGGCTCGTAGGGATTAGCATACGGCCACGACAGCTCGGTGATGGGTTCAGCAAAGGTGCCGCCGTCTTGCTCATAAAGCCGACGAATATGCTGATACAGTGTGGCCATGATCTCGATGTCGGTCTTAGCTTCTCCTGGTGGCTCAGCGGCTTTCCAGTGCCATTGCAGCCAACGGCCGGAGTTCACTAGCGTGCCTGCTTCTTCGGCAAAGCAAGAGGTGGGCAAGCGATAGACTTCAGTTTGAATATCGGCTGAATTCACATCGTTAGACTCACCCGCGTTACGCCAAAACTCAGAAGTTTCAGTCACTAGCGGATCCATGATTACCATGAACTTCAGCTGCGACAGCGATTTAATCATCTTGGCTTTGTTAGGTGCTGCGGCCAGCGGGTTAAAGCCCTGACAGATATAACCGTTCATCTTGCCTTGGTTCATCAGCTCATAAACCTGCAACATATCGTAGGGCTTATCGAGCTTAGGTAGATAATCAAAAGCGTAGTTATTATCTTCGTGAGCGTGATCACCCCACCATGCTTTAGCTAGGCTAACGTGAAAGTTCTTATAGTTTTGCCAGTAGCTCATCTGGTTTTTGCGCAGTGGCTTTTGGGTACGCTTGTCAATATAACTATCAAAGTTTTGCTCGGCTTCATTGGGCAGAGTCATATAACCAGGCAACAGGTTAGTCATTAACCCTAAGTCGGTTAAGCCTTGGATATTAGAGTGACCGCGAAGTGCGTTCATGCCACCGCCGGCAATCCCAATGTTCCCCAGCAACAGCTGCATCATGGCGCCGGTGCGAATGATTTGTGAGCCAATCGAGTGCTGAGTCCAACCTAATGCATATAGGATGGTACCGGCTCTATCTGGGGTATGAGTTGAGGCTAATAGCTCACAGATCTGATTAAATTTAGCAATCGGGGTGCCACAGACTCGCTCTACCATTTCAGGGGTATAGCGTTGATAGTGCTGTTTTAATAGCTGATAAACACAGCGAGGGTCTTGCAAGCTTGGGTCGGCAATCACTTCCCCTTGCTCGTCTAGCTGGTAATCCCACGAGGTTTTATCGTAGCTGCTGGTAGCTTCGTCGTAGCCAGAGAAAATACCTTCTTCAAAGTTAAAGTCTTCATCAACTAAGAAGGATAAGTCGGTGTAGTTATTAACGTATTCATGCTGGATCTGGTTGGTATCAAGCAGATACTTGATAACACCGCCTAAAAAGACGATATCGGTACCGGTACGGATCGGCGCATACACGTCGGCCACCGAAGCTGAGCGGTTAAAGCGAGGATCCACCACGATCAGCGTGGCATTGTTATGTGCCTTCGCTTCCGTTACCCATTTAAAGCCACAGGGGTGCGCTTCAGCAGCGTTACCGCCCATGATCAGTATCACGTCAGCGTTTTTAATATCGACCCAATGATTCGTCATCGCACCACGGCCAAAAGTTGGGGCAAGACCTGCCACCGTAGGACCGTGTCAAACGCGTGCTTGGTTATCGAACGCTAACATGCCCAAAGGGCGCACTACTTTATGGGTGATATAGCCCACTTCATTACTACTGGCGGAGGCGGCTAACATACCGGTGGTCACCCAACGGTTAACGGTTTTGCCATCGTCGGTTTGCTGAATAAAGTTTGCATCCCGGTCTTCTTTCATTAACTTGGCGATGCCGCTATAGGCTTGCTCCCAAGAGATACGCTCCCACTTATCGGAACCTGGGGCACGATATTCTGGAAACTTTAAGCGGTTCGGGCTGTGAATAAAGTCGACTAGACCAGCGCCTTTGGGGCACAGAGTACCGCGGTTGACCGGGTGATCATGGTCGCCTTCAATATGCATGACGCTGGGTTTAGCATTTTTAGCACCATCGCCCATGCTATAAACCAAGATACCGCAAGCCACTGAGCAGTAGGGGCAGGTGCTGCGGGTTTCAGTGGCGCGATCCAGTTTATATTGGCGTGCGGCCGCCACGGCGGGAGCAGGGGTCATTCCCAACGCCGCTAAACTAGAAGTAGCGAGGGTAGCCCCCGTTACTTTAAAAAAATCGCGCCGGCTTAGATTTGTCATGACGCTCTCCTTGTAACACATAGTTAGTGGTAGGTTTTTCTAACGTATTGATTACTAAACTAACTTACATCGCTTCTTATAAATATTATTAGAATGATTTAGGCAAGGACGAATCCCATTACGCTACCTTGCCAGCCTAGCGTAATTACGCGGCTCTTGCTATTAGACCATAGCGAAAGTGGGTGAATAAACGAACTTTTATTCATCACCTAACGACAATAGCCCAGCATTGCCACCAATGGCAGCGGTATTATTGGTAATGGTTTTTTCAGTGACAAATCGAGTTAAGTATAACGGCCCACCGGCTTTAGGTCCGGTGCCCGATAAACCTTGCCCACCAAAGGGTTGCACGCCCACCATGGCGCCAATTTGATCGCGATTAATATACACATTACCCACGGCTAAGTGCTTAGCCAGATACTCGGCAAAGGAGGCATTGCGACTATGGATACCAAGAGTTAAGCCATAACCGGTGGCGTTAATGTCGCGAATGACTGTATCCAATGCTTTGGCGTTAAAGCGCACAATATGCAAAATAGGCCCAAACTGTTCTTCTGCCAGCTCGCTAATGCTGTTGATGGCAAAAGCACTTGGCGCAATATAAAAGCCCTCAGGAATAGAGCTAGGTAAAGCGGTTTGGGCAAGCAAAGCATGGCCCGCACCTTGCATTTTTTCTATGTGGGCCTGCAAGTTTTCTTGCGCCGCCTTATCTATCACCGGCCCCACATCTGTCGACCAATGCGCGGGATCACCTACTTTTAGCTCCTGCATGGCGCCTTTGAGCATAATGAGAATGGAGTCGGCTATTTCTTCTTGTAGATACAAGACGCGCAGCGCCGAGCAGCGCTGACCAGCGCTTTGAAAAGCACCGCGAATAATATCTTGTACTACTTGCTCAGGCAAAGCACTCGAGTCCACTATCATGGCGTTTTGCCCGCCGGTTTCGGCAATCAGCGGAATAATAGCGCCGCTGCGTTGAGCAAGAGTGTGGTTAATCTGCTGAGCGGTTGCATGGGAGCCGGTAAAACACACGCCCGCAATACGCGGGTCGGCCACTAAGGCTGCGCCAACGCTGGGACCTTCACCCAGCAGTAATTGCAGAGCCTTAGGGGGGACCCCTGCTTCATGAGCTAATATAGTGGCCAGATACGCAATGAGATTGGTTTGTGGTGCGGGTTTAGCGAGTACAGTATTGCCGGTGACCAGTGCGGCACTCACTTGGCCAATAAAAATCGCTAATGGAAAGTTCCATGGGCTAATACACACAAACGGCCCTCGGCCTTGGGTGAGTAGCAGATTAGACTCACCGGTATAGCCAGGCAGGGTGATAGGCATCATCAGTTGGCGAGCTTGATTGGCATAATAACGACAAAAGTCCACTGCTTCTCGTACTTCATCAATGCCATCTTGTAACAGTTTGCCCGCTTCACGGGTACACAACGAAATAAACTCTGCTGAGTGCTCTTCTAATAGATCACCTAGGCGCTCAATGATCGCGGCTCGCTCAGCGACAGGGGTATTTCGCCACGTTGGAAAAGCACTCACCGCGTGAGTTATCGCCGTTTCTATCATGGTGCCATCTGCAAAATGTACTAATCCTACTTCTTGATTAACATTTTGCGGGCTAACTATTTTGTATATTGGCGTAGAGGTCAGTCGCTGGCCATTAATAACTGGTCCGCCGTGCCAATCGTGAGTATAAAGCTGGTCTAGCTTGGTAAAAAAAGGCTCGCGCATGCACTCAATATTCATATTGAGACCGCAGGAGTTTTTGCGGTCAGAAAAAATATCAGCTGGAAGCGGTATCTGATCGTTGGCCAAACTTGTGGACTGAGCGAGCTTAAGCAGCGGATGCTTGCAGAGTTTTTCGATGGGAATATTAGGATCCATCAGCTTATGCACAAACGAGTTATTTGCACCGTTTTCTAATAAGCGGCGAACCAAATAGGGCAGCAGATCTTTATGAGCTCCCACCGGCGCATAAATACGACAATGTAGCTCAGGATGTTCACTTAATAATATCTGGTATAGCTCAGCTCCCATGCCGTGTAAGCGTTGAAACTCATACGCTCGGTCTTGTGCCATGGCCATAATCGCCATCACCGTATGCGCATTGTGGGTCGCAAACTGCGGATAAAGGGCCTCTTGCGTAGCTGAACTTAATAGATAGCGAGCGCATACTAAATAAGCCACATCGGTCCCCGCCTTGCGGGTAAACACGGGATAGCCAGCTAAGCCTAGCTGCTGGCTGTGTTTTATTTCACTGTCCCAATAAGCACCTTTAACGAGGCGCACCGCGATTGTATCACCTTGCTCTTTTGCCAGTGCCGTTAGCCATGCCAATACTGGCAAGGCACGTTTAGCATAAGCTTGAACTACAATGCCCAGGCCGCCCCAACCTTGGTTAGCTTCGCTGTGATATAAAGCGCTAAACAAGTCTAAAGAGAGCTCGAGGCGATCCATTTCTTCGGCATCAATAGTGAGCGGCACATTAAAAGCACGGGCGCGGGTCAGTAGCCGCAATACCGTCTCAAATAACTCATTCATGACGCGCTTACGGTTAGCTTCTTGATAGCGAGGATGTAGCGCCGATAACTTAATTGATACTGAAGAGCGCATGCCAGGATGATCGCTCGGCTCCTTACCCACGGCTTCTATGGCGTGGGCATAGTCATTAAAGTAGCGCTGGGCATCGTCGGCCGTGAGTGCGGCTTCGCCTAACATATCGTAAGAGTGGCTATAGCCTTTACTTTGGGCTTTATGGCTGGCGCTAATGGCTTCCTCAATGGTGCGGCCCAGCACAAATTGCTTACCCATTATTTTCATGGCGCTATTCATCGCCGAGCGTACCACGGGTTCACCCAAACGGTTAATCATGCGGTTCAGTAAGTTAGCTGGATGGCCGTCAATAGTTTTGTCGAGGCGCACGACCTTACCGGTAAGCATTAGCCCCCACGTGGAAGCGTTAACTAGAGTAGAGCTACTTTGGCGAAAATACTTTGCCCAGTCGGCGCCGGAGAGTTTATCTTTTATCAGCTCATCGGCGGTGTGGCGATCGGGAATGCGCAGCAGCGCTTCGGCCAGGCACATTAAAATAATGCCCTCTTGGGTATCTAAGCTGTATTGCTGTAAAAAGGCATCTACCCGTTCGCCTTTTTGACTATTGTTACGCACCTTAGTGGCTAGAACCTGGGCTTGGGCGCTAATTTGCTGGAGGGTAGGTGCTTCGGCGGGAAGCTGCTCTATTAGCTCGGCTAAGTAGCGCTCTTCATCTACCATATAGTGCTGACTAATGGCGTGACGAAGCGCCGTCTTATCTAGCGCTCCTGGTTCTGTGGCAAAGACGCTCTCAACACTCAACATACTCGACTCCTACATAGCGGCTAGACTGCCAAAGGTAAACTCTGTCTTTGGTAGTCTGGTATTACCTTCATGTATACCGCCGATAGCTAAGCAAAGGCAAATTTACGCGCAGTGGCGCTCATACCAATCTAAGTAAATAGGAGATCGGTTTCCATTAAGGCAAAAACTAAAGACTATATTTGCCACGGAAGAACACAGAAGGCACGGACGAAATTCACGTGCAACAAGTGATCAATCCTGTATAGGGTAAGGGCTCCTCTCGTTCAGATTGTGATGTTTGGCTCTTACCTATACCGTGGTCTTTTCAGATCTGATCACTATTTTTCCGTGTTCTTGCGTGAGCTCCATGGCAAAAAGGTTTTGATCAGTTAGTTTTACAGATTGGTATCATTTGCTTGAGATGTGAGTAGTAAAAAAATAGATAAATAAAAAGCCCCACGCTGTTTAACAGCGTGGGGCTAATAAAGTTAGGGGTAAAACTGCAGCGGCTAGTTCATCCAGCGACCGGAGTTACGCTTGCGCCGTAGCGGAATAAGAGGAAGTAAAAAACCCACCAAGGCACCAATACCAGCAACGATGCCGCCATTGATTAGCCAGTCGAGACGAATTTGATGCTCTTTATCGTCCATTAAGCTAGTGAGTCGTTGGTTTTCACTTTCTAACTTAGCATTCTCAGCTCGCAATTCACTAAACTGACCTTGAACTTGCTTTAGCTCAGCTTCTTGCTCGGCGAGACGTTGGCTTTTATCTGCTACATCTTGCTCATGACGCTGATCGGCACTGCTGAGTAACTCTTTAGTTTCAAGCAGCTCTTTTTCTACGGTGGGTAGCTTAGAGCGAAAGCTTTCTTCACTTTGCACAAACTGGCCTTCTACCCAACCAGTACGGCCTTCGCTGTCGCGAATTTGTACGTATTTAGTTTGAGCATCCCTATCGAGTTGTTCGACAGGCTCACCCGCTTTAATAGAGCCTAGAATACGATACTTATTGCTGGGCCCCGCATGCAGATAAGCATACACATCATCTGAAATATAGCGGTTGGCGGTCTCTGCCATGCTTAACCAAGGCAGATAACACAGCAGCGCTAAAATTAGTTTCGATTTCACCTAGACTATCCTTTACTTTCGACTATGGGTACATGGTAAAGGCTGCTAACAGCGAGGACAAGAACAAGGGGGCGAATATGCCCCCTTGAAAACAGATATCAGCTAAAAAACCACTGAATTGCATAGAAGAAGATGATGGATAAAATGGCCCCCGCAGGCAAGGTAACAATCCACGATACCACTATATTACGCAGTACGTTAAGATTAAGTGCGGCTATTCCACGTGCTAGCCCCACCCCCATGACTGCCCCTACTAAGGTTTGGGTAGTCGAGATGGGCAAGCCGGTACCGGATGCGATCACCACTGTCGCAGCGGTCGCTAACTGGGCAGCAAACCCGCGGCTTGGAGTTAAATGAGTGATGCCTGTGCCCACGGTAGCCATCACTTTATGGCCTAAAGACGCTAGGCCAATCACGATACCAATACCACCTAATGGTAATATCCACCACGCAATAGACGATTGGGCGGCAATTTGGCCAGAGCTTTGCACAATACTCACTACTGCCGATAATGGGCCAATGGCGTTAGCTACGTCGTTAGAGCCATGAGCAAAAGCCATCGCGCAGGCGGTAATTACCATTAAAATGCCAAACACTTTTTCGACGTTAGAGTAATTCATACTCTTATCGTCTTTAGGGTTGTATTGCTGGCGCTTAATATAAAAACTGGACAAGATAGCAGCTGCTAAAGACAACACCAGCGTGAGCCCCCAGCTTTCTACACTACTTAAATTCAGACCGACGTGGGTTAGTCCTTTTTTCAACGTGACTAAACAAAGCACCATCACCGTTAAAAAGATATAAACCGGCACGTATTTTTTGGCTGCATCTAACGGTTTGTCGGCATTAAAAATCAGCCGTTGTACGCTAATAAAAGTGAAGTAAGCCAATAAGCCTGATAGTGCAGGGGTGATAATCCAAGAGCCAACAATGCCGCTTACCTTGCTCCAGTGTACGGCATCTGAGCCTAATGAAACTAAGGCGAAGCCAATCAGTGCCCCCACAATGGAGTGGGTGGTAGAGACCGGCCAGCCAAAGTAAGAGGCCACCAGTAACCATGTGCCCGATGCTAGTAGTGATGAAATCATGCCAAACACTAAAACATCGGGCGTGTCGGCATAGGCAGTAGAATCAATAATGCCGCTACGAATTGTGGAGGTGACTTCTCCTCCCGCTAAATACGCTCCAGCAAACTCGAAGATCATGGCGATAATAATCGCCTGCTTAATGGTCAGCGAACGGGTACCAACTGAGGTCCCCATGGCATTAGCCACATCGTTAGCACCAATACCCCAGGCCATAAAAAAGCCAAAGAGCGCCGCCACCAAAATAAGCATGGTGCCGTGATTAGCGATGATATCCATTTATATACCTTGTTATTTCGCTCAGGAACGGGACAGCATCAGTTCTAAGCGAGAACCAACTCGCTCGGCCTGATCTGCCAGATCGCCGACCCATTCAAGGATCTTGTACAGAAACATAACATCGATGAGGTTGTAGCCGTCTTCGACAGCTTGCAACTGCTTGCGTAATTTAGCTTGCATGACATCGGTGTCATCTTCTATGAGATCGAGCTGATGGATCATATCGGAGACTAAATCCATCTCCCGTCCTTTAAAGCCGGTTTCTAATAGCTCGTCGAGCTCATCAATGGCTTTAGCAGCATAGGCGGTCGCGTCTATGCAGCGGCTGAGGTAAACCATAAAGGCAGGTTTGAGTTCAAGGGGGATCCCCAAGTTGCGGCCTACGATGCGGCCGGAAATGTCTTTCGCTTTATTGGCAATTTTATCTTGTTGAGTCAGTAGCTCTAACATGTCGGTTCGTTCAACCGGCATGAAAATGCCTCGCGGAAGTTTGAGGCGGATTTCCCGCTTCAAGGTGTCGGCTTCTCGTTCCAGCTGAGAAATGCGCCGTTGAATTAACGCCGCCTGTTCCCAATCACGCTCCCACACCGCATCAAAAAACGGAACTAGTTGCTGTGCAGCTTCATGAACTTTCGCCACATGCTTTTGCAAGGGCTTGATTGGGGACTTGGCAAAGAGTCCTAAAATAGTATTTACTGGCATGGCTAACCCTGTGTCGGTGAAAAAACACTCGATACAACAATGTGGCGCGAATGGTAACTTAACTACTAAGGCAAGAAAACAGCATTTTTTATAATACTGTGCTTTTAGCCTATTGCATTTTTTAAATGTACTTATATATCAATGATTTAATATTTTAAGGGTTAGGGCGATGGCAACAGAAGTTGAACTGAAATTTCTTATTTCACCGGAGGTAGCCCTGCGTTTACCCGCACTTTTACAAAGCTACTCGATACAAAAACACGATCAATTAGTACTGAAAAACACCTATTTTGACACCCCAGACTTGGCTTTAGGCAATATGAAAGCGGGGTTACGCATCCGCAGTCACAATGGTCTGCGTGAGCAAACGGTGAAATTGGCAGGCAGACAGGTAGGAGGCTTACATCAACGGCCAGAATACAATGTACCCATCACTGACCATGTACCAGACTTACTGCAGTTTCCCGTCGACATTTGGCCAAAAGAGTTAGATTTAGTACAGCTGCAAGCACAGCTCACTCCCTTATTTAGTACTGACTTTATCCGCAAACGTTGGCTAGTAGAGCTAGAGGGTAGCCACATTGAATTAGCCCTAGATGAAGGCGCGGTTAAAGCTGGCTCACTGAGTACTCCGATCCATGAGCTGGAGTTGGAGTTAGCCAGTGGCGATATGGCCCCTTTATTTACCCTTGCTTTTGCGCTGATTGCCGAGGGTGGCATGCGTCTAGGTGCCGTATCTAAAGCTCAGCGTGGCTATCAATTAGCGGGCCTAACGGGCCAGCCTCAGGTAAAACAATTGGCATCACTGCTCATGCAGCCTAATGAGGCTAAAGATAACCCTGTGGTGGCGTTACTGCATTTAGGATTAGATCATTGGCAGCATCATGAAGAAACTTGGTTGGCCGACCCTAACCTGGGTGCCGATTGGCTGCGCCAACTCAGTGAAGGCGTGAGTCTCGTCCGCCAAGCCTTGCTGCCACTGAGCAGCCAGCCGCGTTATCAAGTCGATAGTAGCTGGCTTAGTGACTTAAGCTGGGTGCAACAGCAAGTGAATGAGCACAGTGCAGCCCTCGATAACCCAGCCTTGCAACGCTTGTTTTATAGTTACCGCTATACTCATTTGGTGCTGGCGCTGACTTACTGGTTAGCACAACAGTCGTAAGGCGCTAAATTAACTCCTTTATTCACTTATCCGCTTATTTTGCAACAAGGATCTTTTGATGTCGGAACTGCCCGCGCTCTTACAGACTCAGGCTGAGAAGCACTGGTCGCGTTTCATATCTTTTGCGCCCACCATCGCTGGGCAGTTAAGTCCAAAGCGTACTATTGAGCTGCAGCGGTTGTTTGCGTGCAGTGACTTTGCCGCCGACAGCCTGTGTCAGCAGCCCGAGCTAGCGCTGGACATTAGTGATACACAGGATCTACATAATAATCAGCGTAGTGCTTGTTATCGCCCCATACTAGAGCAGTTATTAGCCGATACTGTGGACGAGACACAGCTATTGCGAGTGTTGCGCCAGTTTCGCCGTCGCGAATTAGTGGTGATAGCTTGGCGAGAAATGCTATTAGATGCTGAGGTAGAAGAAAGCTTTGTGCATATTTCAGCGCTAGCGGATGCCTTAATTTTAGTGGCCTATCGCTGGTGGTATCAACGCCAGTGTGCCGAGCTTGGCACGCCGACCGATGCCGACGGCAAGCCGGTGCCCATGTTAATTATTGGGATGGGTAAACTGGGCGGGCGCGAGCTGAATTTTTCCTCTGATATCGACTTGATGTTTACTTTCCCTCATAACGGCGTTACTCAAGGCGGGCGCCGTGAATTAGCGAATCAGCAATTTTTTATCCGGCTGGGACAAAAGCTGATTAATGCCCTCCATCAAACCACGATTGATGGTCAGGTCTATCGGGTAGATATGCGTCTGCGCCCCTTTGGTGAGTCAGGCCCTTTGGCGGTGAGCTTTAATAGTATGGAAGACTATTATCAGCATCACGGCCGTACGTGGGAGCGCTATGCGATGATTAAGGCGCGTATTATTAACGATAAGGGAGAATATACCGCGCAACTGCGAGCTATGCTGCGCCCCTTTGTGTATCGGCGCTATATCGACTTTGGGGTAATTGACTCGCTACGGCAAATGAAAGCCATGATCGCCGCCGAAGTACGTCGTAAAGGCCTGCAAGATAATATTAAACTGGGTGCCGGAGGCATTAGAGAAGTCGAGTTTATCGCTCAGGTGTTTCAGTTGATCCGTGGGGGCCGCGAGCCCTCACTACAGGTACGCCATTTACCTAAGGCGCTGGCCGCTATCGAAGCGCTGGGGGATTTAAGCCCCCAAGACAGTGCCAGTTTACTTAATAGTTATCGAATATTGCGCCGTGTAGAAAACTTTTTGCAGGCTTTTGCCGATCAGCAAACTCAAACGCTGCCCAGTGATGAATTAAATCAAGCCCGACTAACTTGGCTAATGGGCCAAGAGAGCTGGAGTGATTGCTTAGCGTTAATACAAAACACCATGGCGAGGGTACATCAGCAATTTGATGGCCTTATTGGTGATAGTACCGAGGTAGAAGAAACGGGCGCTCCGCAAATTTGGTTTGATGTCTGGCAAGCACAGCTAGAAGAGGCAGAGTTAGTCCCTTTGTTAGTAGAGCAAGGTATTAGTGAAGAAAAAGCTCAGCGACTGGCTCATGCCTTAAATACTTTTAAAGCCGAATACCCTCGCCGCGCCATGGGGCCGCAAGGGCGAGAAGCCCTCGATAAGTTGATGCCGGTGTTACTAGATAAAGTTAATCAGTCGGCTACCCCCGGCGTCTTATTTGCGCGCTTACAAAGTGTGTTATTACACATTGTCACTCGCTCTGCTTATTTACAGTTATTGGTAGAAAATGCCGGTGCGTTAACCCATCTGATCCGGCTGTGTGAAGCCAGCTCTTTGGTAGCCGAGCAATTAGCCCGCTACCCTATCTTGCTAGATGAGCTGTTATTACCACAAACCTTATATACCACCACGCCGCTGGAATCTTATCGTGACGAGTTGCGCCAGTTCTTACTGCGCATTCCCGAAGACGATGTTGAGCAGCAAATGGAGGCGCTGCGCCAGTTTAAGCAAATTCAATTGTTACGCATCGCCGCCGCCGATATCGCCGGTGCTTTACCCTTAATGCAAGTGAGCGATCATTTAACCTGGCTAGCAGAAGCCATAGTCGAAGAAGTGGTTAATCAGGCGTGGTTACACATTACTGCCCGCCATGGGGTGCCTGCCTCTTTTTCTGATGATACCCGTCGTGGCTTTGGTGTGGTGGCCTATGGCAAATTGGGCGGCGTAGAGCTGGCGTACAGCTCAGATCTGGATCTGGTGTTTGTGCAAGAAGCAGGGTTAAGCGGTTATACCAATGGCGCTAAAGCCATAGATGTACGCCAGTTTTATTTACGTCTTGCCCAGCGCATTATTCATTTGTTTAGCACCCGCACTGCTAGCGGCATTTTATATGATATTGATATGCGGCTACGGCCCAGCGGGGAGTCGGGCCTAATGGTGAGTCCGCTGGATGCTTATCAGCAATACTTGCACCAACAAGCATGGACTTGGGAACATCAAGCGTTAGTGCGTAGTCGCTTAATTGTGGGCGAAGCCGCGTTATACCAGGCTTTTGAAACGATTCGTCAAGGTGTCCTGAGTCAATCCCGAGCGCGCAAGGAGCTGGCCGAGCAAGTCATAGCGATGCGCGAAAAAATGCGCGAGCATGCCTTAACAGCCACCAGCGAGCAGTTTGATTTAAAGCAATCGGTGGGCGGTTTAGCGGACATTGAGTTTTTAACTCAGTATTTAGTGCTGGCCTATAGTCACACTTATCCGGCACTGGCGCGCTGGTCGGACAATATTCGTATTTTAGAAGCCGGAGTGACCGTTGGCTTATTAGATGAACAAGAGGCGGAGCAATTAACGGCCGCTTATTGCGCGATACGCAACCGAGGTCATCGCCTTAGCTTACTCGATGAGCCAAGTGTGGTGGCTAACGATGAGTTACTAGAAGAGCGGAGCTGGGTGACGGATGCATGGCAGAAATGGCTCAACACAAAGCGTTAAGCCATAAGTTATAAGCTATAAGCGAAAACCAAAAGCCACTCTGACAGCTTATGGCTTACCGCTGATAGGCTGTGATTAATACCGATAAGGTACGCCTTTTGGGGTGGTTTTAAAGCGCCGGTGCAGCCACATATATTGCTCGGGCGCTAGACGAATAGCGGCTTCAATAATGCGGTTGCTGGTAATGGCATCTTGGTGATCATCACCGACTGGAAAGTTGGTAATAGGCGCTTGAATTAATAACCGATAGCCATTTTGCTCACGAATAGTAAAGCAGGGCAGGGTGACGGTTTTTTTCACTCGCGCTAACGTAGCCGTGCCGGTAATAGTGGCCGCTGCTTGTACCGCAAAAAATGGCACAAATACACTGGCATGGCGTCCGTAGTCATGATCGGGCGCATACCAAAGGGCATCCCCTTGGCGCAAGGCTCTGAGCATGCCCTTAATATCTAATCGGTCTACCAAGTATTTATTAGAACGACAACGACCCACTACCTGAGCACGCTCTAATACCGGATTGGTATTAGGTCGATAAACGCCAACGCCGGGGCGGTATAAACCAAATTGGCGCGCATTTAATTCTAGCGTTAAAAAATGGGCCGACAGCAATAACATACCTTGGCCTTTAGCCACAGCGGCGTCCACGTGCTCGGTGCCCTCCATACGGGTAATCGCCCGCATGCGCCAATCTGGCCAAAACCAGGCCATACCGGTTTCAAAAATAGCACAGCCCACGCTTTCAAAGTTGGCTTTAAGAATATCGGCACGCTGTTCATCGCTAAGCTCGGGGAGCGCCAATACTAAGTTACGACGGGCAATCTTGACTCTGGAACCTAATATTTTCATTGATAGACGACCTAACGCCCGGCCCACCGTCATTTGAGCGCGCCAGGGTAGCAAGGTGACGAGTAGCCATAACATGCCCAGCCCTAACCAGTTAAATAGGTAGCGCGGATGCAGCAAGGCCAGTGTAAAAGGAGGAAGTGCCAAGTTGTGCCTAACAGTCGTCATTAAAACAGTCGCCATTAAAAATGAATAGCGATTCTAATTAACTTAGCGGCGAATGACCACCAAAGGGCCGCGACGGGTGCCATTATTGGCAGCGAATGATAATATTTACCTTTTCCATCATTGAAAAGAGTCGATGCCATGAAGATCAAGTTACCGGAGTTTGATAACGCCCATGTGCTAGTGGTCGGGGATGTGATGCTAGACCGCTATTGGTCTGGCCCTACCCGGCGCATCTCACCTGAGGCGCCGGTGCCTGTGGTCAAAGTGGAACGTCTTGAGGAGCGACCAGGTGGCGCCGCGAACGTGGCTCTTAACGTGGCTGCTTTAGGTGCAAAAAGCCATTTGTTGGGCTTAACAGGTAACGATGAAGCTGCCGACTCGTTACAAGATAAAATGCTCGGGGTGGGAGTAAGCTGTGACTTTTTACGGTTAGACAGTCATCCGACCATTACTAAACTTAGAGTGATGAGCCGTAACCAACAATTGTTGCGCTTAGACTTTGAAGACAGCTTTGCTGAGCAAGATGCACTTCCCTTAACTGAGAAAACTAAGACCGCCTTAAGCGATGCTGGCGTACTGGTACTATCAGATTATGCCAAAGGCGCGCTCACCCAAGTTCAAAGTTTGATCCAAGCCGCTAACCAAGCGGGCGTGCCGGTATTAGTGGATCCTAAAGGCAGCGACTTTGAGCGCTATCGTGGCGCCACGTTAATTACGCCGAATATGAGCGAGTTTGAAGCGGTCGTTGGGCCGGTGAATAACGAGCAAGAGCTGGTGGCTCGCGGCCGAGAGTTGCTGGCTAAGTTTGATTTTACCGCGCTGTTGGTCACGCGCTCTGAGCATGGCATGACCTTAATTCATCAAGATCACTATGAGCTGCATTTACCGGCTCAGGCCCATGAAGTATTTGATGTCACCGGTGCCGGCGATACGGTGATTGCTACGTTAGCGACCAGTCTCGCTGCTGGCTTACACTTAGATGAAGCTTGTGCCTTAGCTAACGTTGCGGCCAGTATTGTGGTCGGTAAGCTAGGCGCCTCGACGGTATCGGCCATTGAGCTGGCTAATGCTTTATATGGCACTCCCGAGTCGGGGATGGGCGTGGTAACTGAGCAGCAGCTAAAAGGCATATTAGAGGCAGCTCGTCGTCGCGGCGAAAAAGTAGTGATGACCAATGGCTGCTTTGATATTTTGCATGCCGGCCATGTGTCTTACTTAAACCATGCGCGCCAGCTGGGCGATCGCTTAATAGTCGCCGTCAACACCGATGCCTCGGTGCGCGCACTAAAAGGCGAAGGCCGTCCTATTAATACCGTAGATCGCCGTATGGCAGTACTTGCCGGCTTAGGCGCCGTCGATTGGGTAGTCCCTTTTGCTGAAGACACCCCCCAGCGCTTAATTGCCGAGATGCTGCCCGACGTGTTAGTAAAGGGGGGGGATTATAAACCGGAAGAGATTGCTGGCTTTGCCGAGGTTACCGCCAACGGCGGAGAGGTAAAAGTGCTGAATTTTGAAGAAGGCTGCTCTACCACCGCCATTATTCAAGCGATCCGCACCCGGGGTTAAGCGAGTGTTGAATGTTGAGTTTTTAATGTTCAATGAAAAACTTGGACTGTGGATCAGTCCAAAGTAAGACAAGAACACGCTTACTATTCAGTGATTTGGATGGCGGACTTGCCCCCACACTTTTTCGTTAACTGCATTACACTGCCATCCTGATGTTTATTTGGATGGCAGTGAACATTAGCAAGCTGATTTTTTGAGCTCCTCACCCTTCATTTCTTACTCTTTACTTTTCTTGAGTTAGCACTTGCCAGGCATCAAATTGACTTAAAAACACCTTGCCGGTGAGTTGCTCTAAAAACTGACTTTTTTGTAATTGATCCATCACCGGACCTTTTACTTCTGATAAGTGAAAGCGCACCTTGCTGTCGGCTAAGCGATGATTAATGGCCTCTAAGCTTTCTAATGCTGAGGCATCAATCAGATTTACCGCCGGGCACATCAATACAAAATCCTTTACCTTAGGATATTTTACGATCAGCCCATACACACGGTCTTCTAAATAACGGGCATTAGCAAAATATAAGCTTTCATCCATACGCAAGGTAAGCAGATGCTCGCAGGTTTCGACTTGATGGCGCTCTATATTGCGAAAGTGTTCACTGTTGGGTATCCGCCCCACCAGCGCGCTGTGAGGCTTGCTGGTACGATATAAAAACATCAGTAACGATAACCCCACACCCACGGCGATACCAAGCTCTACTCCTTGTAATAAAGTACAGACAATGGTGGCCAACATGGCAAAAAAATCACTGCGCGAATAGTGCCAGGTGCGCTTAATAGCGCCTAGGTCGATAAGCGATAACACGGCCACAATAATGGTGGCAGCCAAGGTGGCTTGGGGTAAAAAATACATTAATGGCGTAAGAAATAGCGCCGCGAGCGCAATGCCAACCGCAGTAAACGCACCCGCTGCTGGGGTATGGGCGCCAGCGTCAAAGTTCACCACAGAGCGAGAAAAGCCACCCGTTACCGGAAAGCCACCCGATAAAGCGGCGCCGATATTGGCGGTGCCTAAGCCAATCAGCTCTTGGTTAGGATCGATGCGCTGGCGCCGTTTTGCGGCTAAGGTTTGTGCTACTGAGACCGACTCTACAAAGCCCACTAGACTGATAAATAACGCCGATATTAAGAGTTGTTGCCACAGGGCGCCATCAAATACCGGTAAGGTAAACTGCGGCAGGCCAGCTGGGATGGTTCCTACTACTTGCACACCTGCGTCCGTTAAATTAGCTCCCCACACCACCGCTATGGTGGCGATCACCGCTAACACCGGGCCGGCCTTAGACACCAAACCGGCTAAATGCGCCGATAACCCCCTGCGTTGTAATAAAGGAGCTAAGCCTTTACGCGACCAAAATAAAAATGCTAACGCGCTACTACCCATCAATAAGGTGGCGATATTCGTGCTAGGCAACGCGTTAAATATTGCGATCACCATCTCGAGTAAATTGTGCCCTTTCGCACTTACTCCTAAAATATGTGGTAGCTGGCTGGTGGCAATTAAGATGCCTGAGGCACTAATAAAGCCCGAAATCACCGGATGACTTAAAAAGTTAGCTAGTAGGCCAAGTTTAAAAATACCCATCACTACCAGCATTAAGCCCGATATGAAGGCCAGCACAATGGCAGCAGTAAGGTATTCAGCGCTGCCCTCAAGAGCAAGGTTGCCAATCGCGGCGGCGGTCATTAAGGAGATAACGGCTACCGGCCCCACCGATAAGGTGCGGCTAGTACCAAATAGGGTGTAAAGCACCAGCGGCATAATACTGGCATATAAACCCACCTCGGGAGGCAAACCCGCCAGCATGGCATAGGCTAATGATTGAGGGATCAACATGATAGTGACGATAATCGCCGCCACCATATCGCTGCTTAATGCATGGCGATCATAGTCTTTTAGCCAACTCATTATCGGCAAGTAAGATTTCAACATGACCATCCTTAGTAGTAGGGCACAGTTAATTGGTAATTAAGTATATTCTTAACTACTGGCTGACAGCAACTACTAGGTAACGCAGGAATAGTAAGGGTGGCGGCGCACCCTTACTAAAGGAGTGGAAGGTTATTGGCGGCTGAGACCATTATTAATACTGATCAGATCTTGCTCAGTTAAGTTACCCGCGGCTTGTTTAAGCTGCAGTTGACTTAAAATATAAGCGTAACGCGCGCTAGATAAGTTCTTTTAGGCGTTATAAAGCATCTTAGTGGCATCTAACACATCCACTATGGTGCGGGTACCTACTTCATAACCGGCTTCAGTTGCATCTAACGAGCTTTGTGCTGAGATCACAAACTGCTCTAGTGCACGAATTTCGCTAGCGGAAGCGCCAACGTTATTAAAGTCGGAATAAATTTTACTTTGTACGCTACGAAAGCTGCGCTCTAACTGCTCGCTGGCGGCCACATAATTATATTGCGCCTGTTTAACCTGAGAGTTAGTCGCACCGCCGCTAAAGATGGGCAGGTTAAACGAGAGGCCAATGGTACCTTCATTCACAGTGCGATCTTGGTCTTGCCCTTGCCCTGGTTGGGCGGGGAGATCATCTCGGTACTTAGTGTAATTACTGCCCACGCCGGCATTCAAATCTAGCGTAGGGTGGTGTCCTGACTGGGCCAGCGTAATTTGTTCGTTAGCAATGTCTTTGCTAATGCGTTGGCTATGTAGCTCTAGGTTTTGGTCGAGTGCAATATCTAACCAAGCATCGGCACTTAATACCGAGGGCTCTGGGCTAAAACTGTCGGTATCAAGGGGGCTTAGGCTTTCATAATGTAGCTTGGTGAGCTCACGTAAGGCTTCTTTGGCATTAGCGACACTATTTTTGGCTCTAATTTCTTCTGCAACTACTTGGTCGAATTCGGCTTGAGCTTCATGTACATCGGTCATAGCGCTTAAACCGACTTCAAAACGCTGCTTAGTTTGTTCTAGCTGGCGCGCCACCGCTTCTTTATTTGCTTGTACAAAGCTTAAGGTGTCTTGGGCATCAAGCACATCAAAGTAAGCATCTGTGGCACGAATAATCAGCCCTTGCTGCTCTTCTTTGTAAACCACATCAGTTTGGGTGGCATACTTTTCAGTAATATCCAAATTGACCCAATTCGACTTACGATACAGCGCCTGACTTAACCCTAGTCTTGCGCCTGCGGTATTGGTGTTGCGCATATCATTGTCACTTTGCCTATATTCGGCATCGGCACCTAAGTTGATTTGCGGTAATAAGGGCGCACGAGATTCATTTATCTTTTCAAAGGCCTCATCACGTTTGGCTTTAGCTTCGCGCACTTGGGGATCATTTTGCGTCGCCTGCTGATAAATATCGAGTAGGTCTTCGGCCTGAGAGGGACCTGCCGCACAGAGCAATATTAGGGTCGACAGCAGCGTTTTTTTCATTATTTTTGCCTTACATTACAGTGTGAGAAATGATCAGCCGTGCTGAGGGCAGGCGTCTTATTAAATTAGTCTGGTATAAGAGTAACATCATTATTATTAGTTAGGCATCCTGCATAGAGTTTGCCAGTCAACATAAAGTCATTTATGAATGAACGTTCATTCATTTTGCTCGCTAGTCTAAAATCTAGCAATAAAATGTCAAGAAGGAGGTGCTTATGAGTAATAAAAAGCTTACGGAGTTTAATCGTCACGATGTGCAAGTTATTCAGCAGGAAAGCGGCTATCAGGGCTTTTTTCGCTTATTACGTTTAACGCTGCGCCATAAGCTGTTTTCTGGTGGCTGGAGCAAAGAGATCACCCGTGAGCTCTTTGAGCGCGGTGATGCAGCAGCGGTCTTGCCCTACGATCCTATTCGTGACGAGGTGGTGTTAATTGAGCAGTTTCGAGTGGGTTCTTATAACGCAGCGCAGCCTTGGTTATTCGAAGTGGTGGCCGGTATTGTTGAAGCAGGTGAAAGCCCTGCAGAGGTAGTGCGCCGTGAAGCGCAAGAAGAAGCCGGCCTTGCTATTGGTGCTTTAGTAGAAGCCAGTCACTATTACTCTAGCCCTGGTGGCTGTAGCGAGCGAATTACGGTGTTTATTGGCGAAGTAGATGCTAGCACCGCCGCTGACTTTGCGGGATTAGAGGAGGAAAGCGAAGATATAAGAGTGCATCGCTTACCCAGAGTGCAAGCCATGCAGTGGTTACATGAAGGTAAAATTAATAATGCGACCAGCATTATTGCACTACAGTGGCTGGCTTTAAGAAGGACTCAAGTGGATGATGCTAAAGCGATTTTTTATCCGATATAAACTAAGAGTGTCATACCGAGTTTGGCCGAAAGTGATAAAAGCTGTTGTAATAGAGGACATACATATCCGATTAGTCGAGTCCATCAGGGTCAGCAAAGGTGGGCTGACAAGGAGAAAAACTTGATTGCCAATGGCATAGCTCGCAAACATGTTCCGGATCTTAAAACCTTACAGCGCACCTGTGAGGTAAATTATTTATCGCTAATGAGGCTGCTGCCTGCTACCGCAAAGGTAGGGGAGACAGTGTCGGTCGCGATTAGCGAGGAAGTACTGTTTGTACTGCGAGTACTAGAAACTGCACCCTACACTTGGCATGCTTCGATTGAGCAATGCAGTCCCAATTTGCCATCCTTTATGCGAATGCGGCTTAAAGTGCGACTATATCATGACGTGCGCATGGCCGAAGTGTGTGCCAGTCAACAGATCTTTGCTCTGCGCTCGAGTTATCATTATCCAAACAGTAAGATGCATCATCCTAATGAAAAAGAGCAGGTAAACCTTTTTCTAGCCGAATGGCTGAAATGTTGTCTATCCCATGGATTTAGCACGGTTAAGCAAATTTGAACCCAGCAGCTTCGCAGTTACAGACCACGTACATCACACCACAAAGCCCTAATGAGGTAGTGGAGTTATTGCAGATCACCGACACTCACTTGTTTGCCGATAAAGAGGCCGACTTGCTGGGCATCCTGCCTTGGTACAGTGGTAAAGCGGTGGTCGCCGCCATTTTAGAAGATGTGCTTGATAAGCAGACACCGGTGGCCGATTTTATTTTAAGCACCGGCGACTTGTCTCAAGATCGCACCTCTGAGTCTTATTATCATTTTTGTGAGCTAATGGCTGAGCTGCCATCACCCGTATTTTGGTTGCCAGGCAACCATGACAGCGGAGCCGTAATGCAAGCGGCGCTTACCAAAGCGGGCATCAGTCATGCTAAGCATCTTATCTGTGGCCAGTGGCAAGTATTGTTATTAGACACCCATATTGCCGATAAAACTTATGGCGAGCTAGATGCCGAGCAGTTGGCCCTTATTGCATGTGCTATTGAAAGCTACCCTAAGCATCATCTGTTATTAGCGGTACATCATCAGGCACTGCCCGTGGGCTGTGCTTGGTTGGATCAACATGACTTGCGTAACAGTCATGAAATGCAGGCTATTTTACAGCGTCACCAAGCGGCCAAAGTGGTGTTATGCGGTCATGTTCATCAAGGGTTTGATCAACAAGTCGATGGTGTTCGCTATTTAGCCAGCCCAGCCACTTGCTTTCAGTTTAAGCCATTATCTGACGAGTTTGCGCTCGATAGTAAAGAGCCAGGTTGGCGCGCTATTTCTTTGTATCCCGATGGTCGACTCAGCACTCAGGTATGGCGTTTGCCACCCAACAGCTTTGTGCCCGACTTTAGTGCCACAGGGTATTAATATGCCGACGTTATTATATCTTCATGGCTTTAGTTCTTCGCCGCGCTCCACTAAAGCAGAGCAAATGCGCCAATACTTGGCCGAGCATCGCCCCGATATCCGGTTTATTTGTCCGCAGTTGGCAGCGACTCCCGCTGCCGCTTGGGAGCAGATAGCTGCCATTGCTGATGCTATTGAAGGGAAGTTTGGTGTGGTGGGCAGCTCACTAGGGGGCTTTTTTGCTACCCGAGTAGCAGAGTTGTATGGCTGTTATGGCGTAGTCATTAACCCTGCCGTGAATCCACATATTTTACTGCGTGATTATTTAGGCGAGCAGCAACATCCTTATACCCATGAGCACTATTGTTTAACTGAAGCACATATGCAGGAGTTAGCTGCCTTAAAGGTGACTGCCCCTACGGCCATGGAGCGCCTGTGGTTGCTACAACAGCAAGGGGACGAAGTTCTTAATTACCGCGAAGCGCTCGATTACTATCGTTTTGCTCGAGTTTGTATGCAAAAAGGCGGTAATCATGCCTTTATGGGATTTGAGCATTATCGCGCACAAATTGTGCGTTTCTTGCAGTTATAAACTATTTTCTTCAGAACGCTATTTACTCCTTGTTTGGCGCTGCCCTCATCAGGTAGTAAGATAGCGCCAACGAATTCAGATTACCCAGGGTCAATATGACATCCAGTCAATACACCGCCGGCGCCATTGAGGTTCTCAATGGTCTAGAGCCGGTGCGTCGTCGTCCCGGAATGTATACCGACACTACCCGACCCAATCACTTGGGGCAGGAAGTCATCGACAACAGTGTCGATGAGGCGTTGGCCGGACACGCAACTAAGATAGAAGTCATACTTCATGCCGACCAATCACTAGAAGTCATTGATAACGGCCGAGGTATGCCTGTTGATATCCATCCCGAAGAAGGTATCTCAGGGGTAGAACTTATTTTTTGCCGCCTACACGCGGGTGGTAAATTTTCTAATGACAGTTATGAGTTTTCTGGCGGCCTGCATGGCGTTGGGATCTCAGTGGTGAGTGCCTTAAGTACTCGTTTAGAAGTAGCGGTGCGCCGCGATGGCCAAGTGCATGAAATGGCCTTTGCCTACGGCGATAAAATCACCGAGCTAGAAGTCACTGGCACCTGTGGCCAGCGCAACACCGGTACTCGAGTGCACTTTTGGCCTGATGCCAGCTACTTTGATTCGCCTAAATTTTCGGTATCGCGCCTTAAGCACTTATTAAAAGCCAAGGCGGTGTTGTGTCCAGGGTTAACCCTTAAGTTTGTCGATAAGGTGAATAACGAAACGCTGGAATGGTATTACGAAGACGGACTTCAAGATTACTTAGTCGAGTCAGTAAAAGACTTTGTTTGCCTGCCAGAAATCCCTTTTATCGGTAATTTTAAAGCGGAGTTTTCCGCAGTCGAGTGGGCACTTACTTGGTTGCCAGAGGGCGGGGAGGGCATTAGTGAAAGTTACGTTAACTTGATCCCCACAGCTCAAGGCGGTACCCATGTTAATGGCTTACGCCAAGGCCTACTGGATGCGATGCGCGAGTTTTGTGAATTTCGAAATCTCTTGCCCCGCGGCGTGAAGCTGACTCCCGACGATATTTGGGAGCGCTGTGCCTATATTTTATCGGTAAAAATGCAAGATCCCCAATTTGCCGGCCAAACCAAAGAACGTCTCTCGTCGCGGCAAAGTGCGGCTTTTGTGTCGGGCGTGGTCAAAGATGCCTTTAGCTTATGGTTAAACCAACATACTGAGCTAGCGGAGCAAATTGCTGAGCTGTGTATTAGTAGTGCCCAGCGCCGTTTGCGCCAAGCGAAAAAAGTGGTGCGCAAAAAAGTTACCCAAGGCCCTGCTTTACCCGGCAAACTCACCGATTGTGCCAGCGCCGATCCAATGCGTGGTGAGCTGTTTTTAGTGGAAGGGGACTCAGCAGGCGGCAGTGCTAAACAAGCGCGGGATCGCGAGTTTCAGGCCATAATGCCGCTGCGCGGTAAAATTTTAAATACTTGGGAAGTCGACTCCAGTCAGGTGCTTGCTTCCCAAGAAGTGCACGATATTTCGGTAGCAATTGGTCTGGACCCTAACTCAGAAGACTTATCGGAGCTGCGTTACGGCAAGGTGTGTATTTTAGCGGATGCCGACTCCGACGGCCTACATATCGCCACTTTGTTATGTGCTTTATTTGTGCGTCATTTCCGCCATCTGGTTGAAAACGGCCATGTGTATGTTGCTATGCCGCCCTTGTATCGGATCGATTTGGGCAAAGAAGTTTATTATGCCCTAGATGAAGCGGAGCGCGATGGTGTACTCGAGCGCATTAAAGCAGAAAATAAGCGGGGCAAAATCCAAGTGACGCGGTTTAAAGGCTTGGGTGAAATGAATCCTAAGCAGCTGCGTGAAACGACCCTCGATCCTAATACGCGCCGCCTAGTACAGCTGACGGTAGACGATATGGCAGCCACCGAAACCTTGATGGATATGTTATTGGCGAAAAAGCGCTCCAGTGATCGCCGTGAATGGTTAGAAAGCAAAGGCAACCTAGTCGATCCGCTCGCTTAAGGAATGAATTAAATGAGTAACAATGATTTTACGATGGAAGGCGTTGAACGCCTGCCATTGCATACCTTTACCGAGGACGCCTATTTAAACTATTCCATGTACGTGATCATGGATAGAGCTTTGCCTCATATTGGTGATGGTTTAAAACCCGTACAGCGGCGCATTATTTATGCCATGAGTGAGTTGGGCTTATCGGCATTATCTAAGCATAAAAAGTCGGCCCGTACCGTAGGGGATGTGTTAGGTAAATATCACCCTCACGGTGACTCGGCTTGTTATGAAGCCATGGTGTTAATGGCGCAACCCTTTTCTTACCGCTATCCCTTAGTAGATGGCCAAGGAAACTGGGGGGCGCCAGACGATCCTAAGTCGTTTGCTGCCATGCGTTATACCGAGGCGCGCTTGTCTCGTTATGCCGAGCTGCTGTTATCGGAATTAGGGCAAGGCACGGTGGAGTGGATCCCCAACTTTGATGGCACCATGAATGAGCCGCGTATGCTGCCAGCACGGCTACCACATATTTTATTGAATGGTGTGACCGGCATTGCGGTAGGTATGGCTACCGATATTCCGCCTCATAATATTCGTGAGCTGGCGAGCGCGTGTGTGCACTTGTTAGAACATCCTAAAGCCAATGTCGCCGAGCTGATGGAGCATGTGCGCGGGCCGGACTATCCCACCGAAGCAGAAATTATTACCCCTGTGGCGGATATTCAAAAAATCTACGAAACCGGTCGTGGCAGTATTCGCATGCGCGCTATCTATGAGATGGAGCAAGGCGATATTGTGGTGACGGCCCTGCCTCATCAAGCCAGTGGCGGTAAAATACTAGAGCAAATTGCCGCACAAATGCAGGCGAAAAAGCTGCCCATGGTGGCCGACTTACGTGATGAAGCGGATCATGAAAATCCTACTCGATTAGTGATTATTCCCCGCTCTAATCGCGTTAACGTGGAACAGTTAATGCAGCATTTGTTTGCTAGCACCGATCTTGAAAAAAGCTATCGCGTTAACTTGAATATGCTGGGGCTAGACAGCCGTCCGCAGGTAAAAAGCCTCGATATCATTTTAAGTGAATGGCTCACGTTTCGTCGCCAAACCGTGCGTAACCGTTTGCAGCATCGCCTCGACAGAGTAGAAGCACGGCTGCACATTTTAGCGGGCTTGCTGGTCGCTTTTTTGAATATCGATGAAGTGATAGAGATAATCCGCAGCGAAGATAAACCCAAGCCAGTATTAATGGCGCGCTTTGCGCTGACGGAAATTCAAGCCGAGTCAATTTTAGAGCTGAAACTGCGCCATCTCGCTAAATTAGAAGAAATGAAGATCCGTGGCGAGCAAGATGAACTGAGTGCCGAGCGCGATAAGCTCGCGCTATTACTTGGCTCAGAGCGTCGTTTAACTACTTTAATTAAAAAAGAAATCTTAGCCGATGCCGAAAAGTACGGTGACGATCGCCGTTCCCCGTTAGTGGAGCGCGGTGAAGCAAAAGCGCTCGATGAAAAAGACCTGATCCCCAGTGAAGCGGTGACGGTAGTGCTGTCAGAAAAAGGCTGGATCCGCTCGGCTCGTGGCCATGAAGTGGATGGTACCAGCTTGAGTTATCGCGCCGGTGATCAGTTCTTAGACGCCGCTGTCGGGCGCAGTAATCAACCCGCGGTCTTCTTGTCTAACTTAGGCCGAGCTTACAGCCAAGATGCCCACACGCTACCGTCGGCGCGAGGGCAAGGCGATCCCTTGACGGGACGCTGCAACTTAAGCTCGGGCGAGCAGGCAAACTTTGTGGTGATGGCCGAAGAAGAGCAGCTATTTTTATTAGCCTCCGATGCCGGCTATGGTTTTGTGTGTCGCTTCTCTGACATGATCAGCCGTAATAAAAATGGTAAAGCGCTGTTAACGGTACCTAAGGAAAGCTTGGTATTAAAACCGGTTGCCGTTGTAGCTATGGAAGGGAGTCAATGCTTAGCGGTGACCAATGAAGGGCGAATGTTGTTGTTCCCACTCACCGACTTACCACTGTTGGGCCGTGGTAAAGGTAATAAAATCATCGGTATTACCAGCGCTAAGGTGCAGGCACGAGAAGATTTTATTAAACACATAACCGTAGTACCTGCCGAGGCAAGTGTCACCTTATATGCCGGTAAGCGTAAACTCACGCTTAAGCCCAGTGATCTTGCACACTACCAAGGCGAACGTGGCCGCCGCGGCGCGTTATTACCCCGTGGCTTGCAGCGTGTTGACAGCTTAGAGGTTGAAGAGATGACAGCACCGAGCTAAACCCAGAACTGTCTTGGTTTTTGTCGGCGAACGCTTGCTCTCGCATTTCGACGCAGTCGAAAATTAAAAACAGCACCGAGCGCCGGCGACACAAAACAAAAAGGCATCCAGATTTGCATCTGGATGCCTTTTTTATTGCTATTAATAAATTTACTTTTGTCTGTGTTCTGCTGTGGATTCCGTGGCAAAAAGGTTTTTTAGCGTTGTGCTTTTTGTAGTTTTTCCACAATTGGACCATTAGCGGCAGGAAAGTCATAGTGATGCAATTCACTAATGGGCACCCAACGACTGACTTGTCCTTCACGGCCGTGGGCTTGGCCACTAAAGTTGCTCACTAGGTAAATATCTAAGCACACTTTTTTATCGCCATAGTCGTGCTCAAGGCACAAAAAGGGCTGGCTGCTATGCACTTCAATGCCCACTTCTTCTGCTAACTCGCGTGCTAGTGCATCGGGTACGCTTTCATCGGCCTCTACTTTTCCGCCTGGGAACTCCCACTTATCGCCCTGATGTTGCTTAGCGTGGCGGCGGCATAGAAATATCTCTTGGCGATGGTTTTGAATAACCCCCACAGCCACCACTAAGGTGGCGGGCTTAGTACTCATTTTCGCCGTCGTGATCCGGTAGCCAAGCCGGCTCGCCCGGAATACGCTTTTCTTCATCGGCCCATTCGCCTAAATCAATCAGTTGGCAGCGTTTGCTACAAAAAGGGCGAAACAGGCTGTGTTCATTCCATACCACTGATTTATTGCAGGTCGGGCAGGAGACCGTAAGAGGAGTCGTCATTTTATATTCGCCAAATCAAAATCAAGGTTACTAATATCGGTATCGCCTACCGGCATAAAACGAATGGTATAGCGATATTTATTACCACTGACTACCGGATAAACCGCTTGCTCAGCTCCTAAGCGAACTCGCACAATGTGCGTTTGCTCGGCATCTTCTTGAAAGAAACCACTGGTGGTTTGCTTAGCCTGAAACTGGTTAGCTTCACGCCACAAAGTGAGCAGTAACTCTAAACCTTGCTGCAATAACGATAACTGCGATAACCAGTGGCCAATGTCTTGTTGCTGGCGGTCTTTAGGCTGCTGTAACCAAAAATGCAGCTGGGGTACATCAAACGAGCATAGCCCACCCGGAATAGCAAAGCGGCTGCGTACTGCAGTGAGTAGCTTATCTTCACGTAATTGCTTACCAAAGCGCATGGTTTTAGTGAGCCGTTGGCTTAGGCTGGTGAGTTGTTGCTCTAAATGACTCAGGGCGGCGGTATCTATGCCTGGTACTTCGGCCCAACTAGCTAGCTTGTCTTTTTCTAGTAATAGATCTTTAGCCAAGTCGTTGCGGATATCATAGCGCTCGAGCAGCTCGATAATATCGAGCAACGCCTTAAACAAGGCTACCGTTTGCCCAGCAGCGCTTAATTCGCGGCTTTGCTGTAATTGTTGTAATAAATCATTGAGCCGCAAATAGTTGCGGCTTTTTTCATTAAGAGGGTATTCGTAAACTAATGAGGACATTAACACTCCGGCCCACTACACAAGGCAATAATAATGGCAAGTTTACCCGTATTCATCGTCGATAAACAAATCAAGCAAGCGGTTAAGAAAGCGGCGTCCTAAAGGCGTCACTTGCCAATGGCTGCCCGTATCGGCAAGTAACTCTAGACGCAATGCCTCGGCCAGTGGGGCTTGTAGGCTAGTCTTAGTTAAACCCGTCAGCTCTGAAAACTCAGCTTGCGGTATCGGCTCAAATAAGCGTAGCCGATTCATAAAGTATTCCAGCGACAAATCTTGGGGCGCAATGGCCCAATACTGATCAAGATAAGCCCTGTCTGAGTCTAGGTAGCCTTTTGGGTGCTTTACCTTCACCGTGCGTATTAATTTGTTTTCTAAGGGTAGGGTGATTTTGCCATGGGCGCCACAACCAATTCCCAGATAGTCGCCAAACCGCCAGTAATTTAAGTTATGGCGCGCTTGGTGGCCAGGCTTAGCGTACGCCGACACCTCATAATGCTCATAACCATTTGCCAGTAGCAATTCATGGCCTTGCTCATAAATATCAGCCAATGTTTCATCTTCGGGCAAGGCAGGCGGACGGGACGCAAAAGGGGTATTAGGCTCAATAGTGAGCTGATACCAAGATAAATGGGGCGGGCTTAAGGCAATGGCTTGGCTTAAATCCGACAGCGCATCGCTTAAGCTTTGGTCGGGTAAACCGTGCATTAAGTCGACATTAAAAGTGGTTAAACCGACGGTCGCTGCTTCTTCGGCGGCAAAGCGGGCTTGCTGTGGATCGTGAATACGCCCTAGGCGCTGTAGTTTTTCTGCCTGAAAGCTTTGAATGCCAATCGAAATACGGGTGACACCGGCGGCTTTAAATCCGGCAAAACGACCTGCTTCCACGGTGCCAGGGTTCGCTTCTAGGGTGATTTCTATATCATCACTAAACGGGATCAGCTGTTCTACGCCCATTAATATGTCTTTAATGGCTTTGGCACTAAATAAGCTAGGCGTGCCGCCGCCAATAAAAATACTGTGCAGCATTCGACCTTGAACCAGAGGTAAGTCTTGGCGTAAGTCTTCTAGTAGGGCGGCCACATAGTCCGACTCAGGCATGTCAGCTTTTAAGGTGTGTGAGTTAAAGTCGCAGTAGGGGCACTTTTGCACACACCAAGGAATATGAATATAGAGGCTCAGGGGCGGCAGTATTAACATTAGCGTTGCTCGCTCAGCAGTACTTTGAGCTGTTGCAAGGCGTGTGCTCTATGGCTAATACGATTTTTCTCAACACGGCTTAACTCAGCGGCGGTTTTACCGGCGTCGGGGACAAAAAAGATCGGATCGTAACCAAAGCCGCCTTCGCCACTAGGTTGCTCAGTAATTACCCCGTGCCAGCGGCCAGTACACACCAGCGGCGTGGGATCGGTGGCGTGGCGCAAATACACCAGCACGCACCAAAAGGTAGCAGTGCGCTCCGTGGTAGGTACCCCTTTAAGCTTTTTGAGTAGCAACTCTAGGTTTTGTTGATCGCTTGCCTGGGCGCCAGCAAAGCGCGCCGAATACACACCAGGCTCACCGTTGAGTGCGTCCACGGTAATCCCTGAATCATCGGCAATAGCAGGTAGTTGAGTTGCTACAGCAGCATGGCGAGCTTTTATAATGGCGTTTTCAATAAAGGTGGTGCCGGTTTCGTCGGCGTCACTCACGCCTAACTCGGTTTGTGGGATCACTGTGAATTCTAGCTCGTTCAATAAGCTTTGTAATTCGGCCACTTTATTAGCATTGCCCGAGGCCAGTACGAGTTTATGTTTCACCTTTTAATCCTTGTAATGGAAGCCAGATCAGCAAGGGGCACGCCTGTGCCCCTTTTTTAGAAGATAAACGACTAGTGTAAATTAATCGGTATAAAAAGTATGGCGGAAGCTAAACTCGCCGCTTTGTTTAGGGCTTTGGATCTTGATTGAAAACAATACATCGTCTTCGTTACGGTAAGGGTACTGAGCAATATAATAAATCGCATCACCTTCGCGAATCGTTTGAAACTCTAACTTTCGCACGTTACCGATCAGCGTTTTACCTTCGCCACTAATATTAACGGGTTGCGGCTTACCTTCTTTATTTAACACCACAATATTGAGCAGGCCATTATAGCGACTACGTTCAATATTATTTTCTTTTGCTATCTCAGGCGTTAAAAAGGTACTGGGCAACGCATTATAAACCACCTTAAACTCGCCTACCTTTACTTCGTTTGCGTGGCTAGAAAGTGCAAATAACAGTGCCCAACTGGCTGTTATTGTGATGAGTAGTTTCTTTAACATGGTGCATCCTTTATCTCGGCTAACAGTGCCACTATTGCTTCGGGAAGGGTCCGTGGCGCTGTGATCATGACTTGTTTATGGCGGCTGGTTTCGCCCCGCACTAACTGAACTTGTGCTTTAGCTACACTACATTGCTTTGCTAACCACTTTAATAGATGAGCGTTAGCTTTGCCATCGACAGGCGGGGCGGTAATGGCGATTTTAAGCGCCTCGCCATGGAGACCTAAAAACTGATCGCGGCTGGCTTTGGGCTGTAAATAAACCGTTAAATACAACTTATCCTCAACCAGCACTACGGGTGGCGTTAGTTGGCTCACCTTACACCTGCCACCAGATAGGGCCAAATACGCTGCCCATCAATAGATTAAGTGCCTGTAAGATAATAAAAGCCACTAGTACCGATAAGTCTAGGCCACCCAGCGGAGGAATAATACGTCGCAGCGGAGCCAGTATCGGACCGGTAAGCTGAAATAGCATATATTCAACGGGGCTACGACCTTGGCTTACCCAGCTCAACAGGGCTTGAATTAGCATCACCCAAAATAGCATAGTGCCCGCCGTTTTGATGATAGACAGGATCACAAATAACACCAGTGCCGACAGCGGGGTATCGTAAAGCAGGTTTGGGTTAAGAGCATAGAGCAACGCGAGCTTAACGCTTACTACTAATATAGCTAATACCACGGCTGCCATATCAACTCCCCAAAAGCCCGGTATAAAGCGGCGTAAGGGTTTGAGTATGGGCTGGGTCGCTTTGACCGTAAACTGACTGATAGGGTTATAAAAATCAGCACGAACTAGTTGTAACCAGATGCGCAGTAACACCACCATCAAGTAAAGATTGCATACTGTGTTAATTAAAAAATAAACAGCGTCCATATTAATCCTTATAACTGAGCTTCTAGTTCACTAGCACGCGTTACGGCGGCAGTCATCGCATCGGCTACTAGCTGGTTTAAACCATGTTCTTGAAAGTGACGAATGGCTTCGGCAGTGGTGCCGCCTTTAGAAGTCACTTGTGCCCTTAGCTCACTAAGAGACTGCTTGGGGTTGGCCACCACCATATTCACCGCCCCCAAGGCGGTTTGCTCTATTAACAAGCGAGCCTCGTGTTCATTAAAGCCTAATTGCTGTGCCTGCTCGGCCATGGCTTGCATAAATAAGAAAAAATAGGCGGGGGCACTGCCGGCGGCGGCAGTAATATGATTAATACCTACTTCTTCTGTCACCCATAAGGTTTTGCCCACACACTGCATTAGCTGTTCACAATAATCACGATCAGCGGCGACGACCGACTCGTTAGCATACAGGCCCGTCATACCTAAACCTAACAAAGAAGGTGTATTTGGCATAGTGCGTACAATACGCTGTTGTCCACTTAACTCGGCTAACCGTGCCACTTTCATGCCCGCCGCAATAGATATCAGCAGCTTATCTTGTAAAGGATTAGACTCGAGACAAAGCGCATTTAGCATCTCGGCCATTAGCTGAGGTTTTACCGCCAATACCACCGCTTGCGCCCAGTTAGCTGCTTGCAAATTGTCTTGAGTTATTTGAATACCAAACTCTGCCGCTAATTGCTCTAGTTTAGGGCGTGAAGGATTCGCTGCCATAATGGCACTGGCGGGGTACCCAGCCTTGATCAGTCCCGAAATTATGCTGCGTGACATATTTCCCGCGCCAATAAAGGCCAGTTTTCTATGTTCCATATGACTCACTTATTATCATTATTTAAGCGTGACGAGTACCAAATATCGCCGTGCCAACCCGCACTAGGGTACTACCACATTCAATAGCTAGCTCCAGATCATTACTCATGCCCATGGAGAGCGTATCTACCGTCGAATATTTTTCTGTCATTCTATCAAACAGTTGCTTTAACTCTACTAATTGCGCCGTTAACTGTGCCACCTTGTCTGTCGCTTCTGGGATCGCCATTAGCCCGCGTAAACATATATTAGGCAGCTGACTGACCTGTTCGGCCAATTCGGCTACTTGCTCTGGTAAAACTCCAGACTTATTGGCTTCTTGACTGATATTAACCTGTATACAAATATTTAAAGGGGCTAAGTCAGCGGGGCGTTGTTCATTTAGTCGTTGGGCTATTTTTAGGCGGTCGACACTTTGCACCCAGTCAAAGTGCTCGGCTACGGCGCGCGTTTTATTAGATTGTAAGGGACCTATTAAATGCCAGCTAATTTCAGGGCAGTCGTCGCGTAAGGCAATAATTTTATCGAGCGCTTCTTGCACGTAGTTTTCACCAAATTGGCGTTGTCCTGCCTGATAGGCTGTTAATATCGACGAGGCCGCCTTGGTTTTGCTGACCGCCAGTAATTGTACTGAGTCAGGCGTGCGTTGGTGAGCTGTGATCGCTGCGGCAATTCTGGTCTGCACTTGGTACAGTTGTTGTAAGATAGTAGTCATATGAGTAATTAACCAAAAGACAGGGATAAATAATGGATATTACGGAGTTATTGGCGTTCAGTGTAAAGCATAATGCCTCGGATCTGCATTTATCTGCTGGAGTATCCCCCCAAATTCGTGTGGATGGGGATGTAAGAAAGATTAATTTACCCGTATTAGAACATCGAGAAGTTCATAACCTCGTGTATGACATTATGAACGATCGCCAGCGCAAAGAATTTGAAGAGAGCTTAGAAGTCGATTTTTCTTTTGAGTTACCTAATTTAGCGCGCTTTCGAGTTAATGCCTATCACCAAGCGCGCGGCGCCGCAGCGGTGTTTAGGGTGATTCCCAGTAAAATACTGACCTTAGAGCAATTAGCTGGACCAGACATCTTACGTCGTATTGCCGAGCTTCCTAAAGGGTTAGTGCTGGTCACTGGCCCTACCGGTTCAGGTAAGTCCACTACCTTAGCGGCGATGATTGATCATGTGAATGAAAAAGATAATAAGCATATTCTGACCATTGAAGATCCTATCGAGTTTGTGCATGACAATAAAAAATGTTTAGTGAACCAGCGAGAAGTGCACCGAGATACTCACTCTTTTAGTAATGCGCTGCGCTCTTCACTACGAGAAGATCCCGATATTATTATGGTGGGTGAACTGCGTGACTTAGAAACCATCCGTTTGGCTTTAACGGCGGCCGAAACTGGTCACTTAGTATTTGCTACCTTGCATACCTCCTCGGCGGCCAAAACCATCGACCGTATAATTGATGTGTTCCCTGGTGGCGATAAAGCCATGGTGCGCTCTATGTTATCGGAGTCACTACAAGCGGTGGTTTCGCAAACCTTATTAAAAAAAGAAGGTGGTGGTCGAGTCGCTGCTTACGAAATCATGCTCGGTACGCCAGCCATTCGTAACTTGATCCGCGAGGATAAAGTGGCACAAATGTATTCGGTTATTCAAACGGGTATGGCACACGGCATGCAAACCATGGATCAATGTTTAAAACAGCTCGTGAATCAAGGCGTAGTGTCGGCAGTAGAAGCCCGCGTTAAAGCCAATGATCCCCAAGGCATCTAATAAGGAAAATTAGCTATGGAGTTACTGCCCTTACTTGCAGCCATGCACCAGCAACAAGCTTCAGATCTCTATATCTCGGTGGGGGTGCCTCCTACCTTAAAAAGCCAAGGACGCTTAGTGCCTATTGGCGAGCAAAAACTAACGGCGGCGCAAACCCTGCAGCTGGCCGAGTCGTGTATGAGTGAAAGCTGGCTTAAAAACTTTCATCAGCATAAAGAAGCGAACTTTGCGATCAGCGATCCTACATTGGGACGATTTCGGGTGAGTGCGCTGTGGCAACAAGAGCAAGCGGGCATGGTGATCCGACGCATTGAAAGTAAGATCCCCAGTTTTGAAGAATTATATTTGCCCGATAGCCTACGAGAAGTAGCCATGGCCAAGCGTGGCTTGGTACTGTTTGTGGGTGGGACTGGAACCGGAAAATCCACTACCCAAGCCGCCATGATTGGCCATCGTAATCGGCATATGGACGATCATATTTTAACCATTGAAGATCCTATCGAGTTTGTACACCAACACGATCGCTCTATTATTACTCAGCGTGAAGTAGGCGTAGATACTGAGTCGTTTGATGCCGCGCTTAAAAGCGCTTTGCGCCAAGCGCCTAACGTAATCTTACTAGGAGAAATTCGCTCCGAAGAAACCATGAACTTTGCGCTGTCGTTTGCTGAAACCGGTCATTTATGTATGGCTACCTTGCACGCCAACAACGCTAACCAAGCTATTGATAGAATTATGCACTTGGTTCCCGAAAGCAAGCACCGCCAGTTACAGTTTGATTTGCACTTTAACTTAAAAGCCATTGTGGCTCAGCAGTTGATCCCCACCCGAGATGGTCAAGGGCGCCGCGCGGCCTTTGAGGTGTTAATAAATACCCCCTTAGTCGCTGAACTGCTGCGCAACGGCGACTTGCACCGGCTTAAAGAAGTGATGAGTAAGTCTCGAGAGCAAGGGATGCAAACCTTCGATCAGGCGTTATTTGATTTATATAGCCAACATCATATTGGCTATTCAGAAGCGCTCGCCTATGCCGACTCGGCAAATGACTTGCGCTTAATGATCAAGCTGCAGGGCGGCAATGATGGTTTAGATTCCGGTATGCTAGATAATGTAACCATAGAATATTGAGGTAGTTCATGCTGATAGTCG
>JAAYRH010000199.1 GCA_012518835.1 Aeromonadales bacterium | reverse complement strand
TTGCTGCCGCAGTGCGTAAACTCACAGAGCTACTAGTACGGTTTGGTTATGATGAAGCGATTATTTTCGGCCATGCTTTAGCCGGCAACCTACATTTTGTCTTTACTCAGGGCTTTGATAGCGAGCATGAACGTCAGCGTTATGGTGACTTTATGGCAGCCGTTACTCAATTAGTAGCGGTGGAATATCAAGGTTCATTAAAGGCCGAGCACGGAACGGGTCGTAATATGGCCCCCTTTGTGGAGTTAGAATGGGGAGCTGATGGCTATCGGTTAGTACAGCAAATAAAGGCGCTATTTGATCCTCACGGTATTCTTAATCCAGGCGTGATTGTTAATAGTGATAGCAGCGCTCATTTAAAAAACTTAAAACCTTTACCCGCAGCGGATCCACTGGTCGATAAATGTATTGAATGCGGATTTTGTGAAGCGGTATGCCCTTCTAAAAACTTAAGCTTAACTCCCCGCCAACGCATTGTATTGTATCGAGAGTTAAGCCGTCGCGAAGCGAAAAACGACACCACTCCAGATAGCCTACAAAAGGTGTTCGACTATCAAGGAGTAGATACTTGTGCGGCAACGGGTTTGTGTGAGCAACGTTGTCCGGTAGGTATTAACACCGGCGAGATGATGGTTAAGTTGCGTAGTGCTCGTTATGCTAAGTTTCAGCCCATCGCTCTCTGGACTGCTAACCATTTTTCCGGCACGACTAGAACGGTAGCACTAGGGTTGAATGCTGCTCACAGCACTCGTAAGTTAGTGGGTAATAAAATCATTGCCAGCGTTAATCGAAGCATACGTAAAGTAACAGCTAACAAGTTGCCACTGTGGTTTCCTGAATTGCCTGCAGCTAATTCCTATCGGCTGCCACAAAAGTTAGAGCAAGCTAAAGCAACGACTTTTCCAGAGTGGGACGAAAAAAAAGCGCAACAAAAAGTAGTCTACTTCCCTTCTTGCGCTAGTCGCACTCTTGGCCAATCACCCCAAGCAAGCGATAAGCGGTCTTTAACCGAAGTCACGATGTCGGTATTAGCTAAAGCAGGTTTTGAAGTTGTCATACCCACAGAGCTTAACGAGCTTTGTTGTGGTTTGCCTTATCATAGTAAAGGCTTTAGTAGCGAAACCGCCGCTAAGAGTGCCGAATTAGAAGATCGTTTATGGCAAGCTTCGGAGCAAGGTCGTTGGCCAGTGTTAATGGACACTAGCCCCTGTGCCAAATTAAGTGTTGATAGCTTTAAGCAGAACTTGAAGATATACGAGCCGGTGGCCTTTGTTTTAGAACATGCACTAGAGAGGTTACCACTCACTCCCATAGACGAAACCGTCATGCTGCATATTACCTGTAGCAGCCAACGTATGGGACTGGCCGACAATATGCTAACGCTGGCTAAGTGCTGTGCAACTTCCGTGATAGTGCCGGAGCATATTAGTTGTTGCGGCTTCGCCGGCGATAAAGGTTTTACCACTCCTGAACTTAATGCCTCGGCACTGGCCAGTCTTAAGCAGCAAGTACCTAATAACTGTACGCGCGGTGTGAGCAATAGCCGCACTTGTGAGTTAGGCTTAAGCCATCACAGCGGCATTAACTATGAGTCGATTCTTTATTTAGTAGATGAAGCTGCCCAAAGCTATACGCCATAAGCCACACGCGGTACGTAAAGGCAGAACTGTCTAAGACGTAGAGCGTAAGACGTATGGCTAGTTACTTCAAAACTACATCCGTTAAAGGTACACAGCGGCAGGCTAATATAACGCCTGCTGCTCGCTCTGAGGCAGACAAGGCAGGTGCTTGAGGTTGCTCTACTTCACCTGATACTAACTGTTGTTTACAGCTACCACAGATACCTGCACGGCAAGACCAAGGCAAATTGATTCCTTGCTGCTCAGCTTGGGTAAGTAAGTCTCGTTGATTGTTACCACTAAAACTATATTCCGCTATTTGTATCCTCACCGCTTGTGTTTCACGTGAAACATCCTCAACATGCGGGCTTGCAAAATACTCTTGCTGTAATAGTTTAGCTGGCAAACCTAATGCTAATAACCAAGCACGGGCTTGCTGCATAAAACCACTTGGACCACACAGATAAGTTTGTCGTTGTTGGAGTTCAGGGATAACGGCCAGATGGGCTAATGTAAGTCGAGTACCCTCTCCTCTGTCGGGCTGACTTAAAATAAACTCTATGTTGAATCCCACATGCTCTGTAGCCAATTGCTGTAATTCTGCAGCTGCGGGTATATCCGCTTGAGTACGACATACATGCAGAAGGTAAATATCTGTTAGCTGTTCCTGATCGGCTAAGGTACGTACCATAGATAATATCGGCGTAATGCCCGAGCCCGCTGATATGAATAAATAACGCGGCGCTGGCTGCAAGACAAAATCGCCACTAGGGGAATGAGTTAACAGGTGATTCCCCGGCTGAAAGTGGTCAGCTAACCAATT
>JAAYRH010000198.1 GCA_012518835.1 Aeromonadales bacterium | reverse complement strand
CCCATTACCCCAGATAAAAAACCGCCAATGGCCATATTAGTGCGAGTCATGGGCAGGGCGATATTGGTCAGTCGCACTAGAACACCCAGCATAATCGTCACCGCAATCAATAGGGCTAACGACTGCTGAGACACCAACAGCAATAACAGCACACCAATGGCGCTGCCGGGGATACGTGCCAGTAGTGCGGGCGCGAGTAAATTAAGCTCTAATTGTTTTCTAAAGCGCCAGCCATTCGTCACGCACATCGCCAGCAGCACCATCATTAACGGACCTGGCACTAATATGGGATCGAGATAAAACAAAATTGGCGCCGCTACTACAGCCATGCCAAAACCAATCGCAGTTTGTACATACGCGCCAATAAAGCAGGCGAGCGCCGCTAGCAATAGTACCGATACACTTACCCCAAATATATCCATTAACATGCCTTGCCCGCAGAAACAGCCCGCATTATGACGAATAGTCGCGTCAGGGGGAAGCGAAGCACAGGTTGGCGCGATAGATACCTTAACTGGCCTACCTATTCTGACATTCAATAACAGGTATAAAAAAAGAGGTGGCAAAGGAGCGACCACCTCTTAACGGGCATTGTTGATGACTAAAGAAACTATTGTGCTTCAGTTTGTTGTTCAGTTTTTTCTTCTGTTGCTACTGGGGTTGGCTCTTTATGCGCACCGCCGCAGGCACCACAACATCCACTCATACTGTTCTCCTTGCTAATAACCAAATAAGGATTGAATTCGAAACCAGTATAAGTGATAAAAAATCACTTTATTGTGATCTAGAACAAATAACTGGTATTTAAAATGCACCTTATGGTGTTGATGGTTCGTCACATAAAAAAAGCCACTTAGATAAGTGGCTTTTGACATGACTTTCATTAATAACCTTATTAGAACAAGGTGTTAGACAGCTGGTAGAGCTCTTCATTAAAGGGGCGCTGTAGGTGTTTAATACAGTCTACAATATCGTGATGCACTATGGTGTTGCCTTGTAAACCTACACAGCGGCCGCCGTACCCTTCCAGTAATAACTCCACCGCTTTGGCGCCCATGCGGCTGGCCATAATGCGGTCTCGCGCACTGGGAGTACCACCGCGTTGTACATGGCCTAAGGTGGTGGCGCGGGTATCGCGACCGGTAGCTATTTGAATATCATGGGCCAGACGGGTGACATCACACATATGCTCACAAATAGCGATAATAGCGTGTTGCTTACCTTTAGCGACCCCGGCATGAATTTGCTGGATCAGTTCATCTTGATTAAAGGTTACTTCGGGAATAATCACATATTCCGCGCCGCCCGCCACTGCCGCCGAAGAGGTTAAGTCACCACAATGGCGACCCATAATTTCAACAACCGAAATCCGGTTGTGGGAGCTACACGTATCACGCAGTCGATCAATGGCTTCTACCGCCACATTTAAAGCCGTGTCAAAGCCGATGGTAAAATCGGTAACCGCAATGTCGTTATCTATGGTGCCAGGAATACCAATACAGGGAAAACCCATCTCGGTAAGGCTCATAGCGCCCATATAGGAGCCATCACCGCCAATCACCACTAAGCCATCAATGCCATGTTTTTTTAAATTTTCTACGGCTGTTAGTCGCACACTTTCTTTTTTAAATTCTGGAAAACGCGCCGACTTTAAAAAAGTGCCACCACGGGTGATCACATCCGATACCGAATGGCGCTCTAGTTGCTCAATGTCGTCTTCGTGCAAGCCTAAATAGCCGCGATGAATACCAAACACTTCTAGGTTGTAATTTAACCCCGCCCGCACTACGGCACGAATGGCCGCGTTCATACCTGGAGCATCACCCCCACTGGTTAACACACCAATACGTTTAATCATTATGTTGCTCCTAATGGGAATTTAGGCGCCGGCACTAATAATAGCGGCAAACTCGTCTGCTTTAAGAGCAGCTCCGCCTACCAGTGCGCCATCAATATCTGCCATAGCAAATAAGCCTGCGGCACTGGCACCATTAACGGAGCCGCCATATAAAATTTGTACCTTAGCGGCGATGTCGGCGTCTTGCTTTGCTAAAAACTGCCGGATTTGGCTATGCACGGTTTGAGCTATTTCGGGGGTAGCAGTTTTTCCAGTACCAATCGCCCATACTGGCTCATACGCGATCACAGCCTTGGCTAAGGCGTTAATTCCATTGCTTTCAATTACTGCTGCCAGCTGGCGCTCGACTACGGCCTGAGTTTCGTTGGCCTCAAACTGTGCCAACGTTTCACCAATACATAATACCGGTACTAAGTTGGCGGCTTGAATGGCGGCAAACTTGGCGGCCACGGTGGCATCGTCTTCTTGGTGTAAGGTACGACGCTCGCTATGACCCACTAATACATAACGCACGCCAAACTCTTGGTACATAACAGCGGAGTTTTCACCAGTAAAGGCGCCACTGCTATGTAGATCGGCATCTTGTGCGCCTAAGGCAATAGCACTGTCGGCTAACAGCTGTTGTGCTTGGTCTAAAAACAGCACCGGTGGGCAAATGGCAACACTTACCGTGGGGTGAGCGGCGGCCGGCGCTTTAAGCGCGCCAATCAGCTCGCTGACCATGGCTTTGCTACCGTTGAGTTTCCAGTTACCCATAACAAGAGTCTGTCGCATTGTGTTGTATCCTGTCGATTAATAAAGACCAATATTTAATAAGATGAGTATACGGCCAAGCGGGGGAAGAGACCAGAAAACAGACCCTAAGGTGCTGTTTTGCCGGTATTTTGTCCAGTTAGCCAATGCCAGGCGCTGCCTAAGTATTCATGCCATGCAATTTCACTGCGCTCTAGATAATGGGCTTTGGGTAGATAGCTGTAGAGCGGCAAGCTGCCAGCGGTTTCTTTGGCATGATGACCCACCGGCGCGGCTATGGGCTGTGCGCCTTGTGCCTGAAACAGCGCCATTGAACGCGGCATATGACTGGCAGAAGTGACTAATAAAGTAGGCTCGCTATCAATCATGGGCGCAATGGCGGCCGCTTCTTCAGCGGTATCTTTGGGCTCAGGCACTAGGGCTAAGCGGGTGGCATCAATCCCCAGCTCTTGTGCGACCAAACTATAGAGCTCGGCGCTGCTACGACCTTCGCCACCGGCATAGCCACTAACAATTAACCTGGCCTCTGGGTAGGCATGAGCTAGTCGTACGCCTTCACTAATACGGCTTAAGCCTGCGTGTCCAAGTTGACTGAGTAAGGGTAGCCGAGGATCGGCAACTTGGGCGGCGCCCAGCACAATAATGTGTTTTACTTCAAGCTCGGCTGAGGTGAGCTCATGTTCTTTAACTTGATAGGGCGGGTATTGCGTTTCTAAGGGGCGAATTAAGGCATTGGCCACCGGTCGGGTGGACAATAACAGCAAACTCAGTAAGGCTAAGCCTAGAAGCCCTGCACCACTGCGCCGCTTTTGCGCCACTAACAAGAGGCAACCTATGCCGGCTAACAACAGCAACAAGGGTAACGGCAGCAATAAGCTGCCAAGCCATTTTTTTGCTAAAAACATCTGCTATTAACTCTGCTTTTAATAACGCGCTGGGGTATGCGAGAATAGCCGCCCCTGATCTATTAAGAAATAGCCAGTGCAGTCTAATACTAACTTTGATGGCAAAAGCCATGCTTTTGCTCGCAACATTTATGGCACCACTAAAGGGCGCATTCGCCTAGCAGTGTTACAGCAAGACTTAGATGCCTTGTTGGCCACTTTACCAGATCGACCGTTACGCATTTTAGATGCGGGCGGCGGTTTTGGCCCTTTATCTCAGCCCTTAGCGGCACTGGGCCACCAAGTGGTGCTGTGCGATCTGTCTGCAGAAATGCTGGCCTTAGCGAAACAGCAGGTCAGCGAGCAAGGATTGTTAGGGCAGTTTGAATTTATTCAGGCACCCATTCAATCTTTACGCGTAGCAGCGCTAGGCCAATTTGATCTTATCTTATGCCATGCGGTACTGGAATGGGTAGCCGAACAGGCGGCGTTATTAGCCAGCCTTGAAGCGCTGCTTAAAGAAGAGGGCCATTTATCGTTAATGTTTTATAACCGCGACGGCCTCTTGTATCACAGCTTAGTGATGGGCCATTTTGATTATGTTTATGCCGATCTGGTCAAGAAGCGACGTCAAAAGCTTACCCCAAACTGGCCTTGTCGACCTAAAGAAGTAGCAGGCTGGCTAGCAGACTTAGGCTTAGTTATAAATAGCCGCAGTGGGGTGCGGGTGCTCCACGATTATATGGTAGATAAACAGTTTCGCCTCGAACACGCCGAGGAAGTGATTGCCATGGAGCTTGCTCATGCGCGTCTTGAACCTTTTATGCACCTAGGGCGCTATATTCATTTAGTCGCACACAAGCCACGTCTCTTTAATTGTGCTGCCAAGCAGCGCCACACCACGAGGGCACACACAGACTGATGACACAAGAATCTCGCACCTTGCCGGATTGGATCCGCTGGGTTAAAGAAGAAGAGCTAGGCCTCAACTTGCCACCCGAGCGGTTGGCGTTATTGTTAGCAATTCAGATGATCCACGCCGGTGAACAGCAAGCTCCCTTAACCGAATCTGACTTACATCACGCCTTTAGTTACGTGAGTAAAGGCTTTTCTCAAGTAGCAGAAACGCAAGTGAGCCGCGCCAATAATGCCATTAATGACTTAGTGCGCCAGCGCCTTTTAAGCCGCTTTCAAGGCGATGTTAGCGAAGGCGATAGTTTATATCGACTCACTCGCTTAGGTGTGGCGATAGTGGAGTTTTTTGCCGAGCAGCGTGAGGTCAGCCAAATTAAGTTGTCCTTACAGCTCGCGCATGTCACTCAAGATCTTGATACCATAGCGCACACCATTGCCGGCTCGCCAAATCCACAGCAATGGGCGCAAGATGTAGAAGGGCGTTTGATTTACTCGGTAACAGAGCAGTTGGCACGCATTGATGATACGCAGCGCGCCATGGATGAGCAGCAAAATGCCGTTAAAGCCAATATTGCCGCGTTATTAACCAAAGACTGGCACCAAGCCATTAATGCCTGTGAACAGTTATTGCGAGAAACCGGCCACACGCTGCGCGAGTTGCAAGACACCTTAGATACTGCCGGTCATGGCTTACAACAAAGCTTGCTAGATATTGAAGAGCAATTACAGCTGCACCCTAAAGGTGTACATTTAGCGCCTGTGTGTCAGCAGCTACAAACACGGCTCGACGCCATTATTGTGTGGGGCAGTCAGTGTATTGAGTTGTGGGCGCGCTATGACTTACACGTGCATCGCTTTATTCGTACTGCCATTGATATGGATAAAAACCGCGCCTTTACCCAACGCCTGCGTGAGTCAATTCGCCAATTTGAGCAACACAACTGGCAATTACGAATTGCCCACAGCTTGCCTTTATTAGAGCTGCGCGCTGAAACCCTAGCTGCTTATGGGGAAGAGGTCACCGGTGAGCTACCCGCTGAGCTGGAATACCAAGAGCAGCTCGATGTGTCTGCCGCGCTGTCGGAGCGTATTCAAGCCCATTTAACAGCATTTGCCGATACCGCCAAGCCGCTGGCGCTAGGTCAAGTGTTAAAAGATTACTTACAAGACTATCCACAACATCAACATTTTGATATTGCCCGACTGCTGATAGATGAAGCAGTTAAGCTGGGCCACGGTGACGCTCAACGCTGGGGCGCCGCTCAGCCAGAATGGCAACCGATTAATGCCCATGGGGCCAAGGTACAAGCAGATGTTATCGACCAATACTGAATTCGCCCTCGAACCCGAGCTGGCGTGCGCCATTGCTAACCCGCTATTTCCCACGCTAGATAATCAGCTGCGCACTGGGCGTCATATTAGTGCCGATGAGCTGGAGCTACATTCGTTGCTACAAGCGTTTTATCCCGCTTTGGAGCAGTTTTATCGCCGCTATCACGCCGAGTTAGTGCGCGCGCCGGAAGGGTTTTATTATTTACGTCCTCGCAGTAACAGTGAGCTTGGCACCGGTATTTTATCTGAACTAGAAATGCTGGTAGGAAAGGTGCTGTGTTATTTGTATTTAAGCCCTGATCGACTGAGTAATGAAGGCATATTTTCTCTGTTAGATTTGCAAGAGGAAATCCTCACGCTCACCAACGAAAGTACCTTGCTGGCGCTGATCAACCAGCGGGCCGGCGGGACGGATTTAGACCGGCGTAAATTACAAGACCGGCTCAAAAGTGCGCTGCGCCGGTTAAAACGGTTAGGCATGGTGATGAGCGTGGGCAGCCAAGATAAATTTCGTATTAGCGAAGCGGTGTTTCGTTTTGCCGCCGATGTGCGCAGTGATGAAGATCCTAAAGCCATGCAGTTACGCCTGATCCGCGATGGCGAAGCCCTTGCCAATGAGTCGTCTAATGAAGGTGCTGAACGTGCAATGGTGCCCGACGAGGAGAATGAATAATGATAGCAACTACCCCCCTCGCAGCCAACGCTGATACCGAAGAAACCCTCTTTAACCGGGGTAAGTTTCACTCCTTAAGTATGGTGAATTGGAACGGTTTTTTTGCTCGCACCTTTGAGCTCGACACCTTAGTCACCACGCTCTCAGGAGGTAATGGTGCTGGTAAATCAACCACTATGGCGGCTTTTATTGCTGCTCTTATCCCCGATTTAAGTCTGCTGCACTTTCGTAATACTACCGAAGCCGGGAGCCAATCTGGCAGTCGTGATAAAGGCTTATATGGCAAGCTACAACGCGGCCATTGTTACGCTTTAATTGAAGTCGACACTTCGCAAGGCGAGCGGGTGTGGTTTGGCGTGCATTTAGAGCAGGTGGCGAACCGCGATAATAAAGTAAACTTAACCCCGTTTAGTATTCGCGGCTTTACTGACACCGTTATTTTACCCAGCGAGCTATTATTAGCGCCGTTGGCCGATGGCCGTGGTCAAGTGCGCTCGTTAGCTGAGCTTAAAACCGCTGCGCAAGAATGCGAGCTTAATTACACGCGCTTTAATACGGTATCGGATTACCATAATTTTTTATTTGACATAGGCGTGACGCCGCGCAAGTTAAAAGATAAACAAGATCGCATTAAGTATTATCGACTCATTGAAGCCTCACTCTATGGCGGCATTTCTAGCACCATTAGTCGCAGCTTAAAAGACTATTTGTTGCCAGAGAATGCCAGCATTCGTAATGCCTTTAATGACATGGAAGCGGCGATTTTTGAAAACCGTCGTACGCTGGAAGCCATTCGGGAAACCCAGCGCCAGCGTGATGTATTTCGCCAGTTAATTAGTGAAACCACCGATTATGTGGCCGCCGACTATGTGCGTCACAGCGGTGAAAAAAAACGCTTATCGGATGCAGCATTAGCCGCCCGACGTGCCTTAAATAAAGAGCGACAAATTTTAGCCGAAGAGCGGGCACGTCTTATTTATTTAACCGATGAGTTAGGGCACCTTGCGGCGCGCGAGCGTATGTTAACCGATGAGTTAGATATTGCCTCGGCGCATCTGGCTAAGGTACTCAGTGGTGTCAAACTACAACAACGCATTAGTGACTATCAGCAAGAAATAGATGCGCTAGATGAAAAGCTGGCGCTACAGCAAGAAATAGTGGCTGAGCTAGAAGATGAGCACACCATCGCCAAAGAAGCTAAAACCCTTGCCGACGACGAAGTAGATAGTCTAAAAAGTCAGCTGGCAGATTATCAGCAGGCGCTCGATACCCAGCAAACCCGAGCGATTCAATTTCGCCAAGCAAAAGAAGCGCTCAGTGAGGCTAAAGTATTATGTGGTTTACCAGAGTTAACCTCTGACACCGCTCATGCCCAAGAGCAAGCTCACCAAGCCATAGAGCAACAGCAAACTCAGCAGGTATTAGCACTACGCCAGCAATTATCCTTGGCCGAAGCTGCCCGCGCGCAATACGATCAGGCACTGGCGCTATTACAAAAAATTGACTCCACTGCCGAGCCCACGACCGCCTTCGCCCGCGCTCAAGCGCTTATTGAGCAGGGGCGCGATTATCAATTGATCCTCGCACGTGAGTCGAGTGTGCGCCGCCAGCTACAACAGGCAAAGCAGGCGCTAGATAAAGAGCAAAAAGCCCAAGCCCTGCAAGCCGAGCTAAGCCAGTATGGCTGTAACGTAGCGAATGAAGCTGAGCTGGAATTACAGCTGGCTGAGTTAGATGAGCGGTTGAGTGAGCTGGACGCAAAACGTGCCGAGTCTCAAGACAAGGTGCGCCAATATCAAGCGCAATTAAGCGCGCTAACTCCTCAAGTTGCGGCGTTGCGCACTAGCGCCCCCGCTTGGCATAAAGCCCAGCAGCAGTTAACTCGTTTGCGCGAGTTATCCCAGCTGCCCTTAGCCGATAGCAGCGCCGTCACGGCGGCTATGCAACAAGCGCTGCGCGATGAGCACAGTAGTGAGCAAACTAAACAGCAAGCACTGGCGCAAAAACAACAACTGAGCCAGCAAATTAGTCGTTTGCACCAAGGCAGTGACGCCGACCCGCAACTGTTGGCGTTATGTGAGCAGCTAGGGGGCACCTTATTAGCGCAAGTGTACGACGATATTGCCGTAGAAGATGCGCCTTATTATGAAGCGCTATATGGGCCGGCTCGTCATGGCATTGTGGTCGCCGATCCAGAGGCTGCAATAGCGCAGTTCACCGAGCTTGAGTCGTGCCCTGATGATGTGTATTTAATTCAAGGTAATCCCGATGCGTTTGAAGAAGATATACAGCATGCCACCGAGTTACATCAGGCTATTTGGGTAAAGCAGGGGGAGCGTCAGCTTCGCTATTCGCCGTTTCCTAAGGTCCCCTTATTTGGTCGTGCTGCCCGAGAAACAAAAATTGCGCAGCTTAACCAAGAGCTTGAGCAGGTTAATGAAGCTTACGCCAGTGCTGCTTTTGCCCAACAAAAGCACAGCCGTTTATATCATCAGTTAAGTGAGTTTGTGAATGAGGGGCTGCAATTAGCTTTTGCGCCTAATCCCGAACTGGAGCTGGCGCAACTGGTGGCGCAACAAGCGCAATTAACCGACACTTTAGCTGGGTTTGAAGAAACCCAAGCCCAGTGGCAAAGCCAGCGTAGTCAACTTAAAGCACAGCAAACCCTATTGCATCGTTTATTACCGCTGGCAGATGTATTAGACGTGCAAGAGGCCAGCGCGCAATTAGCCCAAGCCGAGCAAGAGTGTGCCGAGTTAGAACAAGCGCGCCACTTTATGGCCAGTCACGGCCAGCGCCTAGGCCGTTTAGCGGAGCAAGTGCAGGTGTTAGGCCAACATCCTGCCGATTTTGAGCAGTTACAGCGCACCGTAGCAGCCGCCGAAGCCGAGCTCAGTCAAGCCCGAGCGCGCACCTATAGCCTAACGCAAGTAACGGCGCGCTTAGCGCACTTTGCCTATCAGGATGCTGAGCAGCTGTTAGATCAAAGCTCGGTGATGAATGACAACTTGAAGGCAAAACTAGTACAGGCCGAAGCCAGCCGTCACCAAGCAGGCATTAAAGCCGAGCAATTAACGAGTCGCTTAAATGATGCCTTACAAACTCGTACTGCCTTGGTGACCAACCGTGATGCTCGCCATCAAACCCTTAGCGAGTTTCAACAGGAGTTTAATGAGCTGGGCATTACGTTAGCTGACGATATGGAAGAGCAAGCGCTGGCTGCTAAACGCGAGCGAGAAAGTGAATTGGTTCATACCCGCAGTAAACGCAGCCAAACCGAGGCGCAGCGCCAAGTTACTCAACGGGATATTGACTCTTTGAGTCAGCGCTTAAGCAAAGATGGTCAAGGTTACTTTAGTGCGCGTAAAGCGCTGGTAGCCCATAAAGCGCATTGGGCAAAGGTGGAGCGTCTAGCTCGAGATACCGGTGTAGCAGCCCGCTTAGCCAAGCCAGAGCTGGCGTATTTAGAGCCTGACGAGCTGCGCTCGATGTCCGATAAAGCGTTAGGAGCATTGCGCTTAGCAGTGGCTGATAATGAAGAGCTGCGCGATGCGCTGCGCTTATCGGAAGGGAGTCGTCATACCCTACAAAAAGTGCAATTTTATATCTTGGTCTTTAGCCACTTAAAGTCACGTATTCGCCACGATATTATTCGCGCTGACGACCCAGTAGCAGCGCTCGAAGAAATGGAAGTGGAGCTAGGGCGCTTGAGCGACGAGCTACAACTGCGTGAAGGCCAGTTGTCATTATCGAGTCATGAGGTGGCGGCGAAAATTAATACCATTATTCGCCGAGAACAACAGCGGATCCGCACCCTTAACCAAGGCTTACAAAATATCAGCTTTGGGCTGGTGGCAGGGGTGCGGTTAAATGTCAATGTACGTGACACTTATGCACGCTTATTAGAAGCGCTAAGTCAGCGCGAAGGGCAACACCAAGATTTATTTAATAGCCAAGATATTAGCTTTTCTGAGGCGATGGGTAAGCTATTTCAGCGACTCAATCCGCAATTAGAGCAGGGCGAGCGTAGTCCTCAAGTATTAGGGCAGGCGCTGTTGGACTATCGCAATTATTTAGACTTAGATATTGAAGTGCAGCGCGGTGCCGAAGGCTGGTTAAGAGCCGAAAGTGGCGCCTTATCTACCGGTGAAGCGATTGGTACCGGGCAGGCCATTTTACTTATGGTGTTACAAAGCTGGGAAGACGAGTCACGTCATTTGCGTAATAAAGCGGTATTACCCTGTCGGTTATTGTTTTTAGACGAAGCAGCCCGCCTTGATACTCGCTCTATTGCCACCTTATTTGAGCTCTGTGAACGTCAAGATATGCAGCTCTTAATTGCAGCACCCGAAAACATCAGTCCCGAAAAAGGCACGACCTATAAATTGATCCGCAAAGTCCATGGCACTCAAGAGCAAGTGCATGTGGTGGGATTAAGAGGTTTTGCCAACTAAAGCACTCGATAATGAAAAGCTCGCCAGTAACGGCGAGCTTTTTACTTTAGTAATCAAGATATTTATTGGCTATAGGGCTGGG
>JAAYRH010000197.1 GCA_012518835.1 Aeromonadales bacterium | reverse complement strand
ACTCAACACTCAACACTCAACACTCAACACTCAACACTCAACACTCAACACTCTACACTCTACACTCTACACTCTACACTCTACATTCTTACCCGCATTTATAGTGCTGTCGCTAATACCTCTTCGGCAGTTACCGCGCGATATAGAGGAAAAAAGCCAGTGTCGCTTTCTATACCTCTAGACAACTCGCTATAAATTTTTTTATTAATAACTGCATTAATCACCCCAAAAGCAGCAGTAGAATCAGAAAAGCCTTTTTTGAAGTTAAATAAGCCATCATCTCTAAAGCCTAATCCACTACCAAGGCTAAACTTTTTGAATCCCAAATGAGTAGCATCTTTACGCACTTGGTCAAACATTATTTTGGTGGGAGCAAGACGCACATAATCTGGATGGGTGCCACCAAGATGATATTGTACGAAGTCACCACAAAACGTAAATATCCCACTAGCAATGATCTCACCTTCTAAATAACAAGAATATATCTTTGCTGTAAAGTTGTTAGCATTTAATAGTTGCTTGTAATATTCACGTGAGAAAAAATAATATTCATCAGCCGCTAATTTGTCCATAGTGACATTATAGTTTGCTATGAAGGCATCAAAACTTTCTCCTACTCCCTCGCTCGCTTGACATTGCACGCCCATTCTTTCTAGTTTTCTAATATCACGTCGATGGTTGCTTCTATATGCCTGGAGCTGCTCACTCTCTGAGCGCTGCAGATCGATATAAACCACATTTCCTACCGGTTTTGCAATCTGCTCACTAATTGCATCGTACGCAAGTAGCGGATTTAACCTAGAAAACAACGAGACATAGCCTTTACTTTCTAAGTAGTTCAAAAGAGCATGCCATAGTTTATTAAATGTTTCGGGGCAGGTTCCAGTGTAAAGAAATGAGGGGTAGCCATATACAGATGTTAAATCTTTATACTGAGTACCTAAAATATTTCTACTTAACAAAGGGAAGATTAATTGTTCATCCCCTAAAGAAACTTTAAATAGCACTGGTTTTCCTTCACCATTGCGTGCTGATATTTCATGGAAGTCCCAGGTATGATAAAAGTCCCAACTATCAAATCTTATTAGTGCATTACTCCAATCTTCCTTATTAGATACTACATCCACAAGGATCATAGCTTATTCCTTTACATTTAACTTATAAAATTTATATCGCGTTTTTTATAGTAATAATACTCCCCCTAGCTATTGTTAGGAGTAAGCGCAGATAACTGACAACTTGTAATAATAAAGCCTAGCAAAAGTAAGATTGGCTTTATATTCTAAACATAGCACTGGTAGGAGTTAGTCCCACATACACTCCTCCTGCTTGCTCCAGCCAATGGGGTTGAAGAATACCATGCTGTAATATGGCATGAATATCGCGATGAGCTCTTTCTATCTTGTGTTTTTTATATAAAGACGCGGTGCCTGCTACTGCATATATTTCAGATACCATAGCTCTTGCTGCTCTTGCGGCCTCGCCCGATGCTGCCCACACTTCGGCCAGTTGGTGATCTGTAAATATATTATGATGCTGTGACGCTTCCCATAAGGTGTTTACGCTAGCATGCAATTGGGCGCGCAACGCTGCTAACAATGTTTTGCTTTTTGCTATGGCCCCTTGCACGGTGGCCCGATCTCGAAGATCAGGGTTTTTTCCAGGTGTTATGCGCGCAGCACACAGCTCAATTAATTCATCGGTTGCCGCCCTCAACACCCCTAAGGCCATGGCCGCCGCCCCTGCCGCATTGATACAGCCAATCGGTAAGCGACTATAGGCATTATTAATAGCAACTGGGCTATCAAAATTCACCGCATATTGTTCTTTAACAAAAATATTTTCTACTACTACGTCATGACTACCTGTGCCACTTAAGCCACTGACGCTCCAAGTATCAACCACTTGGATCTGGTGTTTGGGAATGAAAAATAACTTTAAATTCGCCCCAGGCCCCAAGGTGGTAGGAGAGCCTTCTGATATCACTAAACAACGTAATACTAACCAATCGGCTAGTTCGCAGCCCGAGACTAAGGTCCATTGGCCAGATACCCTATAACCTCCCGCTACGGTATGAGCTACGCCTTCAGGGCGAGCTGAGTTGGCATATACATGAGCGGGATTACTATATATCTCCTTCATGCTGGTGGGGTCTAAATAACGGCCAAAAGTACAAGCTAAATGATTATTCCACACAATCCAGGCCACCGATGCTTCGGCCTGAGCTAACAACTCATACACCTTTAAGGTTTCTATCGGGTTATCTTGCCAGCCACCTAACGAGCGGGGTAAACCCATTCTAAATAACTCGAGAGCGCCGAGCTGCTCCACCACTGGCTGAGCTAACCTTCTGGCGTTTTCTGTTTCCTCTCTATGGCTAATGGCTAACTCATAAACCTCTTGAGCGGCCTCGCTAGGTCGTTTTCTTTTTATTTGTAACACCGAACTATTTTGCATAACTATCCCTATTATGGTTAAGAGTAAAATGGTTTACATTTAAAGATGTAATAAGTAATGCCTTAAAACTAATGTTAATTATGTCGCAAGTTTGCTTTTAAACTTAAGACAACTTCGCCACGGAACCCACGGGATCCACAGAAAAATAAAAATAAGAACGACAAAAGATATTGTATTGTTAAAACAAACTCTTGAGTCTGGTAGCTAAAGCACGGCACTATTTCTTAGCTCTTACTAATAAAATGCTCTTTTAAGAGAAAGAGCCAGTCGCCAAGCTGAACTTGCTCTTACAACTTAAAAGTTTTGTTAGGTTTTATCTTTTTTCAGTGGGTTTCGTGGCAAAAAGCTCTTAGTCTTGGTCTTGGTCTTCATTAAACACTCACCACTCAACACTCAACATTGCCTTCGGCTGCGCCGAATAAGAATTATATCCGCCACGGAACCCACGGAATCCACAGAAAAATAAAAATAAGAACGAAAAAAGGTATTGTATTGTTAAAACAAGCCCTTAGTCTTGATTTTGCTCCTCATTAAACATTTAAAATTAAGCATTAAACATTAATATAAATTCTGCAGCTACAAAAAACTGCCCCGCTGCCCTTACCATTAACATGTTTTTTCCGTGGTTTCTGTGGATTCCGTGGCGAAAAATGTCTTGCTCTTCTTTGGTGCCGGGCGCTCGGCGCTGCTTTTAAGCTCTTACCCATAAAATGCTCTTTTCAGATCTTATCTTGATCTTTTCGTGGGTTTCGCGGATT
>JAAYRH010000196.1 GCA_012518835.1 Aeromonadales bacterium | reverse complement strand
TGCGCACATAAGCATAAGCACCACTGCTGCGTAACGCTAAATGGCCACTCGCGGTCCCCAGTGCAGGCAAAGAGATACCACGCCCAGCGGATAAACACTCCACCAACATGCGCCAGCCTTTACCCGCATAGTCAGGTCCGCCAATTATCCAATCTAGCGGAATAAAAACATCTTGCCCTTGAGTGGTGCCATTTAAAAACGCCAAGCCCATGGGCGAATGGCGATCGCCGACTTTAACGCCGGGGTGACTGGTGGGGATCAGCGCACAGGTAATCCCTAATGCCTGCGTCTCGCCAAGTAACTGCTCAGGATCGTAGAGCTTAAAAGCCAAGCCTAATACTGTGGCGCGGGGCGCCAGCGTGATATAACGCTTATCCCAATTTAAGCGAATGCCTAAGGTGGTTTTACCTTGATACTCTTGCTCACATACCACGCCACGGTCAGGAATAGCGCCAGCATCAGAGCCTGCTTCTGGCCCAGTTAAAGCAAAACAAGGCACCTCTTTACCTGAGGCTAAGCCAGGCAGCCAATACTGTTGTTGCTCGGCAGTACCATAACGCATTAGCAACTCGCCGGGCCCTAAGGAGTTAGGGACCATCACCGTCACCGCGGCACTGACACTGCGCGAGGCAATACGCGCGACTATGGTGGAGTTCGCATAAGCAGAAAACTCTTTTCCACCGTAAGCTTTAGGAATAATTAAAGAGAAAAATCCCTGTTGTTTAAGGTAGTCCCATACTGGCTCGGGGAGCTCTTGCTCATGGTGCACTATCTGGTAATCGTCGAGTAAAGTTAATAAGGTAGCTACTTCATTATCTAAAAAATGTTGCTCTTGGGTTGTTAGCGCTACCGGTCCATAATTTAGCAGCGTTGACCAATTAGGCTTGCCACTAAACAGTTCACCATCCCACCATACAGAGCCGGCTTCCATCGCTTGACGCTCGGTATCTGATAACGGCGGCAAGATTTTTTTAAACCTAGTAAAAGCGGGACCACTAATCCATTTCTTACGTAAGCTCATGTAGCACTCCTTATTAACCAGCAACCTTACTCTGTAGGGCTAGCCGCCACGCCGGCGGCCAGGTAGGGGATTAATTTATGCACCAGCCCTTCAATGTCTATTTCTTCATTAAAATCTGTTTGCGCTATATCACGTAATGCATCGCTAGACGCCATAGTGAACACCACGGTGCCAAGAGTAAAATGCAAACGCCAAAATAAGTCGGCGGGGGATAAATGCGGGGCAGCAGCTTGAATAGCTTGATTAAAATGGTTTAATACGCTGCCATAATGATTAATGATAAACCAGCGTAAAAAGCCCTGATTATCAATATAACCGCGGCCTAACAGCTGCAAAAACACTTCTGGCCCACGAGGATGAACACGAGTAAGCGTCATTAGCGGTGCCACAAAACAGCCAAACACCTGATGTAAATTACTGTGAGGAGCCGCCAGCTGTTGCAATAACGCTTGCTCGGCAGCGGGCATAAATACCGATAGGTATCGGTCCATCACCGCTTTGATTAATTCTTTTTTAGAGCCAAAATGATAATTCACGGACGCTAAATTCACCTCAGCCACACCAGTGATCATTCGCAATGAGGTGTCTGCAAAGCCCCGCTCAGCAAATAGCTGCTCGGCGGCATCAAGAATTTTCTGTTTAGTACTATTGATGCTCACTGCCCACCCTAATCAAAGTAAACACATGTTTGAAACTTACGTTTATTTCACCCTCACTGTCAAGCTAAAGAGATTTTTAATAAAAAGTAATTAACGGGGAACCTTTTCCACTAAGCCTCCTCTAATCTATTGCCACTGTTATTAAGTACTCATCTTATTTAGTACTGAATTTACGCCCAGCCTTTGCTGGGCATTTTTTTGCCCTAAAACAAGTAATACACAGGAATCTGAGAACATCATGGAGCTAAATGAAGCGCCAGCTGAGATACAGCTAGCGGTAGATTTAATTGAATTATTAGAAGTGAATAACGTAGCGCCCGAGCTAGCATTAGCGGCATTGAATATTGTTAGGCGTGATTTAGAAAAAAAGATAGCAGCAGAGACTGCTCAAGCATCA
>JAAYRH010000195.1 GCA_012518835.1 Aeromonadales bacterium | reverse complement strand
GAAGAACTGCAGCAAGTGCTATCCCGTGAGCAAAGCCATCGCGTTACCGGCGAAGCCAAGCTGGCCATTGGTAGCCAAGATTATTTAGATATACCGGCTTACATTAGGGCCTTAAATGAGCCGGAAAATACCGATAGTGAGTAAGTTGGTTTAGGCAGTAAACGCCGTAGAGTAGGGCACAGATCCTAGTTTATTGTTTACTGCCAACAAGTGCGGACACCTAGATATTATGGTAAATAAGTGTTGGGTTTTAAACTCTGCAAAACCTGAAACTTTTGCCACACTTCTTTGCTACGAGAAGCACAGAACCCACAAAAAATAAAGATAAGATCTGAAAAGAGCATTCTATTGGTAAAGACAAAGCAACTACTGGTAGTAATGTTTTACTGACCGCTGACGGCTGATAGCTTACAGTGACCCTTAAATCTTGTAGGCGAACGTTTACTCTCGCATTACGCCGAAGGCGTAACCATATCCGAAGCTGCGTAGCAAGGTTCACAAACCAACACAAAACCTTTTTGCCACGGAATCCACGAAAGAAAAATAAAGCCCCAAATTCGCGCAGGTTTGTTGTACCGATTGGTTACGTCTTCAGCGTAATGTGAGAACAAGTATTCGCCTACAATAAAACTAAGTAAACGGTTCAGGAACAGTTGGCAGAGTTTTAGTGAAGTGCATAACGTGGTGCGAATGTTCATCAACTGGGTGCACAAAGTTTAGCGGTCAACGTGGACGCCGTGAACTTTACGCATTGCGTAAAGAGTAATTAAGGAGCTGTGTAAAAGCAGTGCAAAGCCATGAATAACGCGCTCTTATCTTATAATACATAACTTCGCATAATGTATATTATGTTAAATATGATATTTGGATAATTAACTACCACTGCCCTTATGGCTGATTAGCTAGGATTTATTATTAACCCTTAAACTATCCAGTTGTTTATTTACGGCGCTTTCGTGACGTTCGGTTTTGCTGGTGTGCAAATATTGCGATGTGGTGTTAATGCTATCGTGGCCGGCATCGGCTTGGACGTGAGATAACGGCCGACCATTTAAGTTTATATCGTGAGTGATCCCCGTGTGACGAATGCTGTGCACAGTTAAGCTACGCATTTCTAGCGCGTCTTGTTTAAAGCCATCTTCAGCCGCTTTGTTAGCGGCGGCGCTAATGAGCTCATTTAATAAATCCCGTAATTGGCGAATACCGAGGTTGGCATTCAATAACCCTTGGTCACGCCCTCGTCCGGCGGCTTTATGGCGCACAAATAAGGGGGTAGCGTCATTAGGTGCGGGTAATGGTGATAGGTTCAGGGTTTCTCGATAGTGCTGCAGCGCCGTTAATAAAGCGTTAGATACTGCTACCGTGCGCCTTTGGCCACCTTTACTGATAGGTATATGAAAACTCCAGATACCCGTATGATTATCGCGACGAAACTGACTCATTACCGGTGAAAATCCTGGTCTGGCAGCGACTTCAGAGATACGTAGATAACAGCCATACATTAACGACACTAAAAATAGGGTTCGGTGGTGACGTTCGGGCTCTTGTTCGGCCAGCAACTGTGCGGTACTCATCACATAAGACCACTGCAAGTCGCTGAAAGCGCGCACTTCTTCGTCTTCGCCTAGCGGACTCGCTACCATAGGCCGTGAACCAAAACGGCTGTGGCGCATCCACATCACGGCAGGATTACGCTCGGTCACTTCTTCATTAATAAGGTAGCCATAGAAAGACGATAAAATGGCGATCTTGGTGGTTAAGGCGTTATCGCTTAGCCGATATGGTTGCTCGATACCTTCAATTTTTTTACCTAAAAATGGCCGCCATTGCGGATTGGGCTGGCGTTCACCCCATTCTTTATTGAGTGTGAACTGAGCCACATTGCGGTAAGCAATCAAGGGCTTAGGCGGTGCTAGGCAGTATTCCACATATCGATTCATGCCTCGACGATTAAGCTCTAAAGGAGACATTTCTTCCACTTCAAAGCACCACTGCAAAAAAGTCGTCAATTCACTGCGATAAGTTTTGTAGTTATTATCGTTAAAGCGACTTTCTAATAGCCAATCCATAGCATATTCGTAGATAAAGGCTGCATCGGGCACTTTATTAAGAGTAATGTCGGCAATATGTTGGTTAACAACGCTATTCCCTTCTTCTAGATATTGTGGCGCATCAAATAAAGGCAGCATTTAGGTAGTCATCACTTGCGAGTCTGTATTTTTATACAGTATACGAGTTTGCAGGTAAGCTGTCAGGTGTTGCGTTTTGTTAATGCCG
>JAAYRH010000194.1 GCA_012518835.1 Aeromonadales bacterium | reverse complement strand
TAGAGGTTGTGTTTACTTTGTTAGTTAATGTTTGTTCGCTGGTCTCACTATCTTCATAAATAGCTTGTTTTAAATAATTAAATAATAGTTATTGTATCCCCTATTAATAGTCTGGTTTTAGCTGGCGCGTCGGGTTAGCATAAAGGGATTTTTTACTTAATTGGATGCATAGCCCTATGAATGAGACTTGGACTCAAGCCGCTGTTACTTTTATTGTGGTCGTTGGTACGGTATTGCTAGTATCTATTTTGGGGTTATTAATTACTGGGTACCGTATGTACCGAGTAGATAAACGCCAAACTGTGCACAGTATTCGCCGCAACTATCCTATTATTGGTCGTTTTCGCTACATATTCGAACATTTAGGTGAGTTTTTTCGTCAATACTTTTTTGCCATGGATCGGGAAGAAATGCCTTTTAACCGTGCGCAACGTTCTTGGGTATATAGAGCGGCTAAAAATGTCGATAACACCGTCGCCTTTGGCTCGACACGAGATCTTACCAAGCCGGGTACTTACTATTTCCTAAACTGTCCTTTTCCTACCCTAGAAAAAGACGCGGCAAAAACTCAGCCGATGCGCATTGGTACCCATTGCCGGGTGCCTTACGATGCGCCTTCGTTTTTAAATATCTCAGGAATGAGTTTTGGTGCCTTGTCTAAACCAGCGGTTCAAGCCTTAGCCTTAGGCGCCGCTAAGGCGGGTTGCTGGATGAATACCGGTGAAGGTGGCTTGTCGAAATATCATCTAGAAGGCGGTTGCGACCTAGTGTTTCAAATTGGTACTGCTAAATACGGCGTACGTGATGAGCAAGGTCAATTAGATGATGAAAAGCTCAAAGCCTTGGCTGATCTTGAACAAGTAAAAATGTTTGAAATTAAGCTGTCTCAAGGTGCTAAGCCGGGTAAAGGTGGTATCTTGCCTGCGGAAAAAGTGACTGCTGAAATTGCCGAAACCCGCGGTATTCCCGTTGGCATGGCATCAATTAGCCCTAATCGTCATCCAGAAATTAGTGATATCGACTCTCTGTTAGACTTTATTGTGCATGTGCGAGAAGTGACCGGTAAGCCGGTGGGCTTTAAGTTAGTACTGGGCACCACTCGGTGGTTAAGAGAGTTTTGTGAGCGGGTGAATGAAAGAGGCGCCGATGTGGCCCCCGACTTTATTACCCTCGACAGTTCAGATGGCGGTACTGGTGCCGCACCGATGCCCCTTATGGACAGTGTGGGCTTGCCGCTACGAGATAGCTTACCTTTACTAGTCAACCAGCTGATCCGTAATAATTTAAGAGAGCGCATCCGAGTGATAGCCTCGGGTAAGTTAATTAACCCTACTGAAGTCGCTGCTGCTATTTGTATGGGGGCCGATTTTATAGTGAATGCGCGTGGCTTCTTGTTTGGGCTGGGCTGCATTCAAGCGCTGCAATGCAATAAAAACACGTGTCCTACTGGGATCACTACACATAATCCGCGTTTACAGCAAGGGTTAGTGCCGGAGGTGAAAGCCATTCGTATTGCTAATTACCATAATAACCTAGTGCACGAAGTAGAAAGTATTGCTCACTCTTGTGGGGTGGTGGAGCCTAGGTTACTGACGCGCGAGCATGCGGCGGTAGTAGTGGATGGGGGGGCGGTGGCACTTGATCTGCTGTATCCAGAGACTTCACGTCGCTTAAAGCCCGAGATCATGGAAAAAGGAAGTTAAGACGACCAGTGAACCCTGGTAGGAATAACAAGAAAATTTTAGTGTGCTATTAAAGCGCGCTATTGTAAAAAAGGGCAGGCTTGTTGATTGTGAGCCTGCCTTTTCCTTAAGGAGCAGATATGCTATTTAAGAATAAAGAACAGCAACATAAAATAGCTACACTAGAGTCTGAACTATCTTCATTTTATGGTACTGAAGATGATTTACGTCACGAGATGATTTACTTTACTTTAGATAGCGACGGCTACCTTAGTGAAAGTAATACATTGTTGAGTAATTCGTTAAGTTACTCCATAGCCGAGCTAAATGGTAAGAATATACAAGAACTACTCTGTGCTAAATCGTTACCAAAAGAGCATGTTAAAAACATGCTTAAGGCAGTTCATGAAAATAAACATTGGCACGGCGCCTTACACTTAATTAGTAAACATAATCAAGAAGTGTGGCTGCGGGCTATGATTCACCCTAACCCCTCTCAAACAAGCGACAAGAATAAGCTTCGGGTTTATGCGGTGGAGTTAACCAATACCATTAATACTTCTCGCCAATATCAAGATATTATTACTGCTTTGTATCGCTCTTTAGCAGTTATTGAATTTGATTTGTCAGGCAATATATTAAACGCTAACGAAAACTTCTTACGGTGCGTTAAATATCGTAAACAAGATATTATTGGAAAGCACCACCAAATATTTTGTCGACAAGAAGAGGTAAATTCAAGTGATTACCAGCGTTTTTGGCAAACCTTGGCGGCGGGTGAGTTTGTCTCAGATCGCTTTCAACGCTTAGACAGGTATGGTCATATAGTGTGGTTAGAAGCCAGCTATAACCCAATTCATGATGATAGCGGTGAGCTATATAAAATAGTGAAGTTTGCAACGGAAATTACCGAGCAAATGGATCGTGAAACGGCTATTGCTGAAACGGCGAATGTTGCTTATCACATATCTCTTCAAACCGACCAGCAAGCGTCGGCAGGTATAGCAGTGATCCAAGATACGATGACTACTATGAATGCATTGGCAACAGAAATGGCACAGGCAAGTGAAGGTGTTTATAACCTAGATAAGCAGTCTAGCCAAATAGCGGCTTTGGTAGAAAGTATTCATGGTATTGCTGAGCAAACTAATCTATTAGCGCTTAATGCTGCCATAGAAGCGGCTCGTGCAGGAGAGCAAGGGCGTGGTTTTGCTGTGGTCGCTGATGAAGTGCGCAAACTTGCCGCTCGTACGAGTAGCGTGACTCAGCAAATAGTGGAAGTGGTCACTAAGAATAAAGAGCTAACCGCTAATGCTGTGGCATTAATTAATCATAGCCAGCAAGGCGCTCATCAAGCATTGCAGTTAGCTAATGAGGCAGGAGCGGCGATGAATAAGATGCAAGCTGGCGCTAAAGAGGTAGTAACGGCGGTGAGTGAGTTTAATAATACGCTATAAAGCAGTAAACAGACAGTGGTGCTAGTCGGTTAGTGTTTTAGAGAGGACTTACGATATATAGTAAATGAGTGTGATATTTATTAACTAACCTAGGAATTAAACGACATGATATATTTCACTCATCATGAGCTAGATCAGTATTTAAATGAAGACTTACCTTATTTAGACTTAACCACTCACCTACAAGCGATAGAAGATAAGCCGGCCTCACTCGAAGTGTTTACTCGCGATCATATTATTGTCTCTTGTATGGAAGAGGCGTGCGCGATGGTAGAAATGCTTGGCTGCAAAGTCGATTTTTTTATTCCGTCTAAGCACGCAGCGCTGCCAGATGACGTAGTATTAAGATTTAGTGGTGATTATAACGATGTGCATAAGGCGTGGCGCTCGGATCAGGTATTGCTAGAATATAGCTGTATGATCAGTACCTATACCTACCAAATGAAGCAAGCGATAGTAGAGGTCAACCCTCATTGTGAGCTATTGACCACTCGAAAAACTTTCCCCTTTGCTAAGAAGTTTTGTATTAAAGCGGTGCTTACCGGTGGGGCTATGCCTCATCGACTTAATATTAGTGAAACCATTGTTTTTTTTGATAACCACCGTATTGTTTACCCTACGGTGCAAGGGTTTTATGCGGCCATTGCAACGTTTAAAATAAAAGCACCCGAGAAGAAAATAGTGATTGAGTCAGACAATCTCGAAGACGCAAAACAACTTATGCGGCATGGTGCGGATGTCTTACAAATAGATAAAGTCAGCCTGAGTATGCTAGAAGATATTATCCATTATAAAAATAGCCATTATCCGAGTGTTAAAGTGCTTGCCGCGGGCGGTATTAACCTAACCAATGCCCAGCAATATGCGGCTACGGGAGTCGATGGCATTGTCACCAGCAGTGTGTATTTATGCGGCATGGCCAACCTTGGCACGCGCATGAAACTATTAAGTTAGCTGTCAAAAAATGATTTGTTAGTTAAGCACGGCGATCTTTAATAGATCGCCGTGCTGGTTTGTGAACTGAGTGATGAGGTTGCTTATTTTAAACCGCACGGCACGTTAGTTTGATATTGAGACTATTCAAGGGAGTAAAAAATCGTTATGCTTTAATGTATATAACGAAAAACACTCTTCACTATAGGATATATCATGTTGAAAGATCCCTTAAAAAGTTTACTCGCCATTGCCGTACTTGCAGCGTCTACACATGCTAGCGCCGCTGAAGTGACGGTGTCTGCTGCGGCAAGCTTAACTAATGCCTTTAAAGAAATTGCTGATAACTTTGAAGCTGAATATCCAGAGCATACGGTAGAGCTAAACTTTGCCGGATCTGGTGCATTATTGCAGCAAATCGCTAAAGGCGCTCCTGTTGATGTGTTTGCTTCTGCTGACCAGGTAACGATGAATAAAGCCGAAGAGCAGGGTTTACTGGCTAAAGATAGCCGTAAAGACTTTGTACAAAACACCGTAGTGGTGATTACCCCCGCCGACAGCGAGCTCACCCTCGAAAAGATGGCGGATCTCAAGCAAGACGGCCTGCAGCGCTTGGCCGTCAGCAACCCCGACAGCGTGCCAGTGGGCCGTTACACTAAACAAGCTTTAGAAGCGCATGACTTATGGGGCGACCTGAGCGAGATCATTATTAATACACAAAACGTGCGTCAATCACTGGACTATGTTGCTCGTGATGAAGTGGATGCCGGTTTTGTTTACGCCACCGACGCCGCCATTATGGATGATAAAGTAAAAGTACAATTTACTGTGCCGTTAGAAACCGTGGTGAGTTATCCCATTGCCGTTACCGCAACGGGTGCTGATAACGAGCTTAGCCAGCAGTTTATTGACTACACCTTTAATGAAGAAAGTCAGGCTATCTTAAACAAATTTGGTTTCAGTAAGCCATAAGAGGCTGAACCGGATATGCAACAAGATGTTTGGATTGCGCTTGGCCTGTCACTTAAGGTGGCAGGCTTTGCCACGGCCTTAAATATTGTATTAGGGATTGCGGTGGGATTTTTTTTAGCTCGCACGCGCTTTCCTGGCCGCGACTTACTGGATACCATTTTAACTTTGCCTATGGTGATGCCACCCACGGTGTTGGGGTATTACCTGCTGGTATTAGTAGGGCGCAAAAGTGCTTTTGGCGCCTGGCTATACGATACCTTTGGCATTAATTTAATTTTTACCTGGCAAGGGGCGGTGATTGCCGCCACCGTGGTGGCGTTTCCATTGGTATTTAAGCCAGCACGGGCGGCGTTTGAGGCGGTAGACAGTCAGTTAGAGCAGGCGGCAAGGGTGCTGGGCGTGTCTGAGCTCAGTATTTTCTTTCGTATTACGTTGCCATTAGCGTGGCGCGGCATTTTGGCCGGCGTGTTATTGGCCTTTGCTCGGGCCTTAGGGGAGTTTGGTGCCACTTTAATGGTGGCCGGCAGTATTCCGGGTAAAACTCAAACGCTGTCGATTGCTGTGTATGAAGCGGTACAAGCCGGCAAAGACGATACCGCGAATATGTTGGTAATTATTACTTCAATTGTGTGTGTGGTGGTGTTGTTAAGTGCCAGTCGCTTAGCACCAGGGCGAACCAATGAGCGAGTAAGGTAGGGCGATGTTTTTAGATCTCAATATCAGTAAAACCATGCGCTCAGGCAAACGTGAGTTTACGCTGAAGTTAAACTATACCTCCAGTAGTAATAGATTGGTGGTGCTAGGGCCTTCTGGCTCAGGTAAAAGCCTATTACTACAGATGATCGGTGGCTTGCTCACCCCCGATAGCGGGTATTTAAAGTTGGCTGGCCGAACCTTGTTTGATCACCAGCAAAAAATTAATTTAACCCCTCAGCAACGTGATATGGCGTTCTTGTTTCAAAGCTATGCGCTATTTCCTCATTTAACGGTGCGCCAAAATGTCGCCTTTAGTTTACGGCGCGGGCTATTTAACCCTAGTAATAAAATAGCTAATAAGGTGGTAGATCGCTGGATTGAAAACTTTGGTTTAGAGCAGGTGCAATATCAGCGGCCTCATGAGCTCTCGGGTGGACAGCGCCAGCGTACTGCTTTAGCGCGCGCCTTAGTCACTGAGCCTCGCGCTTTATTGCTCGATGAGCCATTTTCGGCGCTCGATCCCGACTTGCGGGTGCATATGCGCAAAGAACTACGCGAGCTACAAGAGCGCTTAGCGGTACCGCTTATTTTAATTACCCACGATGTAGAAGATGTGAAAGCCTTTTCTGAAGATACCTTGTGCTTAAAAGACGGTCAGCTGGACGTCGCTCGCCAACAGGTAATTAAAGCGGAAAAGCTAGAGTTACCGCCCGCCACAGAACCTCATCGTCAGCCCGAAGCGGTATTAGGATAAACCGGAGAGTTAGCTATACTGGAAATGCGCTTTAGTTTAAGGAGGCACTATGACCAGTAAGTTTAACGTAGGAGATCATGTGACGTGGAACTCAGAGGCAGGTCATGTCAGTGGCGTGATTAGTAAGGTACACACCCGTGATTTTCAGTACAAAGGCCACACTCACCGCGCTTCTGAAGACGATCCTCAGTACGAAATAAAAAGCGATAAAACCGACCACATTGCTGCCCATAAAGGCAGTGCCTTAAAGAAAACCCCTAAAAAAACCTAATAATAACCCGCAGCACCCTAGTGTCTGCGGGTTAGTACTATTGCTCTTGCGGCGGCTGACTCGCCACTAAACACCAGTTACTGTTAGTGGTTTTTAATTCTCCACAGCGACTATCTTCGCCATGATATTGCAGTGTATAAGCATCTTTTCCTGATAAGGACACTTCATAATAGTAGCGATAGTCACTATCTTTGCTGCCGTGAGCATAAGATGTGAGCGGCAAATTATTGCGGGCGCAGCGCGCTTCTAGCACAGTCGTGTCTCGTTGCTTTAATACCCCTAAGATGGTGGCTCGGGTTTGTTCACAAGCGGCCATGCTGGGAGTTTCAGTAATAGACATTCTGGCTTCACCCGCACCGGTCAGCGTAATGATTAATAAGCCAATAGCTAGCATGTTTATCCTCCAAAGGAGTGGAGTAGGTAAGCTTGCCCCTTCCACTGTGCTTGCTAGTGTGCCAGCTCCTTTCTTTGCTGCAAAGCTAATTAATATGATGTTGTCTTATCTTTAAAAAATTGTTCTGGGCAAGCGCGAGATTTGTGTTCGTTTTTTATTTACGTCAAGGTAGAAGACTTTATGGTAATAAGGAGTGGCTATGAAATTTGGAATGTTGTTTAAGGCACTAGGATTTGTAGGAATACTATTAGCCTTGCCAGTACAAGCAGTGGAAGGCATGACGGATGTTAAAAGTCATTCTTCGGTGGCGAGTACTACGGAGCGCCTGCAACATATATTAGAAGAGCAGGGCATGACTATTTTTAATCGTATTAGTCACAGTGACAGTGCAAAAAAAGCCGGATTAGTGCTAAGAGAGACCGAGCTATTAATTTTTGGTAACCCCAAAGCGGGCACGCCATTAATGCAATGCCAACAAAGCGTAGCTATCGATTTGCCGCAAAAAGCCCTAATTTGGCAAGATGAAGCTGAACAAGTGTGGATCTCGTATAACGAGCCGCAATATCTCGCGAAGCGCCATGGCGTAACCGAATGTAGTGAAGCATTTGAAAAAGTAGAACAAACGCTAGAAAAAATGGTGAAGCAAGCCGCCACACCTTAACCTTATTGTAAAATGACCATTGAAAAAGGCGCTCTAGTACCTAGAGCGCCTTTTTAGTGGGGGAGTTATAAGTTTTCGTAGCGGTTCATATCGAGCAAGCCGGCTTCTAGTGGCTGGGTTTCTTGCAAGTAGTGGTGCATATCGTGAAAGTAAAACCAAAACTCGGGGTGAGTACGACGAATACCGTAGCGATCGGCTAAGTGATGTAACCCTTCTTTATGTTGCATGGTAACTAAGCTGGTGACAAAGTCCGGTAGTTCATCTTGCTCAATATTAAAAATAAAGTTGGGGTAGCTGCCGACAATGCCCGGTATAATAGTGACAGAGTCGCGCTCGGGGCGCAGGCGTCGGTCTTCTCCTAACATAAAGGCTACGTTGCTATGATCTCGGTTGTGAAGAAGAGTATACACTTGGCGTTGCTCGCCCTGATATACCCGTAGCAAGGTCACTTCGGGTAGCCATTGAATCGCGGGGATCTGGTTTGCCGTTACTTTACTAAGACGACTTAGCTGGTAAGCATTGGCCTCGTAGGCGTCGCCTTGGGCGTTAAAGCAGCTGGTTTTATCACACCGATTAAGCTTATCTTCTGGCCCTGCTACTTTAGCTAAATGAGTGAGCGCTTGTTGACTAAAATCGGCAATGGGTGCTTGTGCATTTACCTTAATTTGGCTGGGCGTTTTCTCATCCACATCGGCATAACTGGTAAATAGCTTAATGCGGGCACTGTTGTCATACCACGCATGTAGCAAGTCATTACGCTCTTTAGCAGGTAAAAAACGCAATAGATTAGCTTCAGAGCCATAGCGTAATAAGTCAAAGTACAGTCGAGTTTGGGCTTGATGAGACACACTGCCATACACATCAAAGTTAGCCACTAGTACATAATAGGCGCGCTCCAGTAGGGGGTAGTCCATCACCCACACGGTGGTAGGAAAGTCACCTTGCCAGCCCGATACCACACTGGCGCTGTCGTGGTGGCGAAACACTGTTAACAGCGCTTGCTCATTATGCTGATCGCCATCCCATAGGTGCGCTAAGGTCGGACCATTAGGATAGGTATGAGCGTACGCTTGCTGACGCTCAGTTAAATATTGATTGCTGGAGTGGCGATAAGACAACCAATCTTTGCCTAGTTTTAATAAGTCGGTGTCTAGACCAGGCATTGATAAGTTATCTCTGACCTTGGTGGCATGACTTGGTTGGGTGATAAAGAGGTCATGATCGGGGTCTTGGAAGGCTACCCAAAATTGATCGCGGATCACATCAGTGGCAATTTGGCCGCGACACACCGGGCCACGAATAAACGAGCGGACAAAGTACTCGGCATTATCGAGCAAAAACTGATAGCGCGCCCGTGGAGGAATGGCATTAAAAGTGTAAAAAGGATTGGCTGCTAAATCGGCGCGATAATTGGAAAGCTTAACCACTTGCCAGTCATCAGCAAAGAACAACTCCTGTAAATGCGCTTGTTTATCGCGACTTAAGGGGTAAGTAATATGGGTTTTATGAATACGGCTTTCGGTGCGTGGACGTAAGCGGTAATAAAAAATGCCCTCGGGTGAGTCGGTGGGGCGACGACTAGCAATGATTTCTATCGGTTGACCACTAGGAGTGCGCGAGCGCACCACCTCAAAAAAAGTATCTTGGTCACTCTTGGCCGCATCACTAAAATAAAGGTGGGCTAAAAACCAATGCTCATATAAGTAGCGCGCCACTAACCGTTCACGATCGCTAGGGCGATTTAGCCAGTCTTCCCATTCTAATAGGGCGCTTTGCTGTGCTTTTGACAGCGTAACTTCTTCTTCAGGAACAGCCGCGCCTTCGGCTAGCCAAGTAGTTACTGCTTGATATTCTGCTGGCGTAAGCCCTGTTACGGCAAAAGGCATACCACTTGCTGGGTGCTTGTTGGCAAAGGCATCAAATTCGCTGCTAGAGCTGCATTGATTGCTGCGATTAATGCTTAAGTCAATGTGCTCGGGCAAACGCTGGTTAGGGCGCCAGTTTTGCTGCTGACCCAAGGCTAAAATTCGAGTCATTAATGCGGCTTGCTGATCTTGGGGCTCAAGCACACTAAAAAAGTTTTTATCTCGCCATTGTGCTTCGGTTTGTGCATCTACATAGAGACGAGTAGTGGCGGCATCTTTAACGCGCGCCCCGTCATACACTGGGTCTTTACTAGCGCCGCGTACTAGTCCGTCATTACTGGTCATTTTTAATTGGCAGGGCGCATCATAACAGGCATGACAGGCAATACATTTTTGCTCGAAAATAGGTTTAATATCGCGCTGATAGTCATATTGAGGAGCGACTGCTACGCTGTCTTGTGCTGCACTTGCCAATAATGGCACAGCCAGAAGAGTGCATAGCCATAACAGCCAGTGAAATTTCTTCATTAAGGTGGAGCCTTATCTTAATGGGGTAAAATATAAGCGGGACGCTTTTTTGAGAGGGGAATATATCATGAACAAGCGACTTATTTGGGCTTTGTGCGTTTTTTCTACTGTTGCTCAGGCTGATCTAGTGAGAAATCAAGCGCCGGTTAAGCTAGCATTTTCCAGTGGATTAGAGCCGGTGTGCTTTTATGAAGACCGTCGTTACTCAAAAGGATCGGTGATTGAAATGGGTAAGCAGCTGTTTGTTTGCGAGCGAGAAAAGTCCTTTGAACAAAATGGCCGCTTAAGTTGGCATGCTTTTCCGCTAGCAGAGCAAGAGCAAAATAAGATTACTGTACAAGGACGGCCATAAAAAACTAAGTCTTGCCTTAGGCAAGACTTAGTTAAACTAGCTTAAGCGCGCTTTTTTAGCTTTTCGGTATCAAGAGCTAATACCAAGTCGCCTTGGGGGCGAGCACAGCAGGGCAGTACTTCACCGGCGCCAATAAAAGCCAGTGGTGCAGATTGATAGCTCACCTGACCCTCTAGTATCGGAATGCGGCAAGCGCCGCAAAAGCCTTCACGGCATTGATATTCTACCGCGTGGCCAGTGCGCTCTAAGCCCTCTAATAAGGTTTCGTTGGGCTTTAGCTCAAACCTTAAGTCGTGGGTAATGATGTGACTCACAGTTCAAAGTCGCCTAAGTCATCGTCGTTCATCTGTGAGTCAATTTGGCCTACAAGATAAGAGCTAATTTCTACTTCTTGTGGGGCGACCTGCACGTTATCAGACGATAACCAGGCATTGATCCACGGAATGGGATTTTGTTTAGCGCCTTCAAAGGCGGGGGTTAAGCCAACCGCTTGCATGCGTAAGTTAGTAATGTACTCTACGTATTGGCATAAAATATCTTTGTTTAAGCCAATCATAGAGCCATCTTTAAATAGGTATTCGGCCCATTCTTTTTCTTGAATGGCGGCATCGCGAAACAGCTCAAAACATTGTTGCTCACAGTCTTTAGCGACTTGGGCCATTTCGGGATCGTCTTCACCGCTGCGCAAGATATTAATCATGTGCTGGGTGCTGGTCAGGTGCAACGCTTCATCACGGGCAATCAGCTTAATAATTTTGGCGTTACCTTCCATCAGCTCACGCTCGGCAAAGGCGAACGAGCAAGCAAAGCTGACATAAAAGCGAATGGCTTCTAACACGTTCACACTCATTAAGCACACGTAGAGCTTTTTCTTTAGCTCATAGCGCTCTATGGTGACGTGCTCGCCGTTCAGCTCATGCTTACCTTCACCGTATAAATGATACAGGTTGGTGTAGCGAATGAGATCATCATAGTAGCCAGCAATATCACTGGCACGCTTGAGGATTTCTTCGTTAGCCACAATGTCGTCAAATACCACGCTCGGATTGTTCACAATGTTGCGAATAATATGGGTGTAAGAGCGGGAATGAATGGTCTCAGAGAAGGTCCAGGTTTCAATCCAGGTTTCTAGCTCGGGCAGCGACACAATAGGCAAAAACGCCACGTTAGGGCTACGGCCTTGGATAGAGTCGAGCAGCGTTTGATACTTCAGATTACTAATGAAAATATGCTTTTCATGTTCAGGCAACGCTTGATAGTCAATACGGTCTTGAGAGACGTCTACTTCTTCAGGACGCCAGAAAAACGATAACTGTTTTTCGATGAGTTTTTCGAAGACTTCGTATTTTTGCTGATCGTAGCGGGCCACGTTAACCGAGTTACCAAAAAACATGGGCTCGGTTAAATGGTCATTTTGCAGTTGATTAAAAGTACTATAAGACATGTTTAATCCCAACTAAGTAAGGCGAGCCTCAGCTCGCCGTCGTTAAATTAAATTTTGCAGGCGCCACCGGCACAGTCGTCATCCTGTAAGTCGTTTTGGGCATCAAGGGCGCCATCACGAGTATTGTGGTAATACAGGGTTTTTAAGCCGAATTTATAGGCAGAAAGCAAGTCTTGTAATAACTGGCGCATGGGCACACGGCCGCCTTCAAAGCGGGCAGGATCGTAGCTGGTGTTGGCCGAGATGGCTTGGTCAACAAACTTTTGCATTATGCCCACTAGCTGTAAATAACCGTCGTTGGACGGCATTTGCCATAACAGCTCGTACTTATCTTTTAGCTCGGCGTACTCGGGTACTACCTGCTTTAAAATACCGTCTTTTGAGGCTTTTACCGACACTAAGCCCCGTGGCGGTTCGATACCGTTAGTAGCGTTAGAAATTTGGCTTGAGGTTTCTGAAGGCATTAGTGCCGTTAAGGTACTGTTACGCAGGCCAGTGGTTTTAATTTCTTCACGCAAGCTTTCCCAGTCTAGATGCAATGGCTCTTGGCACAGCTTATCGAGATCCTTTTTATAGGTATCAATTGGCAAGATACCTTGGGAATAAGTGGTTTCATTAAATGCTGGGCAGGGACCAAATTCTTTCGCCAGTTTTACCGACGCTTTCAGTAAGTAGTACTGAATAGCTTCAAAGGTTTTGTGGGTTAGATTAAGGGCGCTGCCATCAGAGTAGCGCACGCCGTGTTTCGCTAGGTAGTAAGCGTAGTTAAT
>JAAYRH010000193.1 GCA_012518835.1 Aeromonadales bacterium | reverse complement strand
TTATTAGCGATTAATACTTTTCTATTGACCACTACAGCAAATGCTTCGCCACTTTCTTACCGGCTTTAAATAACCGCTTGGTTTGCCCTCTAAAACCGGCTCTGGGTTTGCTATCGGTGCGGCGGCGGTTTAATTGCACGTTTTTAGCATGCTCAAATTGCGCTTGGATCTCGGCTTCTAATTGCGCTAGGCCGTAGCTTGCTTTGTCTTCAGGAAGCGCCAGCGGATAAATTTTATCGAAGCTTAAGGCTAGGCGGTTAAATGCTAAGGCTTCATTAATGGTTTTTGCTTTGGCATTAGTAAGGTCGTTAAGATCATAGGGCGGCGCCCATTCGTGAGTGGGTTTTAGTTTATCCACTTGGTTGAGCACGCCAATCATCTTGGGTTTTTTGCGCGAGATATGTTCTTTATCGGCATAAAAGGCATCGAGTTTGTTCTGTAACTCAATATCCAGCTGTCGTGAAGGTTGGTTGGCCTTGAGTACCCAGAGCACGAGGTCGGATTGGGTGATTTCTTTAAGTGCCTCTTCAAGGGCGCTATCACTGCCATCTAGCCCCGCCATATCAATTAGGCGTAGCTGCTCTTCACCATCAATAACACAAGGATAAACCGCCACTGTGTTAGTCGAGGGTAATGCATCCTGCTCGGCGCCCATATTGTTTATTAAGGCGTTCACCAGCGACGATTTACCAGCACTCACTTGTCCTACCAAACACACTCGCACCGGCTCGGTGGGTAGTGCGAGCCTAGTGGTATCTTGTAGATGTACTTGGCTGTTACCTATTTGGCCTTGCTCAATCACAAAGCGCCCGCTGTAAAGATCGATACAAACCTTGACTACTTCTTGTAACAACGCACGTTTCGCATTGCCTTGCACAGAGGCAAACGCCTGATCCGACATCGAGCCCAGTAGTTTCCCGCGTAGCTCGCTGGCGAGCCCGGTGATGGGGTTGGTCATGCGCAGCGCACGCCAGGCTAACATGCCGTATTTATAAGTTTCTTTGGCGGCGGTGCCGTATTTATCGTGAAAATCGTAAAGCTTCTTTGCCTGGGAAATGCTGATCTTATCAATCGCTGGAATATGCTCGTTTAGTACTTTTCGATAGCGTCGGCTAATTTCTTCCAGCATGGTGAGGCCTTCGGGTACCGTAAAGTCGAGTTCTTGTTTGCCGTACGCCTGTGCCACTTCAAGGGCCAGTGCTAGGCCATGGTCTTTTAGCGCCGACCAGTGGTTATTTTGTTGTAGCTTTTGAGTGATAGAGGCATTGAGCTCTTCCCAAATATGCTGCTCTGCTTGTGACCAGTCAGCCGAGGGCTCAACAAGGCTTTCGTCTTCTAGGTGACTGGCTTGGGTTTTATATTTTCTTTGTAAAATCCAGCGGGGAATAGCAATTAGTAAGGAAGAGATCAGCAGCACCAACACAAAGTGAATAGCGTAGCCCTGAGTATAAATGGCATATAACCCAAAACCGCTCAGCAACAACAAGGGGAAAATAAAGCCAATCACCGAGATGGCCAGCAAGCGGTTGCCATGACCATTTAAAAAGCCGATAATCTTTTTTATTTTATTCACGAGGCGCTACCTTTTTACCGAGTTCGAAGGCGTCTTTATAAACTTGTTGCATATCCTCTGAATTAACCGTCTCGCCCCTACTTTTACGATAAAAATAGTAACCAGCGGCTCTACCTAGCCCATAGGTAGTACCAAAGCTAACGGCAGCGGCCGTGGCGGCGCCAACGGTTTGCCCGTAAAAGGGGATTAACTTAACCAGCTGTCGTGCGCCAAGCTTTACGCCATATTGCGTGCTAAAGCTGGTGCCCAGCACGCCTATCAGCTCAGCAAAACCACGGGTGTTCCATTTTACCTCATAGCGTTTTGCCAAGCTGTGCAGCATTTTGGCCTGCATGGCTGGCACTGATACTAAGCCCACTACCGGGAATAAATCAGTAAAACTAGCGCCCGTGGCATACCACAGCACTTCGTTTTTCACCTTGGCAAAAGCTTGCTCCTCTAAGCTGGTATGCTCTTTTTTGTCGAGCATTAAGCCCACTAAGGGCATTATCTCAGTAATAGCAGCCACTAGTTGCTCGCGGTGATAGTAAGTTTGGGTATCACAATCAAAATCTACTTCAATAGCAGCAAGGGCACTGCCCCAGACTTTTTCAAATGCCCCTTGATGATGAGCAACTAAACGGTTTTTCTCGCTTTCTGGCACGGTGTTTATTGCGGTATATACCAGCAGTACCTGCTTAATTTTTTTTGCCTTGCGAATGGTGCTGAGCACTTCTAATACTGCGCTTTGCTCTTGCTCTTCTACTTTTGCGACCACCAGTAATACGTGGCTTTGCCTTTGGCACAATTTAATATCTTCACTGGGATCATAATGCGCTTCGCCCAAACCACGAGTGTCTAAAAAGCGCAGCAGCGGTTTGTCTTGCGGGAAGTTATAAGCAAAAGAGGTTTTAGTGCAGGGCGAGAAGCCATTGCCTACTTCAACTGCGCTGCTGCCCGTTAACGCTTGAATTAACGAAGATTTACCGGCACCGGTTTTGCCGAGCAGCCACAGCGTGGGCAAGGGCTGCTCTTGGGTTGAAGATGACTCGCTAGGCTTTACCATTAACGCCTCCAGCAACACATTAAGGATGTACCCATTAGTATTTATGATACTACCGTTCTAAGGTCTCTAAGAACACGATTATACGGCCAGAATTCTCGTAAGCCACCGAACTGGAGCGTCGTCGTTAGGTTAGTGTTACGACGATAATAGCGAAACAAGACCACAATTAAGGTGAATACTATGATCCGACCCATGACTAAATCAGACTTTAAATTATTTTGGCCTACTTTTTTTTCCATTATTGAGGCACAAGAAACCTATGCCTTTGCCCCGGACATGACAGTTGATCAGGCTTATCACTTGTGGTGTGAGCAACCGCTAAAAACGTTTGTCTACGAAGAACAGGGGGAGATATTAGGCTCTTATTATCTTAAAGCGAATGCTGCCGGCCCTGGCAGCCATGTAGCTAACTGTGGCTATATGGTGGCCGAGCCAGCCCGGGGTAAAGGTATTGCGCGTAAGTTGTGCGAGCATTCTCAGCAGCAAGCTATCGCGCTGGGCTTTAAGGCGATGCAGTTTAACAGTGTGGTCTCGACCAATACGGCGGCAGTAAAACTGTGGAAAAAGCTGGGCTTTAGCGTGGTAGGCACGGTGCCTAATGCGTATCGGCATCGTCAGTTAGGTTATGTCGATACCTTAGTGATGTATAAGCGATTGGCGGTAGCTAAGAGGTAAAGACCAAGCTTTGTGGCTTTTTTTAAGATTGCTACTAGTATAAGAAATGCCATTAAAGCTAATAAACGTAGCTATATCATCGTTTTCTATATTAACAAATCGGTTTTACTTATATCAACTTTCAAGGAGTGATAAGTTGTGAATAAAGTGACTTCGGCTAGTAGCGCTAGCCAGTTAA
>JAAYRH010000024.1 GCA_012518835.1 Aeromonadales bacterium | reverse complement strand
GCAGCTTTGCGCCCTGTGGTAGAGCGCGATGGCATGTTAATTATGGTAGACGATGACCGCATGCCGTTAGCTGACGGCGAAGTGCCCATGATAAAAAGTGTGCGTTTTAGAACGCTGGGTTGTTATCCTCTGACCGGTGCTGTTGAATCTCATGCCACCACTTTGCCCGAGATTATTCAAGAAATGCTGCTTACCAAAACCTCCGAGCGCCAAGGCCGCATGATAGATCATGACACTTCTGCCTCTATGGAAAAAAAGAAGCAAGAAGGCTATTTTTAAAGCCTCAATAATAAGTCGCAGATCCCACTTGCTCGGTAATGTACTGGAAAACACGCGGCTCGGTTTGCATCATCTCAAGCGCTGCGTCGCTAAACAAACGCTGCGTAGGATATTGCTGCTGCAAAGTAGTTGCGAGTTGCTGTGCCGCTTGAGTTTCACCCAAGGTTTGCAAAGCCACTAAATGATTATGTAATAATGTCGCTCTGGGTAAGCGGGCAATCATCTGTGTAGACCAAGCTAAATACTCACCAATAAGTTGCGGGTTGTCTTGGGCAATGCCTTGCTTAAGCACTATGCTGTGATGGTACAACGCTTGGCGATCGGCCCAAAACCACGGGTTCCACACTGCAGTTAAGCGTGATGGTTCGGTGAAATTGCCTCTTTCATATTGCGTTAACTGATAGGCGGTTTGTAACCCCGTACTCATATAAATAACAAGAGCACCACCAACCAGAACTAGCAACCCTCGCGCCACCAATAATAACCAAGGCGCAAGGTTAACAAGACTCCCCAGTGGTCGTATTACTGGCCGCATCACCATAGAATCAAAGTACCATAGCAGTATAAGCAGCCACAGCCAGTGAGTAGCCGAATGGCCTACCGGATACTCCGACATAATATGTGCCAGCAAGGGTAAGCTTAACGCTATCAGGGCTAAGCGTTCGCTTATGATTAGTCGAGCCGCCACTCGCCATAGTGCCCAGCCCCATACTCCCCACGCGAGCAAGGCGATTAAGCCGCCTTCTGTCCACCAAAGTAATAATTCGTTATGCGGGTGATGCAAGTTGCCCACCATGCTGAACGCCACCCCAGTGGCATCTTGTAGGCGTACCGCCTCGGCATAATAAGCCGGCTCAAAGTACCCGTAGCCAATACCTTGCCAAAGATGCTGGCTTACCAAATTTAAGGTGGTGCGCCAAATTTCGTAACGCACGCCCAACTCACCATAGGTCGCCAGCACTCGGCGGTGAGCATCAAAATGCATGAGTATCCACATGCCTATTATTGCCCCACCCAACATAAGCACAAACAGCACACTGCGCTGTATTGGCGTTTGTAAGCGGCGCCAGCATACAGGGAGTAACAAGGCTAACCCCGCCAATAAGCTATATAAACCAGCACGACTTTGTAGTAATACCACTAATATCATGCCCGCGCCGGCCACCAGGCTACACCATAACCACCATTGCCATGAGCGCTGGGTGCGGCTAATTAATAAATATAGCGCTAACAATACGCCCGAGCCCACCAAACTCGACATCACATTGCGTTGCATAAAAATGCCATAGGGTAGTCGCACGCGGGTATTAAAATTAAACCAGTTATCGGCGGGTAACAAAAAAAACTGTACCAAACCAAAGCTAATTTGCACGGTGATCAAGCCTAACAATAAGCACAACACAAAATAACGCTGCTGACCGTTAAAGCGACACTGTTGCAGTAACCAATAAAACAGCACCCCAACACTCAGACCTAACAACCGAGGCAACGCCTGCCAGCGAGCCTCACTACTGTGCTCCGCCCCAATGGTTGCGCTATAAAGCATCGGCACCCACAGTAATAAAGCACCAATCAATATGCACCATCCCAACTCACTACTTACCAGCTTAGGTTGCAATACCCTAGAGCCAACAATAAATATGCTGCCTATAAATATCCAAGTAATCGCATTAAAGGGAAGATCTAATCCAACACCACCTAAGTGATGGATAAACACATGCTGACCGAGCAGGCACCACAGGGCAAAGAGTGCCAGCACCCATCGGCCAGGACCAATAAACAGATTACTCATGAATACTAAACACCACTCTTAATAAGAAGGTTGGAGGATCAGCGGTGAATGTTGAATGAATCACCATCTTAATGCTATGGCATTAGCGCTATTCAACATGCAATACGACAACAGTCATCGTGCGCCATCAGTAAAAATAGAGGGTAGCACTAGAAAAGCAAAAAGCGCCTTACCAAGGTAAGACGCTTTGGAGTAACAGCCAAACTTAATCGCGAAAGTTAGTGAACTGCAAAGGTTGGTCTTGGTCACTGCCGCGCAATAGCGCCATCACTTGCTGTAAGTCATCACGCTTTTTGCCGGTAACGCGCACTTGCTCGCCTTGGATGGCGGCTTGTACTTTTAGCTTGCTGTCTTTAATTTGCTTTACTATTTTTTTAGCGCTGGCGCTATCAATCCCTTGCTTAAAGGTAATCTCTTGCGAGTAGCGCTTGCCCGAGTGCCCTACTTCCGCTAAGTCCATAATGCGCACATCTAAATTGCGCTGTACTAGCTTGGCCTGAAAAATATCGAGCATTTGCTGTAGCTGAAACTCGGCATCGGCGCTCAGTGTTACTTTGTCGTTATTAAGCTCAAAATCAGCATCGACACCGCGAAAGTCAAAACGCGTTTCTAGCTCGCGGTTGGCATTTTCTACCGCATTACGTACTTCATTCATTGCTACTTCTGATACCACATCAAACGAGGGCATAGTGACTCCTTAATAAATTAAGCCATTAATCACCACAGCAGGTAATTAGGCTGGCACCTAGCCGCGTTCGCAGCTAACGTATTAATGTATAATAATTGAGATCTTGCTAATAATAACAAAGTTTAACAGCCAAAGGAGAGCGATAATGCAGTGGACTTTACTTGGGGCGGGCGCCTTGGGGTGCGTTATCGCCGGACTATTGCGCCAGCAAGATGAGTCGGTAGCGTTGATGTTATCGGAGCGCCACCGCGGTCACTTTCATCCTTTATATGAGCTCATTAATTTAAATGGTCGCTCTGAGCTTATTAACACTCAGGCCTGTTTTGCCGAGCAAGCGCGGGCGGTAGAATGTTTGCTGGTAGTCACAAAAGCCTACCAAGTGGTGCCCGCACTCAGCGCATTAACGGGCCTTTCGGCCCACACGCCCATTATTTTATTACACAATGGCTTAGGGGTGGCCGAGCAGGTAGCGACCTTATTCCCCGATAACCCGTTGCTGGCAGGTATTTGCAGCCATGGCGCCATGAAAGAAGCAGACTGGAAAATTCGCCATACCGGCAAAGGCGAAACTTGGTTGGGTGGCGTTAATGAGGCGGGAAAAAAGTGGGCGCATTTAGTTGAGCCACTAGCGAGGGCATTAGGCCATGCGCAGTGGAGTGACCATATTGAGATCCAACAACGGCGAAAACTGGCCATTAATGCGGTGATTAATCCGTTAACGGCTTATCATAATATCGCCAATGGGGAGCTATTAACGTCGCGCTTTGACGAGGTACTCACCCAGCTCAGTGAAGAGGTGCACCAGGTGATAGCGCAGCTAGATGGGCCTGATGCTGAGTCGCTGCCCGCTTTTCGCCGCCGCCTACAGCAAGTACTGGAGCTAACCGCTACTAATTACTCGTCGATGCAGCAAGATGTTGCCCATGGTCGCCCAACCGAAAATGACTATATTAGTGGCTATGTAGTCGCCCATGCTGGGCAAATACCTATTCCGGTGACGTTGCAGCTGTATCAAGCGATACAGCGCTTGGAGCCATAGGTGGGGAAGGAATAAGCAAGGGCTAGGAAAAGGATTACCAAGGGTTAGGGACAGGATTGGGGACGAGATGAGCAAGAGCTGGGAAAGGAATTAACAAGCTCGTCCCGAACTATTTTATACCTTTCAGGTTTTTCTTATCCCGTCCCTATTGGTTCACTCCTGTGG
>JAAYRH010000192.1 GCA_012518835.1 Aeromonadales bacterium | reverse complement strand
GGACCCGATGGCATGATCCCAATGCCCATCAGTAAAGATGCGCCTATTGAATTAAAAAATGAGGACTATTGGGATGTGGCTCTTAAGGGGATGCACCGCGTAATTAATGGCCGAGAAGGCACAGCACGACGCGCTTTTGCCGACACCCATTATACCGCCGCTGGCAAGTCGGGCACGGCGCAAGTGTTTAGCTTGGCAGAAAACCAAGAGTACGATCATGCCAGTACCAAAGAATTACTACGTGATAATGCACTCTTTATTGGCTTTGCCCCGTATGACGATCCTGAAGTGGTGGTGTCGGTAGTGTTAGAAAACGTCGGCGGTGGCAGCACCCACGCTGCTCCCGTGGCACGCGCCTTACTGGATCTTTATATGATCCCCGCCATGTTACAAGTTCCTGACAGCGACGTAGAGGCTAATACCGATGAATAATCGCCGCCATCGCCGCCCATTATGGGAAATATTACACTTAGACTGGTCACTGCTAGTGGCCTTACTCACCGTGTTAGGCGCCAGCTTATTTGTTTTATACTCCGCCTCTGGCGAAAATATCACTGCCTTATATCGCCAAGGGGTGCATATTGGCGTGTCATTACTCTTAATGTTAGGCATGGCGCAATTATCACCGAGCTTTTATGCCCGCTGGGCGCCGCCGGTATTTATTGTGGCGGTGGTGCTCTTAGTACTAGTGATGCTAGTGGGTGATATCGGCAAGGGCGCTCAACGCTGGCTAGAATTTGGCCCCGTTCGTTTTCAGCCCTCCGAGATCATGAAGCTGGTGATGCCGATGATGGTGGCCACTTATATTAGTCGCTACCCCCTGCCCCCTAATTTGCTTAGAGTGTTTTTAGCCCTAGTATTAGTCCTGATCCCCACCTTATTAATTGCCAATCAACCCGACTTAGGCACCGCGCTCTTGGTGGCGGTATCAGGGCTGGCTGTGATTTTTTTAGCCGGCGTGTCGTGGCGACTAATCTTATGTGCAGCAGCGTTAATAGGCGCTTTTTTGCCGGCGCTGTGGTTTTTCTTAATGCACGACTATCAAAAGCGACGGGTTTTGACTTTATTAAACCCCGAAAGTGATCCTCTAGGCGCGGGATACCATATTATTCAGTCCAAGATCGCCATCGGCTCAGGTGGAGTATGGGGCAAAGGCTGGTTGCAAGGCACCCAATCACAACTAGAATTCTTACCAGAACGCCATACTGACTTTATTTTTGCGGTGTTAAGTGAAGAATTTGGTTTGGTGGGTGTGTGTCTGTTAATGACCTTATATCTGTTTATTATCTGGCGCAGCCTGTATATTTCTATGCAAGCACAAGGGGCCTTCCCTCGCTTGCTTGGCGGTGCCCTCACCCTGACCTTTTTTGTCTATGTATTTGTTAACATTGGCATGGTCAGTGGTTTATTACCCGTGGTAGGAGTACCGCTCCCCTTAATCAGTTATGGCGGTACTTCTATGGTGACACTGATGGCCGGCTTTGGCATCTTGATGTCTGTGCAAACTCATAAGCGCCTGTTGGCAAAATAAAAGGATTACCGAATGCGTCTTGCTGTTCTTTCTGCCGCTTTGTTGCTGGCCTCTTCGGTGAGTGCCATAGAAGCGGATGCCGACCAGCCACAGTGGCTTGAGCAATTATCAGAAAAATTTTCTTTGTCTAATACCGAACTAGAAGCGGCTGTTGAGCAAGCCGAGTATCAGCAGGGTATTATTGATGCCATGACTCGCCCAGCGGAAGCTAAACCTTGGTCGGCTTATCGCCCTATTTTTCTTACCGAAAAGCGGCTTAATCAAGGGGTGGAATTTTGGCAAGAACACGAAGAGTTATTAGAGAAAGCACAGCAAGAGTTGCAAGTACCACCACAAATCATTACCGCGATTATTGGCGTAGAAACCTTTTATGGTACCCACATGGGTGCTCATAAGGTGTTAGATGCCCTTTATACCTTGGGCTTTCATTATCCGCCGCGTGGCGAGTTTTTTCGCTCTGAGTTTGCTAACTACCTGGTGTTAGCCAAAGAGCAAGACTGGGAGCTAACAGAGCAAAAAGGTTCTTATGCCGGCGCCATGGGCATGGGGCAGTTTATCCCTTCAAGCTATCGCCACTATGCCGTCGATTTTGATGGTGATGGCGAGCGCAACTTATTTGATGCCACCGATGCCATTGGCAGTGTAGCTAATTACTTTCACGAGCATCATTGGCAACTTGACGAAGACGTTGCCTACCCCGCTACCGTGACCGATACTGAAAAAGCCCAAGCGCTGCTTAGCGAAGAGCGCCAGCTCACTCATAGCTGGGCAGAGCTAGCAGCAGCAGGTATTATTGTGGAAGATGAGCTGGCGGCGGATACGCCAGTTAAGTTAATTGAGCTTGCCGGGGCTAAAGGGCCTGAATACTGGGTGGTTCGACATAATTTTTATGTTATTACCCGCTATAATCACAGCCCTTTATACGCCATGGCCGTGTATCAACTGAGTGAGCAGCTGAAACAAGCCTATGAAAACTCTTTATAAAACGCTGTTGCCGTTAACGGTTTTAGTACTGACAGCCTGTAGCTCGTCGTCACCGGAAAAAGCCGACACCAATAACAGCCCCACCAAAAAAAAGGGCAGCAGCCAACAGGAAGTGAGAGACGCACGCTGGCATAAAGAAACCGCGGGTGGGCGTTATAGTTTACGCCAAGATGTGCCACCGGAAGATGCGCCTAAGTTAGATCATGTAAAAGACGCGGTGCCCCGCTATGAGCCTTATACTCGAGGCGGCAATAAAAACTATAATGTCTGGGGCCAAGACTATGAAGTATGGCAAGACGTCGAACATTACCAAGATGAAGGCCTCGCCTCTTGGTATGGCGCTAAATTTCATGGCTATCATACTTCTAATGGCGAGGTGTACGACATGTACACTATGACCGCGGCCCATAAGCACTTGCCGCTGCCCTCGTTTGTGCGGGTCACCAATAAGGCCAATGGCAAACAAGTGATCGTGAGGGTTAACGACCGTGGCCCCTTTCATGACGGTCGGGTCATCGACTTATCTTACGCCGCAGCTTATAAGCTAGATATGCTGCATACTGGCACGGCCGAAGTAAAAGTAGAGCTCATTAAAGTGGCTCCTAATGGCAAACCGGTACAGCTGGCAAAGCAAAGTCCCAATAAGCCAACACCGGCGGCAGGTAAGCTTACCGTGGCCAGTCAGCCAACCTCGCCGGCAGCAAATAATAAAACCGCTGAGGTGGGTGCTGGCAAGCATATTCAGCTAATGGCTACCCGCTCGCCGGACAAAGCCAAGGAGCTTGCCGCCAGCTTAAGCAAAGAGTATGGTTTCCCCGCTCGAGTAGAGCGTCAATCTGAATGGTATCGCCTGCAGATGGGGCCTATTCCAACCAATAAAACCCAAGCGACGCTAGCCCGCCTAATGGCGCAAGGTTATGCTCAAGCTTATTTTATTAATTAAGCTTTTTTTAATCTAATAATCGGCATTACTGCCTACTAATAACAGGGATCACATAGATCTTATGCGCATGGTTAACCCTTTATCTACTCTAATCCTCTCCGCTGTACTGTCTTTTTCAGTACAAGCTCAAAGCGTGGCGCCCATGATCCCAGAAGCGCCTTCTATTGCCGCCAAGTCCTATGTGCTCATGGATTATGCCAGTGGCCAAGTGTTGGTCTCTCATAATGCCGATGAGAAGCTACCGCCCGCCAGCCTAACAAAGATGATGACCTCCTATATTTTGGGCCAGGCCATCGAAGAAGGTAAGGTGCGCCGCGATGATATGGTCACCATTAGTGAAGCAGCATGGGCACAAAACTTCCCCGGCTCTTCGGTGATGTTTTTAGAAGTCGGCAAAGAAGTCAGTGTCGAAGACCTAAACCGTGGCATTATTATTCAATCGGGTAACGATGCCACCGTGGCTATTGCCGAGCACTTAGCCGGCAGCGTTAACTCTTTTGCCGATCTGATGAACGCCTGGGCGGCCCGCTTAGGCATGACTAACAGTCACTTTGTCACCCCTCACGGGTTGCATAGCGACGATATGTATACCACCGCTTACGATATGGCACTGCTAGGTCAAGCCTTGATCCGCGATGTGCCAGAAGAATATAAAATTTATTCAGAAAAATCCTTTACCTTTAATGGCATTACCCAGCATAACCGCAACACCTTATTGTGGGATAAGTCCTTACAAGTCGACGGTATGAAAACCGGCCATGTGGATGCGGTAGGCTATAACTTAGTGTCGTCCGCCCATAAAGACGATATGCGTCTGATTGCGGTGGTCATCGGTGCTAGCAGCGAACGAGTGCGCGCGGCAGAAAGCAAAAAATTGCTCACTTATGGTTTTCGCTTTTACCAAACTTTAACCCCCTACGAGGCCAACACTAAGTTGATTGACCAACAAGTGTGGATGGGCGATAAAAGCACCATTGCACTTGGCGTAGATAAAGCCGTAGCGGTGACCATCCCCCGGGGCCAGTCACAGAGTTTAGAAGCTGACTTTACCCTCGACAACGCCTTACGCGCGCCGCTGGCTAAAGGTGAGCAAGTGGGCACCGTGCATTTAAAGCTCGACGGTAAAGAAGTGTCTACTGTGCCCTTAGTGACCTTAGAAGAAGTCGAACAAGGTGGCTTTTTTAGCCGCATGATCGACCATGTAAAATTATTCGTAAAAGGCCTATTTAGTTAATCACACCTTAATAACGACCTTATTGCCTGCCGGAAGTACTTACTTCCGGCTTTTTTAATGCTCATTTTTATCGGCTTTGCCCTTTACCCCTACTGGTTAGCGGTTTAAGCGCGCGCCATTTTATGGTAGAAATGTGATCTAGGTTGGAATTGTTTTCCCATCTTTACTTATTTAACCGCTGAAGGTTGCCATGACTAGCAAACTAAATACCAAATTTGACGAGCTGCTCGAATTCCCCTGTGAGTTTCCTTTTAAAGTATTAGGCCTAGCCGACGAACAACTGCCCGATATGGTTGTAGCGGTGCTACAAGAGCATGCACCGGGCGACTATGTGCCCACCGTGCGCCCCAGTAGCAAAGGGACTTATCATGCGGTATCGGTATTGGTGACCGTACACAGTAAAGAACAAATTGAAACGCTATATACGGCCTTAGGTGAAATAGAGCTGGTTAAATACGTTCTTTAGGAAATCTTATGGCCGACGATACGCAACACGACACCTTAACCATACGCGATTGGGGGCAAGCCTCTTACGAAGGCGTATGGCATGCCATGCAAGCCTTTACCGATCAAAGAGATGCCAGCACCGGTGACGAGCTATGGTTAGTAGAGCACTGTCCGGTATTTACCCAAGGGCAAGCAGGCAAAACCGAGCATATTCTGGATTTAGGCGATATTCCGTTGGTGCAATCCGATCGCGGTGGCCAGGTGACTTATCATGGTCCTGGACAGTTAATTATCTATGTCTTATTAGACGTGCGACGCCGAAAACTCAGTGTGCGCCATCTGGTTACCAGCATGGAAAATGCCATCATAGCACTACTGGCCGACTATAATATTAACGGCTATGCCAAAGCCGACGCGCCGGGTGTGTATGTGGCCGATAACAAAATTGCTTCCCTTGGCCTACGAATACGCCGTGGTTGCTCTTTTCATGGTTTGGCGCTTAACGTTAATATGGATTTAGCGCCTTTTTTGCGTATCAACCCTTGCGGTTATGCCGGCATGGCCATGACCCAAACCAGTGCCTTAGGTGGCCCTGAGCATCTTGAAGAAGCTCAGTCTCGATTGATACCTTTGCTGGCAGAGCAGTTAGGCTATCATTCTCTTCATTACACGACCGAGAAGCTGAAACTATGAACAAACCTGTACGCGTTGAGCCAGGCGTAAAATTACGTGACGCCGATAAAATGGCTCTGATCCCTGTAAAATATATGCCTGCGCCAGACGAAGAAGTGCTGCGCAAACCCGACTGGATGAAAATTAAACTTCCTCCTAGCAGCCAGCGCATACAGGAACTAAAAAGCATTATGCGCGAGAACAATCTGCACTCGGTATGTGAAGAGGCCTCATGCCCTAACCTACCGGAATGCTTTAACCATGGCACCGCCACCTTTATGATTTTAGGGGCCATTTGTACCCGACGCTGCCCCTTCTGTGACGTCGCCCATGGCCGCCCGCTGCCCGTCGATCCAGAAGAGCCGACTAAACTGGCCAGTACCATTAAGCAACTGGGTTTAAAATACGTGGTGATCACCTCGGTGGACAGAGACGATCTGCGCGACGGCGGTGCGCAACACTTTGTAGATTGTATAAAAGCCATTCGCGAACAAAGTCCGAACACTAAAATTGAAATTTTAACGCCGGATTTTCGTGGTCGCATGGACACGGCGCTCGAGATCTTTAAAGACACGCCCCCCGATGTGTTTAACCACAACTTAGAAACCGCACCGCGTTTATATCGCATGGCTCGCCCTGGTGCTGACTATAAATGGTCATTAGAACTGCTGCGTCGCTTTAAAGAAATGCACCCTCAAGTAGCAACCAAATCGGGCTTAATGATGGGGCTCGGTGAAACGAATGAAGAAATTGCCGAAGTCTTACACGATCTACGCGCACATAACGTCACCATGCTAACACTGGGGCAATACTTACAGCCCAGCCGCCATCACCTGCCTGTTAAGCGCTATGTGCCGCCAGCGGAGTTTGATGAGCTAAAAGTAATTGCCGATAGTATTGGCTTTACCCACGCCGCCTGTGGCCCCTTCGTCCGCTCGTCTTACCATGCAGACTTACAAGCCCAAGGTGTGGAAGTGAAATAGCGCCAAGAAAGAGCTGGGCAAG
>JAAYRH010000191.1 GCA_012518835.1 Aeromonadales bacterium | reverse complement strand
TTCTAAGTTTACCGTGGCTTTTCTTATCACTTGATAACATTCACAGCTCAGCTGCTCTAAACCGTGTCGATTTAATACGCTAATATGACCTCGTTTATATTCGATCAACTCTAGCTGCTGCAGTTTTCCCGCTACTACAGTCACCCCTTCTCGGCGCACACCAAGTAGGCTGGCCATAAAATCGTGGGTTAAATACAAGCTTGAGCCATTGACTCTATCTAACGATAACAACAACCAGTGGCACACCTGTTGCTCTAAATAATGATGGCGGTAACAAATCGCACTTTGTGCAATACTCAGTAACTGGCGGTGCAGATAACGCAGCAAGTGCAGTTGCAGTGCATTATCTTGGCTAACGACTTCTTTAAACAACCCACTAGGCAGCCGATAAGCTCGCCCCGCTTGCTGTACTAGGGTGCGGTGATGACTAAGGCGGGATCCTAAAAGCACCGTGCTACCTAGCATGCCTTCTTGCCCTACCAAATTCAGCGCGGTGGTTTTACTGTTGCTCAATACCCCGACCACAGCCACCAGCGTATCGACAGGAAAATACACATAGCGCAGCTTTTCGTGAGTATCTTGTAGCCACTGCCCCTGCTTACATATAACAGGCTCAAGGTAGGGAATGAGTCGTAACTGAGTCGACGGCGAAAACGTCGCTAATAAAACGTTGGCATTAATATCGGGCTTAGGCTGCATAGCGCCCTCACTAAGAAGTCGTTATCAGCCTTAAGCCTAGTTGCCAGCGTTATTTTTGCAGGGCAACTCGGTATCTTTGTGTGAGCAGCTGCGTTTAGCGAGACGGTAATACCACATCATCAAACAAGGCATCGCGCTCTTCAGCCGTTTTCAGGGCAATGGCTTTATCCACCCGATCACGAGTGAGGTGCGGCGCAAAGCGCTCCATAAAGTCATACATATAGCTACGCAAAAAAGTACCTTTTCTAAAGCCAATTTTAGTGGTGCTGGAGCTAAATAAATGGCTGGCATCAATAGCCACTAAATCGCTGTCGTGCTCGGTATCAATGGCCATACTGGCTAGCACTCCAATACCAATGCCTAAACGAACATAGGTTTTAATGACATCGGCATCGGTGGCGGTAAAAACCACCTTAGGCTCAAAACCCGCCTTATTAAACGCGGTGTCTAGCTCAGAGCGACCGGTAAAACCAAACACATACGTCACCAGCGAATATTCAGCCAAGTCAGCAATGCTGGGCTGAGATATACTCGCTAACGGGTGATCTTTAGGCACTAAAATACAGCGATTCCAGTGATAACACGGCAGCATAATTAAGTCTTGATATAAGTGCATGGCCTCGGTGGCAATGGCAAAGTCCGATGCGCCCTTGGCTACCGACTCACTAATTTGTATCGGTGTGCCTTGGTGCATATGCAAAGATACTTTAGGGTAGCGTTCAATAAAGTCGGTGATCACCTCGGGGAGCGCATAACGCGCTTGAGTGTGGGTGGTCGAGATATTTAAACTGCCCTGATCGGGGTGGGTGTGTTGGCTTGCCACCGCTTTAATACTTTCTACTTTGCCTAAAATTTCGCTCGAAATACGAATGATGTCTTTGCCCGCAGGCGTCACTTGGCTTAAATGCTTACCAGTGCGCTCAAAAATTTGCACACCCAGCTCATCTTCTAGCAAGCGTACTTGCTTACTGATCCCCGGCTGAGAAGTAAACAAGCTTTGCGCAGTGGCAGAGACATTTAAGTTATTGTTAGTAATTTCAACTATATAGCGTAACTGCTGCAGTTTCATAGAAAGCTCACGTTTAAGGAGGGCAAAGAGAGTTAAATCTTACCAGAGCTCATAAAAAGATCCTAATTAGCAATTATTAAGAACTTTAAGTTATAATCAAATTCTTGTTGAAGTGAACCAATAACGTGCGGTTAAGTTCGCTAAAGTGTTCGGGCTGGGGTAACATTTACCCTTAATTTTAACCTCTACTGAGTCGCCGATATATGATCTTGACCCTGATCCTCATCGCTATAGGCGCCCTGCTATTGTTGGTCATTATCTACAATATTTTGCAGCAATATCGACACCAGCAAGAAGCAGAAAAGCGCACCCTTATGCTTCGGCATAAAAATATAATTAATGAAACCGATGAGCTCTTGCTTAATGCCAGTCAATTACCTTTTAGTAAAGCACTGGTGTTAGTGCTTTATCAGCGCATTCTTTCTAGCCTGCAAATTATGCAGCAGCAAGATCCCAAAAACCCGCAAATTCAAACCCGTATTGCCAATATCAAGCAGCAAATAGCAGCATCAAGTGAACAGCCACAAAATAGCTCTAATAACCTAACGCCGCCAGAATCTGATCGCCATGCTATTCAGCTACTGCAATTAGTAAAGCGCCTACGTACGGTGCTGCGCATTGAACATAACAAAGGCAAAGTAAATAATCAGGTGTTGGTTAACGAAGACCGACGTCTTGAGCTAATGCGCTTAAAAATTAACTTAATGAATCTAATAAAGCGCACTACACAAGCACTGAGCAATAACGACTTACATCTTGCGCAGCAGTTTCTGACTAAAGGCATAGCGGTAGTTGATAAAGTCACCGATAAAGACGAGCAGTTAACTAACATTGCCGACAAGCTGCAGCAAAAGCTCGAAGAAATAAGCTCAAGTAAGCAGCAAATTGAGCAAGAGCAACAAGCCCGCGCCAAAGAAAAAGAAAAATCCGATCTAGATGTATTATTTGAACCCAAACGTAAATGGTAAGCCCATGCCCGAGCTAAACAGCCTACTTGGCAATGTAGACGAGTTTGTTACTAGGCTCGCAAGCGGACTTAAACAAGCAGGATTGCCCGTCACCTTGGGCGAAATGGATCATATTTGTTATCGCGCCGCGAGCAAGAGCGAATACTTAGAAAAACGCGACTCTCTAGCCCGCTTTGGCCTAACCTTAGTTGAAGGCATGATTGGCGGTCGCCCTATTATTACCTTTTCGCTTTATGCGCCGCTACCCAGCCCCTTTGGCCCTATTCGCTGTATTGAACTAGCTGCCCCTAAGTCCGGTAGGGCGCATTTTACCGGTCTTGAGCACGGGGAAATAGTCGTACCTAGCGTAGCGCAATTACTGGATGATTATCCTAACGTGCCTTTTAATAGCAAAGGGCTTAATGCCGCCCCGCCCGAAATTAGTCTCAGCCTTGCGCCCTATCAGGTAAAATTTCATGAGCAGTCATTAGCAAAAACCATCGCTGATGAATTAGCCAACGACCTAGTTGAATGGGTACCTAAAGATTATTTTGACTCATTATAATTTAGTGCTTACGCCTGCGGCATCATGCGAGAGTAAATATTTGCCTACAAAAAGCAATGTTGAATTTTTAATGTTAAATTTTTAATTTTTTCACTCACCACTCAACCCTCAACATTGCTCTTTTACCGTGGATTCCGTGGCAAAAAAGGGGTCATTGCGAGGAGCGCAGCGACGCGGCAATCTAGAGTTAACCTAGTGCCATCAGTAATATGGATCGCTGCGCTCGCAATGACCACAGTCACCATCGAGAGCAAGCGTTCGCCTAGTCGTAGAGGCTGTGTTTATGTTGTTTGGTGATAAATAGCTGGGTAATATCTTTTACCGATAAGGGTTTATAAAAGTAATAACCCTGTACCGTTAAAGGGCCAAAATCAGCTAATAAATCTAATTGCGCTTGGGTTTCTACCCCTTCAATCACTAAACTTAACGACAATTGTTGTGCTAATTGCACCACGGTTTTTAACAATAATAATGCCCGCTCATTGTTACTGGCTTCTACCATAAAACTGCGATCAATTTTTAGCTCATCAAAAGCAAACTTGT